>CAZEUE010000021.1:0-19019 GCA_964514615.1 uncultured Bifidobacterium sp. | reverse complement strand
AAGGCCCAGAGGGCGCTGCGGCTCAACCGGTAGGGCGGGTGCGGCCCTGACCGTGCGGGGGCCCAAGGCCGTGATGGCCCTGAGCCCCCGGCAGGTGCGCTAGCGGCGGCGTGCCGCCCGCACGGCGGCGGCGTAGCGCGCCCCGGCCTGGCGGGCGCAGCGCTTGCGGGCCGTGCCCGTGCGCACGGAGCACACACGCAGGGCGTGAACACGGTTGGCGCGGGCGCGGCACAGGGCCCTTGCGCGACCGGAGCGCTTGTTGCAGGCCCGCAGGGCGGCCGTGCGCGAGGCCTTGGCGCGGCAGAGCACCCGGGCCCGGCCCTTGGTTGCGGCGCAGCGCTTGGCCGCGGTCGGACGCGCGGCCGCCGGGGCCGGAGCCGAGGTGGCCACCGCTGCCGGGGCCGCGGCGGGGGCCGGTGCAGGCGCCGGAGCGGGAGCCGGGGCGGGGGCCGGGGCCGGAGCCGGTGCCGGTGCCGGGGCCGGGGCGGGGGCCGGTGCCGGAGCCGGGGCGGGGGCCGGAGCCGGAGCCGGAGCCGGAGCCGGTGCCGGGGCGGCAGGTGCGGGCTCAGGCTCAGGAGCAGGGGCGGGTGCAGGCGCGGGTGCCTCGCTACGGGCCACCCGGGCGGCGTACTTGTTGGTGCCGTCGATCCGCTGGGCCCAGGCCACGGTCACCGCGCCGTCGCCGGCCACCACGGCAGCGGGCTTCTGGACGTAGTCGAACGGCGAGGCGTGAACCGACACCTGCGTGGCATCGCCCCACTGCCCCGCGCGGCTCACGCGCGCCATCACGCGATCGGCGTGCTCCCAGGCAACGGCGGTCACCGGCGTGCCATCCACGGTGCGTGCCGACAGGCTGGGCGCGGCGTCGGAGGTGTGCAGCGGCCCCGTCGCGGGGTCGGACACCAGCTGGCGATCGCTCACGCCGCCGGCGGTGATGGCCGCCGTGAGGATGCCCGGGTCCGCGCCCGCCTGCACCCAGGCGGCCGTGAAGGTGCCCGGACCGGTGGCCGCGAGGGCCGGCGAGATGGCGGGGCGCGAGGCGTCTCCCACCAGATGCGTGGCACCCCACGCCGCGGTGCCGGCCGGCAGCACCCGGGCCTCCATCAGGCTCCCGTTGGGCACGGTGCCGGTCCAGGTGGCGCCCACCGCGCCGTCGGCCGCGACGGCCAGCGCGGCCGAGGAGACGTTCGCGGCAGGGGCCGAGAGCGAGACAGGGTCAACCCAGGCGCCGGGCACGCCGCGCACCGCGAACAGCCCCTTGGCCGAGGTGGTGTCGGCGGGGTTGGTCCAGCACGTGATTGCCACGGTGCCCACGCCGTCGTCGCCCACCGCGGCGGCAGCAGGCTCGCACGACTGCCCCGCCGGGTGCAGCGCCTCACCGGCGCTCCACCCCGACGCGGAGCTCCAGCGGCTGGCGCGCGCGGAGTACCGACTGGTGGCGACGTCGTACTCGCTCCACGCCACCACCGCGTTCGCGCCCGATGCGCTCATGGCCACCCGGAGCGACGGGGCGTGCACGCCCGGCGTCGACAGCCGCCGCAGGGCGCCCCACCCCACGCCCGCGGCGCGGATGCGCGCGTGCACCTCGGGAACCGAACCGGCAGGGCGCAGGCGGGCGGCGAACACCGCGGCGCCGGAGTCCCCCGCCCTCACGGTGGTGTCGAGCGCGGTCACGCCGACGGTCGTGAACCCCTGCATGGCGGCGGCCCAGCCGTCCACCGGCGTGAAGGTGTTCATCTCGGCCTCGCTCACGCCATCGCCCTCGCCATCGCTGGTGCCCGCGAGCAGAAGGTCGCCGGCGGTTCCGGGCGCATCCAGCGACACCGGCGACGTGGACCGCTCGGCGCCCGGCAGCAGCGCCGGCTCGGAGAAGGTGGCCACGGCGGCGGCGGGCGCGGCCAGTGCAGCTACTGCGCCGGCGCCGATGGCGATGCGGCGGAGGCTGATGGGCATGCGGTTCGGGTGGCGGCGGGATGACATCGGGTGGCTCCTCGGTGGCTTCCGGAAGGAGCATCGCCGTGCGGGGTCGCCACATCAGCACCCGGGGGGGTGGACCTCGCCACCCCCGGGGCGGGGCCTAGCTGGTGACGCTGCCCGCGGCCGGGTTGATGAGCACCATGGCCGTGGGCGCGCTGCGGGTGATGGGCGCCGTGGTGAACCCCGTCTGGGGCGGGGGCGCGGCGAGCAGGACGGGGGTGCGAGCGGTGCGCATCACTGCGCGAAGCCCCGGGCGGCGGAGTAGCGCAGGGCAGCCGTGGGGTTGGCCGTGGTGAATCGCACCGCCGTCCCCTGCCCCTGGACCGTCCCCGGGTCGATCAGCTCGCCGCGCTCCTGCACGAGGGGCCCGGCCCAGATGCGCAGGATCTGCGGCTGCGGAAGCACCAGTTCCTGGAACGCATTGATTCCCACCGCCTGCGCCGGGGCGAGCGGGCCCGCCACCCCCCCGCTCCCGCTCGGCGCCATCGCGAGCCCGGCCAGGTAGGGAGCGGGCGCGATGTTGGACGCCCGGAGGGTGATGGCCCGGGGAGCGGTGCGTGACGGCGCCACCAGCTGCGGTGCGAGGTCCGGCTGTCCCGAGAAGCCCGCGTTCAGCTCCCATGTCTGGCCGAAGCGCGCATACGACGCCTGCGCGGGGCGGAGCACGGCACCCTCTGCCATGGGCGCCTGCCCCCAGTACACGCCCACCAGGTCGGGGATGACCAGCCAGTTCATCGCCAGCGGCTGCATGACGGTCCACACCGGGGCAGCGGAGGTGGCCTGGGGAATGGAGGGCGGAAGCCAGGCAAACCCGAAGCCACCGCCGGACGATGCCAGCGATGCAACGGCGGCGGGGTCCGCGATGATCGACACGGTGCGCACCGCGCGCACGATGGTGTCGCCGGGCACGGCCAGGCCGTCCTCCGACTTCGCGGCCTTCCTCACCGGGGCGTAGCGGTTGCGCCCCGCACCGCCGGCCATCACGTCGCGGCCGGGACCACCGTCCAGGTGGTCGTTGCCGCCCTCGCCGAACAGGTTGTCGTTGCCGGGGCCGCCGAAGATACGGTCGTGCCCGCGGCCACTCACCACCACGTCGTTGCCGGGGCCGGCGTGGATGACATCCTGGAAGCGCGAGCCGCAGATGATGTCGTTGCCGCCGAGCGCGCGGACGGTGCCGGGGCCGGTGAGCCGGATGACATCCCGCTTTGGCGTGCCCACCACGTGCCCGCTGCTCTTCGCGATGGTCACCGCGAACCCGTGGCAGGTGGCGCGGGGGGCGGCCTGCGAAGGGACGGCCAAGGCGAGGGCGGACAGCGCAGCCAACGCCAGCGTCACGGGGGGTCGTGCGAGCAAGGGCATCGGGCGATCCTAGCCCCCCGCACCTCCCCGAACCGCTCGGGGGGGCGCCCGGCGACGCCGCCACCACGCCCTACACTCGGCCCATGAGCTGCCCCCACAAGCACGTGCTCATCACCGGCACCTCGTCGGGCATCGGCAAGGCCACCATGGAGGCCGCGCTGGCGGCCGGGTACCACGTGCTGGCCGGCGACCGCTCTGCCGAGCCACCGCCCGGGGGCGTCATCCCCGACGGCGAGATGCTCACGCGCATACGGCTGGACATCACCAAGCAGGACGAGATCGACGACGCCGTGGCGCTGGTGGCCGATCACGTGGGTAGCGCCGGCCTTGACGGGCTGGCCAACATCGCCGGCATCGGCATCCCCGGCCCGCTCGAGACCATGCCCATGCACGACCTGCGGCTGTCGTTCGACGTGGATTTCTTCGGCCAGATGGCCCTCACCCAGCCGTGCATCCCGCTGCTGCGCATGGCGCGCGGACGGCTGGTGTTCGTGGGGTCGGTGGCCGACCGCACCACCGTGCCGTTCTTCGGGGCATTGGCGTCATCGAAGTCGGCCATCGCCGCGGCCGCCGGCACCCTGCGGCAGGAACTCGCCCCGTGGGGCATCCGGGTGGTGCTGGTGGAGCCCGGGTTCATCAGCACCGGCGCCGACGAGGCCACCAAGGCGCGCATTGATGCCCTCATCGACGGCTTCGCGCCGGAGCAGGCCGCGCTGTACGGCCAGATGTTCCGCACGGCCACCGAGCGCGGGTACACGGTGCAGACGTCCGGCAGTTCGCCCGAGGGCGTGGCCCGGGTGATCGTTGACGCCATGCAGGCCACTCGGCCCAAGGCGCGCTACCTCACCGGGTCGAAGGCGCACCTCATGGCCAACCTGGCCCGCCTGCCCACGCGCCTGCAGGACTTCGCGCGGCGCAAGGCGTTCGGGCAGCCCCGGCGGGCCGATCCGCCGGGCCCGTGAACTAGGCTGCCGCGCGATGCGTCTCCCCCATCGTCGCCACGCCGTTATCGGCGCACTCGCCCTCGCCACCATGTGCATGGTGGCCGCGGGCTGCGGATCGGATGAGCCCGCTGCCGGCACGGCGAGCGGCACCACCGGCACCATCCGCGCAGCGGCCGCCGAGCCCTGCCCGCCGGTGAGCGGCGCCAGCAGCTACCGCATGGTGGTGCGCAACGAGACGCAGTGGCCCATGGTCACGCGCGCCACCAACTGGACCTGCACCGACAGCGACGGCAAGTTCCGGTACTCGGGCGAGGCCACGCCGGGGGTGCTGGATGCGCTGCGCGTGGAGCCCGGTGCCGAGGCCACGCGCACCATCGACTGGCGATGGGAGTGGAGGGGCACCGAGGGGCGCGAGAGCGACGGCTACTGGTGGCTCGGCAGGTTCCAGTTCGCGCTGTACCAGGACATCGGCGGGCGGCTGCAGGTGGTGCCCATCGCAGGGCTTCCCGCGATGCCCCTGGCCATGAATGCACGGCTCACCAGGCTCGGCCCCAAGACCTGGGGATTCCGTCCGGTGTCGAAGCCCTGGGTGCGCTGCCCGGTGGTCGTGCCCCTCAACCTGGTGGGCGGCGAGGCCGCAAAGCTCACCGTGGCGTGCCCGTCGGAGGACAAGCAACGGGGCACCACCACGATCACCGTCGGCCCGAGGTAGCCCCGGGCTCCGCCTAGGGGATGAACCCCTGGGCCGCCGAATAGCGCAGCATCGCCGTGGGCTGGGCCGAGGTGAACTGCACGGCCGTCTCCTGCCCCATGGGCAGGTCGGCATCGATCAACTCACCCGGTTGCCTGACGGGGCTGCCGGCCCACACGCGCAGCACCGACGGCTGCGGCAGCGACACCTGCTGGAAGGGGTTGATGCCCACCGCCTGCGCGGGGGCCAGCCCCCGGGCGGCGCCCCCGCTGCCGTTGGCATCCATGGCCAGGCCCGCGGTGTAGGGCCCGGGGTTGATGTTGCCCGCCGAGAGGGTGACCGTGTTGGGCAGGGCTCCCGCAGGGTTGCTGGTGGCAGGCTCGAGGGACGGCTCGCCGGCGAACCGGGGCTGCAGGGTCCATGCGCGACCGAACGTGGTGTATCCCGTCTGCGCCGGGCGAATGAACGCGCCCGGCTGCCCAAACGGCACCTGGCCCCAGTACACGGCCACCAGGTCCGGGATGCCCAGCCAGTTGTTGACCATGGGCTGCATGGCAGCCCACACAGGAGTGGTGGCGGTGGCCTGGGGAATGGCCGGCGGCGACCACGCGAAGCCGAAGCCACCGCCCGAACGCAGGAGCGACGCCACGTCGGACGGAGTGGTGATCAACGACACCGCGCGCGTGGCGCGCACGATGGTGTCGCCGGGCACGGCCAGGCCGTCCTCCGACTTCGCCACCTTCCTCACCGGGGCATACCGGTTGCGCCCCGCACCGCCGGCCATCATGTCGCGGCCGGGCCCGCCGTCCACGTGGTCGTTGCCGCCCTCGCCGAACAGGTTGTCGTTGCCGGGGCCGCCGAAGATACGGTCGTGCCCGCGGCCACTCACCACCACGTCGTTGCCGGGGCCGGCGTGGATGACATCCTGGAAGCGCGAGCCGCAGATGATGTCGTTGCCGCCGAGCGCGCGGACGGTGCCGGGGCCGGTGAGCCGGATGACATCCCGCTTTGGCGTGCCCACCACGTGCCCGCTGCTCTTCGCGATGGTCACCGCGAACCCGTGGCAGGTGGCGCGGGGGGCGGCCTGGGCAGAGGCTGCAAGCCACACGGCGGTACCGAGCGCGGCGAGCAGGACGGGGATGCGGGGACTTCCCGACATGCGCGGAACGGTAGCCCGCACGTCGGTGCGCACCCCCGGGAGCGGGTACAGGTTGGCCAGCCACGCGCACGTGGCAACCGGGGGCGGATGAGGGCGCCCCCGGTTGCCACGCGACGCAGCGCTCAGATCACGACCCGGGGCAGTACACGAGCACGGAGACGGTGGTGTCCGTGGGCGCCCCGCCGAGGGAAGTGCCGATCGAGATCACGGTCGGGCTCCCCGGCGCCGGGATGACGGTGTCCTGCCAGTTCGCCGCGCCGCTCATGACGTTGGGGGAGTAGATGCACGCCGACACGTCCACCGGGAACTGCGCGAGGTAGTTGCCGGCGGACACGCGCGACGCCGTCACGCCCCCGGACTGCCTCTGGATGGTGGCGCCGGCAGCGCTCCCGGCGATCTGCACGTAGTAGGTCTTGCTCGACAGCTTGGCCTGGGTCACGCCATTGGCGGCGATCTTCGCGGTGGTCACGGCACCGTCGGCCACCTTCGGCGTGGTCACCTGGCCGTCACGGATCTGCGGGGTCTGCCAGCCAAGGCCCGCGCCGGAGACCTGGGTGAGGGGCGTCACGCCCTTGGGGTTGCTCTTGTTCAGGCCGTACTGGTTGTCGAGCGTGGAGGTGCGGATGACGCCCATGTAATTAAGGGCGGTGTTGGATCGCCGCACCGCGGCCTGGGAGATGCGCTGGTTGATGATGAGCTGCTGATCCGACGAGGTGGTGCCGGCGGTCGCGCCTGAGGTGAGCATGACGGCGGCTCCGCCCGCAGCGGCAGCAACAGCGATGGCGAGGGGGTGGACCTTCACAGTGGGCTCCTCTTCCGTTTGCACAGGGTCTAATCACCCTAACAGCGGTGCGGATGGTCGGGATTCCCACAACCACCGCGCGACGCGTCAGTGCGCCATGGGCCCCAGGTCGTCAGCGCGGGGGTCTCCCCTGCGGCGCGCGGCGCGCACCTGGGCGTGGGTGGGAAAGGCGATGATGCGCACCACCTCGTCGCACGCCGGGCATTGCTGCAGGTAGCGCATCTCCTCGATCGAGACCTCGCCGATGTCCAGGTCGCCGGCCTCTCCCTGCCAGCCGCAGCCCGTGCAGGCGACCGCGTCGGAGTCGTGCTGGTCGAAGAATGCGAGGTGCTCGGGCATTCCTGCCTAGGGAAAGAGGCCCCCGGCGCCACCCGCGCCGCCGTTGCCGCCCGTGCCGCCGGCACCGGCATTCCCGCCGGCGGCGCCATCCGGGGCACCCGTGACGAATCCGTCGCCGGCCGAGAACCGCAGGGTGGCCGTGGGCTGGTCGGGCGAGAACGTGACCGTGGCCTGCGGGCCCGGCTGCTGGACCTCCAGCACCTGCCCGGCCTGCGGGGACAGTTGCGACACCTGCACCCGCAGCTGTTCGGGTCGCGGGAACTCGAGCGCCGTGAAGGGGAAGAGCGTGGCCGCGTTGGCGACCTGGACGAACTGCTGGCCGTTCACGGAGCCGGGGAGCATGAGGCCCGCGGTCACGGTGTCGGAGCGCGCGCTCGACAGCGTGACCGCCCCGACGGGCCCCGGCACGGTGCGCCCGAAGGAGCCCTGGCCAACGGGGAGCGTCTCGCCCCAGCCCGCGGTGGCCCATCCGACCGGCTGCACCACCAGCCCCGGGGTGGACTGCGGACCCTGGCTCCAGTAGGCCAGCACCCCCTGCGTCACCGAGAGCGCGGTGTGCACGTACGCGGGCGAGGTCTGCCAGGCCACCGGCAGGGTGCCGAGCGCACCCCCCGACGGCAGCCACGCATAGGTGAACCGTGCGCCCGAGTCCCACATCTGCTGGACGGTCGGGAAGTCGCTGGCAATCGACAGCGCGTACGTGCCGCCCACCACCACGTCGAACTGCGGGCGCGCCACCGCGAAGCCCGTCTCGCGCGCGCCGGGGCCCGCGCCCTTGGTCACGCGGTTGCGCCCCGCGCCGCCATGAAGGTGGTCGCCGCCGGGGCCGCCGTGCAGGTGGTCGTTACCGCCTTCACCGAACAGGTGGTCGTGCCCGGGTCCGCCATGGATGCGGTCGTGCCCGCGGCCGGCCAGCACCACGTCGTCACCCGCGCCGGCATGGATGACATCGGCGAACCGCGACCCGCAGATGATGTCCGGGCCTGCACCCGATCGCACGCGCCCGGGGCCGGTGAGGCGGATGACGTCGCGCGTGGCGGTGCCGATGATGAGCCCGCTGCTCTTCGTGGTGGTCACCGGGAAGCCGTGGCAGGTCGCGCGGGCACCCTGGGCGGCGGATGCGCCGGCGGCAAGGCCCATGCCGGCAAGGCCGAGGGCGATGGGAATGACCAGGCGCCGCTGACGGGGGTTCATGCCGCAAAAAGTAGGCGACCGAGCCGATGGCAGCCAGCGGGCGGGTACCCGCTCCCCCATGAGGCCCTCCCGCATCGCCGATGGCCGCCGCCACCACCGCACCTAAGAGGGAGAACCGGATCACCCCGGGAGTATCGCAACCAGGCGCCACCACCCGACTGCAGCGGGTCGCCTACCGGCCGCGGCTATGCTCGGTGCATGACGACTTCCCGCCACCGCATTCGCATCATCGCCGCAGCCGCCCTGCTGGCCGCCGCGCCCATCACGTTCGCCGCCTGCGGCGGGGGGGAGTCGTCATCGTCCGGCGGTGGCACCGGCGTGGAGGCGGTGGAGCAGGGCACCGTCGGCGCCGTGAGCGTGCAGCAGGCGCACGACCAGCTGGAGAAGGGCACCGCCGTGATGGTGGACGTGCGCGAGCCCGCCGAGCTGGCCGAGTCCGCCGTGCCCGGCACCATCGACATCCCGCTGGGCCAGCTGGAGTCCCGCGCGTCGGAGATCCCCACCGGCACGCCGGTGCTGGTGTTCTGCCGGTCGGGCAACCGGTCCCAGGAGGGAGCGGCCATCCTGGCCGCCAAGGGCTACGAAGCCTCCACGGTGGAGGGCGGCATCCTCGCCTGGCAAGAGGCCGGGCTGCCCACCACGTAGGGCCTACAGGCTGCCCTTGGGCCTGATCCACCGGGTGTCGATGCCCGACACCTCGGTGATGAGGTCGAAGTCGCCGTCGTAGTGCAGCACCGGCACGCCCGCGGCCTCGGCGGCAGCGGCGATGAGCAGGTCGGCGTGGCCCACCTGGCGCTGGTGCTTCGGGCCCCGTGCGGCCAGGGCGTCGTAGATGCCGAGGGCGCGATCGCATTCGGGTGGGCCGATGGGGCATGAGAACACGCGACCAAAGCCATCCCGCACCGCGCGGTACTCGTCCGTGGTGCGGGCCGAGTGGAGCAGCTCCAGCACCACCGGGGCACAGGTGGCAATGCACCCGGCCACGGAGAGGTCCTCGAGTTCATCGCGCAGGTCCGGCACGCGGCGCGACCACGCCCACGTGCTGGTGTCGACGAGGTACCTCAGACGATGCGGGGCTTGCGCAACTCCCGGAGCATCTCCGGCGTGAGGTCGGGCGGCACCAGGTCGACCAGCTGACTCAGGTCGTCGCGCCGCACCACCTCGGCCAGTGCCGTGTTGATGGTGTCGGTCGCCGTCGCGGTGCCGAGCACCTGCTGCGCCCGTGCCAGCAGGTCGGCGTCGGCGTTGAACGTCATGCGCTTCACCCGCTTGCCCTCCACCCGCCGCCCCCGATGCCATGCGGGCCACCGTAATGGCCGACTCCGCGCATATGCATCGCGGAGTGTCTCAGATATGCATCGGGGGCGATGCGGACGGCGAGAGTGCTGCTACTCGTGCCCGCCCGACATCATGGCGGCGTAGTCCTCCTCGAGGGCCTGGCGCTGCAGGCTCTTCACCTCGCGGTCCATCTTCTTGATGGCGCGCGAGAAGGCCTTGTCGATGGCCTTGTCCAGCTGCCAGTCGCCCACCACCAGCAGGGCCACCTCGCCGGGCTCGAGGTACTCGCCCAGCTCCTTGACGTCCTTGCGGGACATCCCCTTGAGGAAGTGCCCGCCCAGGCCGCCCGCCAGGGCTCCCACGCCGGCGCTCGCCAGCAGCGACGGCGGGAACAGGATGCCCACCACGGCGCCCACGGCGGCGCCGCCCCAGGCGCCCTTGCGCGTGGCGGTCTCGTCCTTGTTGATGTGGATCTTGCCGTCGGCGTCGCGGCGGATCACCGCAGCGTCGAAGCTGCCGATGGCCTTTGCGGCGTGGAGCTCCTTCACCACGTCGTAGTCGGCCTGTGCATCGGCCTCGTCCCCGTAGACGGCGAGGAAGATGAATGTCGAGTCGTCATCGGCCATGGTGGCCCCCCTTGTGCGCTGTGATCGCGAAGTCGCGGTTCGTGGGTGATTGCTACCAGCCGAGGAGATGCGGCGCATGGGGTTTCCCCAGAAAGTGAGGGAATTGCGACACATCATGATGCGCGTTTTGTGACATCCTGATGCACATGGGACGCAAGCCATCCGACAAGGTGGGGCGCGTGCGCACCACCATCACACTCGACCCCGATGTCGCGAAGATCCTCGAGGGGTTGCAGCGCGAGACGGGGCTCGGGATGAGCGACGTGCTCAACGATGCCCTGCGGAAGGCGGCGACCACTGCACCGGCTGCGGCGCCGTTCGTGCAGGAAACGTCCGACATGGGTGCGCCGCTCGTGCCCATCGACTGCACCGGGCGGGTGCTCACGATGCTCGATGAGCAGCGCTACCTGAACCAGGGCGACGGGGGATGATCCTCGACGTCAACGTGCTGGTGATCGCACGCAACTCATCATCGCCGTTTCACTCCCACATGCGCACGTGGCTCGAGGATGCCCTCAACGGGCCCACGCGCGTCGGCATGCCGTGGGCCACGCTCACCGCGTTCCTCCGCCTGTCGACGGCGCGCACGGTGTTCCCCTCTCCCCTCGCGCCCGACGCCGCCATGGCACAGGTGCATGCCTGGCTCGCGGCGCCGGCATCGTGGGTACCCGCCGAATCGCCGAAGCACGCGGAGGTACTGGGCGCCCTCATCCAGCGCCACCGGCTTACCGGCGACCTCATCCCCGATGCCCACCTGGCCGCGCTCGCCATCGAGCTCGGCCTCGAGGTGTGCTCCACGGACGGCGACTTCGCGCGCTTCCACGAGATCCGCTGGACCAATCCGCTGGCGGCGGCCTGAGGGTCAGCAGCGGGTGGGCTGCGGGAGAGCGCCCCAGCCCGTGGCCGTGCTCGGCAGGGGCGCGGCGCATGTCGACCCCTCGAAGGTGGTGCCGCTCACGAATGCCAGCGAGAGATCGGCGCCCGCGAAGTCGACGGCCGAGAACGTGGCGCCCGAGAGGTTGTCGTACCGCAGGTTGGCCTGGCGAAACGATGAGTTCCCCACCATGGAGTTGAACCAGTTCGCCCCCGCTGCCGAGATGGAGTCGAACCTGGTCCGGTTTGCCAGCACCCACGCCAGGTTGGCGCTCGTGAGGTTGGCACCGGTCAGATTGGCATCGGCGAAGCGGGCGCCCCCCAGGTTCGCGCCCGCCAGGTTGGCGCCCGCGAGCGTGGACCCGGTGTAGGTGACCTGCTGGGCGCGCGCGCCCTTCGGCGCGGGCGGACTGACGCGCGCGCGTCCGAACTTCGCGCCCTTCAGCACCGCGCCGCGAAGATCCGCATGGCGCAGGTTGGCGCCGTGGAACACCGCCCGGTGCAGCCGGGCGCCGCGCAGGTCGGCGTGCCGAAGGTCGGCCCGCTGCAGGCGCGCGGCCCGCAGGTCGACCCCCCGCAGGTCGGCGTGGCGCAGGCGCGCACCGCGCAGGTCGATGCCACGCATGTTGCGCCCCGGCAGCGACGCGTACGTGCCAATGGCGCCGGCGCATCGACCGCCCGGCACCGGATTGCAGGTGGTGGCTGCGCCGCCCGCCGTGGTGACCCCCGCGATGGCCACGGGGCCGAGCGCACCGATGAGACCGGCGGACGCCGTGGACGCGAATGCCGGTGAGAGCGATGCCACTGCGGCGACGACGATGAGGCGGGGGCGACTCACGCCGACGGTTCTACCAGAGCGCAGGGTATGCGCGCGGGGGGCCGAGTGGCATGCTGCCCCGCATGAGGGCCTTCCTCGCATCCACCGCGTGCGCGCTTGCGGCAGCAGCCTGCAGCGCGGCCACGGCCATGGGCGCGGCCCCCTCCCCCATCGCCGCCTACTCCCTCGCCGCCCCGGTGTCGGTGGCACCGTCGGGCCTGGTGGCGCGCGCGGTGGTGCCGGCGGGATCGGCCTGCCCCTCGCTGGTGGCCGACGGCAGGGTGCTGCGCATGCAGTGGCGGCGGGCCGCCCCCAACACCGGAGCGGCGTTCTCGCCGGTGCTGGTGTGCAACCGCGCCATCCCGCCGGGCACCAGGTCGGCATCGGTGGGCGGGCTGCGGATACCCGCGGCCATGCCCGCGCGGGTGACCCGCCTGGGCATCGTCGACGACACCGGGTGCCGCATCCGCACCGGCGACATCACGCAGGACTGCGCGGACGACCGCGCCTGGCCCCTGGCGCGGATCGCACGGCGCGTGGCGACGTCGCGGCCCCAGGTGGTGCTGGTGCCGGGCGACTTCTTCTACCGCGAGGCCGCGTGCCCGCCCGCGGAGCAGGCCCTGTGCGCGGGAAGTCCGCCGCCGGTGGCCGGCATGCCGTTCACCGACCAGGCCTATGGCTGGATCGCCGACGCGCTGCTGCCCCTGCAGCCGGTGCTCCGCACGGCCCCGCTCGTCGTGAGCCGGGGCAACCACGAGGCCTGCTGGCGGGGCGGGAACGGCTACATGTTGTTCATGGACCCGCGGCCGGGAACGTGGGACGACTGCGCGCCGGTGGTGGGGCCGGGTGGCACCCTGGCGGCTCCGGAGCCGGTCACCGCGCCATATCCCATCGACCTGCCCATCGGAAAGGGCCGCATCCTTCGGCTGGTCATCGCCGACACCGCAGAGGGCAGCGACCTCCGGGTGACCCCGGCGGCGGCCCTGATGGCCCCGCGGTTCGCCGCGGCCGCGCGCATGGCCGCGCCGGCACCCGGGCGTGAGTCGTGGCTGGTCAGCCACCGCCCGCTGTTCGGGTTCGTGTCGTCGCTGCTGGTGCCGCCGGGCGGGTCGCCCTGGAGCAGCACCGATGCCGTGGCGGCCGCCCGCGGCACGCTCGGCAACTACCGGCTCATCGTGTCGGGGCACATCCACGTGGCGCAGGCGGTGCAGGTGCCGGGCCAGCCCGGGCAGCTGGTGCTGGGCAATGGCGGCACCGAGCTCGACCCCCCCACGGGGTACGAAACCCCGGCCACCGGGCCGGGCAACCCGCCGTACCCCGGACCCACGTGGTCGTGGACCCTCAGCGCGTTCGGCTACGCGGTCGGCACGCCCGGGGCGCGACCCGGCCGGTGGACCCTGCGGCTGCGCGACATGGACGGGCGCCCGCAGGCCACGTGCGCGGTGGCCGGGCGCAGCATCCGCTGCGTGCCCGCATAGGGCCCTCGCACCTTCACCGAATGCGCACGATGTTCTTCGGTGGCTCTTAGGAACATCTCATGCCCTTCTTGCGCCGGGGTCGGAGGGTGTGGTCATCACCGCGACCCGGAGGAGACCGCACCCATGAAGATCCGACCCCGAAAGCTCACCCACCTGCTGCTGGCCGGCACGGTCCTCGCCGGTGGCGGGCTGGGCCTTGCCGCCGCCGACGCCATGGCACACGGCGACGGCCAGCGCCAGGGCGTGGCGCGCGCCGAGCGTGGTGCCCATCACGGCGCCGCGAAGGCCGTGATGACCGCCGTGAAGCAGCTGCTGAACGTGGACAACGCCGACCTGAAGGCGGCGCACACCGCCAAGAAGTCGCTCACGGCACTGGCCGATGAGAAGGGCGTGGAGCGCGCACAGCTGGTGAGCACCATCGCCGCCGCGCTCAAGGCCAATCGGCCCGCCGGGGCGCCCGCCCTGACCGACGCGCAGCTGGCCGCGCGCGCCGGAAAGATCGCCGCCCGCGTGCCGGGCGCCAAGGGTCCGGGCGCCAAGGGTCCGGGCATCGCGCGCAAGCAGGCCGCGGGCAAGGCCGTGCAGGCGGCGGTGGCCAACGCCATCGGCGTCACCCCCGGTGAGCTGAAGGCAGCACGCCGGGCCGGCACGTCGCCGGCCACCCTGGCGCAGCAGAAGGGCGTGGAGCGCAGCACGGTGGTGAATGCCGTCGTGGCCGCCCTCAAGGCCAACCGTCCCGCGGGAGCGCCCGGGCTCACCGACGCCCAGCTGACCCGGATGGCCGGGAAGATCGTGGACAACGCACGCCCGGGTCGGGGACCCGGAGGGCCGCGGGGCCACCGCCGGTAGGGGGCCCGCGAAGGCCCCCCGGGCCGGTAGCCTCAATTCGTCAAGTGACGCGGGAGAGGGCGATCATGGGCGATGCAGAGCGCAAGCCGGTTCCGGGGGGCCTGAGCACGGGCATTGGACGGGCGGCGGTTGCCGACCCGGCATCCAACCCCTGGGGGGCGCTGATCGTGGGCCTTCCGGGCACGCGCTGCGAGGGCGTGGAGGCGCTCGCGTGGTTCGCCGACGCCAACGCCCTGGTGAGCGCCCTGGCGGTGGAGATCCCGCTGTGGAACGTTGACCCCGCCAACGAGGACGACACCCATCGTGCGCAGCAGCTGGCCAGCATGGGCCAGCGCATCGTGGCGGGCGGCGGCGCGGGCGAGGACACCTTCGCCTACTCGGCCCCGGCCGTGAAGCACCTGCTGCAGCAGGACGCCGAGATCCGCTGGCTCGGCAACGTGGATGAGCTCGCCACCGGGGACGACCCCGTGGCGGTGGAGCTGCGCGGGGCGTTCCGCGCGGGCGGCGACGCCCCGATCGCCGACGGCGACCGCGACGCCTTCCTGCAGTTCCTGCGCGAGCGCTACGCGGCATAGCCGGGCGCAACCCCCGACGCAGCAGAAGGGGACAGTCCCACCGCAGGGACAGTCCCTGCCATCGACGTGCTGTGAGCTACGCCACGAAGCGCTGCAACTCGGCCGCCACGATCAGGGTGGCGGCCTCCGAGGGGGTGAGGCCCTCCCCGGCGGCGAAGGCCAGGATGGCGTCCGCGGTGATCGTGACGGGCAGGCCGCCCACCACGCCCGCGATGGCCTCGCGGGTGGGGTCCCATGCGAGCGTGGTGAGGTCGTCAGGGATTGCCGCCGCCGCGATCTGTTCCCAGAAGCCCGGCGCCACGGCGATGACCGCGCACACCCGGTCGATGACGTCCCCGGCGTAGTCCCACTCGCGCCACCAGCCGCCCCGCGACGGGTGCACCCGCACGGCGCCCGAGGCATCGAGCGGCCCCCGGTGGAGGTCGGGAATCGCCCTCCCCCCGGCGGGCGCCTGCACCACGGCAATCGCGCACCCCGGGGCGATGAGCTCCCAGCACGTGGTGCCGGGGTCGGCCTTGGCCTGCCGGAACGCCCGCCGCCAGGCATCGCGCGGGGTGAGCCACCGGCCCCAGGCCCGCGCGATGTGCTCGGGCGCGGCGTGGTGGCCCACGGCCGTGCCGGCCGCCACGTCGGGCAATTCGCCGTGCGCTACCCGCGGCAACATGACCGCCACCCCGGTGGCGCCGATGGCCAGCGTGCCCAGGCCCGGCTCGTCGGGCGTCACCGTGATGAAGGTGCGCTCCGGGTCGGGGTCGCGGCTCGGCAGCGCCTGCGTGCCGTTCTCGTGGATCTCCTCGATCAGCGCGAACGGGTTGCCGTCGACGGGGAATGCCGCCTCGCCGCACGGGTGGATGTCGCCGGGGATGTCCGTGAGGTGCATCCACACCATCCCGCCCACCGCCAGGCCCTGCTCGGTGTGCAGGATCACGTGTGCGGGCGGACCACCAGCACCGATGACGCCGCCTTGTGCGCCACCCGTTCCGACACGCTCCCGAGCGCCTTGGCGCCCTTCAGCCCCCGCGCGCCCATCACGATCAGGTCCACGCCCTCGCCCACCTTGGCGATGGCCTCGTGCGCGCGGCCGCGCAGGGCCTCGATCGGCACGTCGCCCACCGGGCCCGGCGCCACGGCGCCCGCGGGCACCCGGCCCGCCGACACCACGCGGAACTGCGGGCGCTCGGCGCACTGGGCCTCGATCTGCCGGGCCACCTCCAGCGCATACAGGGAGGGCTCCGACCCATCCACGGCCACCGCGATGGCCCGCGGGAAGTCGTCCTCGTCGAACGGCGGGCGCGCCACCAGCACGGAACTCGCGGAGTGACGCAGCATGTCGGTGGCCGTGCTGGCCAGCACCAGGCCCGTCATGCGCCCGCCGCCGTGGCTGCCCAGCGCCAGCACGCGGGCCGCGCGCGACTCCGCGATCAGCACGTCATGCGTGATGCCCTCGATGACCTCGCCCTCCACCCTCACGCCGTCGGGCACCTGCTTGCGGCCGTCCTTCACCGCCTGCTCGGCGCGCTCGCGCAGGCGCTCCTTGGCCAGGTACTCGCCCTTGCTGGTGACCACTTCCTCGGGGGACACCAGGCGCTGGCCCGCCCAGGTGTTCATGGCCGCGAAGTACGGGTCGGCGACGGCGACGATGCGCACCGTGCCCCCGGGCTGCACCAGGCGGCCCGCCTGGCGTGCGGCCTCGAACCCCGCGCGGGTGCCATCGACTGCGGCGACGATCGTGCTGAGCGGCATGGCCCCATGATGCCGCCCGCACCCGGCCGAGGCCCTGCGTTCGGGTCAGCCCGGGAGGAGCGCCCGGAGCGGCGCGGCGGCGTCGGCGTCATCCGCCCGCACGAACACCCACCACAGGTAGAAGCCCTCGCGCTCGTCCGACGTGATCGCCACCCCGCGCGCGGCGCTGTCGGCGGGCGTGAGGCGGAACACGGCGTCGGTGACCGCGGCGGGGTCCAGGCCCTCGGCCCCCAGTGCGTCCACGGCAGCCCGCACGGCATCAGGCGCCGACCCCTCGCCCCCCTCGTACCGCGCCCCGCATCCAGGGCAGGCACCCGGGGCGATCTGCACGGCGCCGTCGCTCACCAGCGCCCCGCACAGGGGGCACGCGAGGCGCGCGCTCATCGCGTGAGCAGGGGAATGAGCAGCGACGCCAGGGCGATCACCCCTGCGGTCACCGCCATCCACGGCACGCCGCGATCGCGCGTGAGCCGGTGCACGGCCAGGTAGCCCAGCACCGACGCCGCGCCCGTCACCACCACGGTCACCAGCGCGATGCCCGTGGCGAACCCGCGCGACACGGCCACCCCGGCGAGCACAGTGCCCACCAGGCCGCCAAGGGCCACGGAGTCCACCCCGCCGGCATCGACGTCGCGCAGGTTGTTGGCCTCCCACGCCATCCAGATCCCCGCGAACACGAACCACCCCGCCATGATGAGCTCGGCCGTGGCGCGGGTGAGCTCGGGCGTGCCCCGCCAGTCGAGGAACATCAGCACGGCGGCCACCAACTGCGCGGCCGCGGCCACGGCCACCACCGGCCAGACGATGCCCATGATCTGCCGCTGGCCGGCGTTCATCTGGGCAGGTGCCGGGATCTCCACCTCGGGGTCCACCGGGTGGATGCGCCCGCTGGCGATGAGCCGTCCACGCACCCACACGCCAAGGGCCAGCACCACGACTCCCACGATGGCCCCGATGATGAACGACGTCAGGGCCACGCCGGCGGGGGTTCCCCCTGCCACGCGCATGGCGTTGTACACCACCACCCAGCCGATGAGGATGGCCGAGAGGCCCCACGACAGCAGGCGGCCGGCGGGCAGGCTCACGTGCGCTCCGCCTGGCCGCCGTCCACCACCAGGCTCTGGCCCGTCACGTATTCGGCGCTCACGAGGTAGAGCATGGCATCCACCACGTCGCCCGGGGTGCCCACGCGGCCGAGGACGGTCTCGGATGCCACGTTGGCCTCCACCTGGTCGCTGCTGCCGTCGGGCATCAGCACCGGGCCGGGGATGATGACGTTGGCCAGCACGTGCGGCGCGTAGGCCTGGGCGAGGATGCGCGTGAGCATGACCAACCCGGCCTTGCTCACCGAGTGCGGGGCGCGATGGGCCCACGGGCGCAGGCCTGCCACGTCTCCGATGTTCACGATGCGGCCGAATCCGCGCTCGGCCATGCGCGCGCCCAGCGCCTGCGACAGGAACATCGGCGCGGTGAGGTTGGTGGCCATGGCGCGGTCCCACATGGCGCGGTCCACCTGGTCGAACGGCGCGGCCTCCCAGGTGCTGGCCGAGTTGATGAGGATGTCCACGCCGCCGAGGGCCTGCTCGGCCTCGGTGGCCAGCGCCTCGGCTGCCCCGGGCTCGCCAAGGTCGGCCTGCAGCACCACGGCCTTCACGCCGCGGCCGCGGCATGCGGCCGCGAGGGCCTCGGCGTCGTCGGCCGAGGAGCGGTGGTGGATGGCCACGTCCACCCCACACGATGCCAGGGCGCTCACCATGGCCGCGCCCACGCGCCGCGCGCCACCGGTGACCAGGGCCCGCTTGCCGGCCGGGTCGATCACGCGGCCAGCGCCCCGGACCCGGCCTGCCCGAGCCCCAACAGGTGGGCCATGCCCCGCGCCGCGCGGCCCCGGTGGCTGATGGCCGCCTTCTCGTCGCGGGTCATCTCGGCCAGCGTGCGATGGTCGGACAGCGGCCGGAACACCGGGTCGTAGCCGAAGCCATCGGCGCCCGCGGCCTGGCGCGTGATCTCGCCGGGCAGCACCCCGCTGCCGATCAGCACCGCGCCGTCGGGGGCGATGCAGTAGAGCACGCAGGCGAAGGCGGCACCGCGGGCGTCGGCATCGCCAAGTTCCTCCAGCAGCAGGTTGCAGTTGTCGGCATAGGTGGCATCAGGGCCGGCGTAGCGCGAGGAGTACACCCCGGGGCGGCCGCCCAGCGCATGCACGAACAGCCCGCTGTCGTCGGACATCACCCAGGCGTCGGCGGGGGCGTCGGGCCGAAGCGCCTCGGCCTTGATGCGCGCGTTCTGCACCAGGGTGGTGCCGGTCTCGTCGG
>CAZEUE010000020.1:0-19515 GCA_964514615.1 uncultured Bifidobacterium sp. | reverse complement strand
TCATCTACGACGCCCACGAGTACCTGGGCGAGACCACCCGCACCAAGCGCTGGATACCCGGGCCGCTCAGGCGTCCGGTGGCGGCCCTGGCGTCAGGCGCCGAGCGCGCCGCGGGGCGCAGGCTCACCGGCGTGGTCACCGCCAACGAGGACCTCGCGGCGCGCTTCGCGGCCGCCGGATGCCGGTCGGTCAGCGTGGCCAACGGGCCCTTCGCCGCCGAGTTCGCGCGGGCGGGCGAGCCCGAGGGCGGCATCGTGCTGTACGTGGGGGGCCTCGGACCCCTGCGGGGTCTTCCGCTGATGCTCGAGGCCTTCCCCCAGGTAGGCGTGCCCGGGGCGCGCCTGCAGCTGGCGGGCCCGGGCGACCCGGGCGAACTGCCGCCGCACGTGGAGCACCTGGGGGTGGTGGACCACGCCGAGGTGCCCGGGCTGCTGGCGCGGTCCTCGGTGGCGTGGATCCCCCTGCGCAGGCATGGCAACTACGACCGCGCGGTGCCCACCAAGCTCGTGGAGGCCATGGCCATGGGCCGCCCGGTGGTGGCCAGCGACCTTCCCCGCATGGCGGCCATCGTGCGCTCCACGGGCTGCGGGATCGTGGTGCCGGCCAACGACCCCGCCGCGCATGCCGCTGCGATCCGCCGGTTGCTGGACGACCCGGCCCTTGCGCGCGACATGGGCGCCGCAGGCCGCAGGGCGTTCGAGGAAGGCCTGGCGTTCGAGCACGAGGCCGACGCCCTCACCGCCTTCTATGCCGAGGTGCTCGCCTGATGGCCCGCGTGCTGTACGTCTCGCAGTACTTCGTGAGCGGCGACCAGCCGGGCGGCGTGCGCCACTGGCAGCACTGCCGGGCGCTCGCGCGCGCCGGCCACCAGGTGACCGTGGTCACCTCCTACGTGCAGCACAAGGAGCGCACCATCCCCGAGGAGTACCGGGGCAGGCGCATCGTGCGCGCGCGCGAGGATGGCCTCGACGTGGTGCGCACCTACTCCACCCCCGGATACGGGCGCGACCTGCGCTCGCGGTTGTCGAACTACGGCACGTTCGCGCTGTGGTCACTCATCGCCGAGCTGCGCCTGCCGCGGCCCGACGTGGTGGTGGCATCGTCGCCCTCGCTGCCCGCCGCTGCTGCGGCGGCCGCCGTGGCGCGGGCCCGGCGCGCGCGGTTCCTGCTGGAGGTGCGCGATCTCTGGCCCGATTCCGCGGTGGCGATGGGCCTGGTCACCGACCCGCGCGTCATCGCCGCGGCCCGTCGCGTGGAGCACTACTGCTACCGCCGCGCCGACCGCATCGTCGCCCTCACCGAGGGCATCCGCGACGGGATCGTCCGGTCCGGAGTGGTGCCCGCCGGCCGCGTGAGCCTCATCACCAACGGCGTGGACCTCGACGTATCGCCCGACCCGGCGCTGCCCGCGCGCCTGCCCGTGCCCGATGACGCCGTCGTGGCCATGTTCGTGGGTGCCCACGGCACCTACTCGTCGCTCGAGACCGTTCTGGGCGCGGCCGACCTGCTGCGCGATGACCCGCGCATCCGCGTCGTGCTGGTGGGCGGGGGCGACCGCAAGCCGGCGCTGCGGCAGCAGGCCGCGGAGATGGCGCTGCCCAACGTGGACTTCATCGATCCCGTGCCCAAGAGGCAGGTGCCGGCATTCCTGGAGCGGGCCGGCCTGTGCCTGCTGCCCTACCAGGATCGCGAGCTGTTCGCGGGGGCGCTTCCCAACAAGGTGTTCGATTACCTGGCCGCCGGCCGCCCCATCCTCGCGGCGGCCCCCGCGGGCGAGCTCACCCGACTGGTGGATGCCGCGGGGTGCGGCTGGAGCGTGCCCCCCGAGGACCCCACGGCCATGGCCTCCGCCATCCGCCACGCCGCGGACGACCCCGCGCAGGCTGCCGCCCGCGGCCGGGCAGGGCGCGAATACGCCCTCCAGCACTACGACCGGGCCCGGCTGGCGGCGCGCTTCGTGTCGCTGGTGGACGACCTGGCCGCGGGGCGGCGCTGATGCCGCGCGCCAGCACGCTCCGCTACCGTGGGGCCCACGTGCAGCACTCCGTGCCCCACACCGTGGTGGGAGGCAGCGCCAAGCGCGCCTTCGACCTCGCGGTCGCGATCCCCGCGACCATCCTGCTCGCGCCGGTCATGGCCGGCGTCGCCGCATGGGTGCGGCTCGACTCCCCGGGGCCGGCCATATTCCGCCAGCGCCGCGCCGGGGCCTTCGGCAGGCCCTTCACCTGCCTGAAGTTCCGCTCCATGGTGGACGGGGCCGAGGGCAGGGGAGCAGGCCTCGCGGTCACCGAGCACGACGACCGCATCACGCGCGCCGGGCGCGTGCTGCGCCGCCTGTCGCTGGACGAGCTGCCGCAACTCATCAACGTGATCCGCGGCGACATGAGCATCGTGGGCCCGCGCCCCACCGTGCCCTCGCAGATCGCCCACTACGACGACATCCAGCGGCGTCGCCTGCTGGCGCGCCCGGGCATCACCGGCCTGGCGCAGGTGCGCGGGCGGGCATCCATCCCCTGGTCGCAGCGCATCGCGCTGGACGTCGAGTACGTGGACCGCTGGTCGATGGCCCTCGACATGCGCATCATCGCCGACACCATCCGCGTGGTGCTGCGCGGCGAGGGCCAATACCGCGGCACGGATGGCGGGTTCGACCTTGCGGGGCACGCGGATGGCTGATCACCCCTCCGTGCTGCTCACCTGCTCGGGCCAGCGCGTGGACATCGTGCGCGCGTTCCGCGATGCCCTGGCGCGGCGCGCGGAGGGTGGCCGCGTGATCGTGAGCGACCTGGACCCGCTGTCGCCGTCGCTGGTGAGCGCCGACCTGGTGGTGCAGCTGCCCGCGGTGGACGACCCGGGCTACGGCGCCGCCGTGGCGGAGGTCGTGGCCCGCGAGCGCGTGGGGGCGGTGCTGCCGCTCACCGACCTCGACCCGGTGGTGCTGGCCGGCGCCGCCGCGCTGGTGCAGGCGGCGGGCGGCCGGGTGTTCCTGCCGTCGCCCGAGGTGGCGGCGGCCTGCCAGGACAAGTGGCTGTGCCACGAGGTGCTCGGCGCCGCGGGGCTGCCGTCGCCGCCCACGTGGCCCGTGGAGGGCACCGACCGCGGGTCGCTTCCGTACCCCATGATGATCAAGCCGCGCATCGGATTCGCGGGACGCTGGATCCACCGCTGCGAGGACCCGGAGGAGTTGGGGTTCTTCCTGGCGCGCACCCCCGTGGCCAGCGTGCTGCAGAAGGCGCTGCCGGGCGAGGAGTTCAGCATCGACTGCCTGGCGTCGCTGGATGGCCGGGCCATCTGCGCCATCCCGCGCGCCATGTACCAGAGCAAGGGCGGCGAGCAGATCAAGGGCGAGACGCTCGACGACCCCCAGCTGGTGGACCTGGCGGCGTCGGTCATCGAGGGCCTGGGGCTCGTGGGCCCCTGCACCATCCAGTGCTTCCGCGAGGATGGCCACGTCCTCGGGGTCACCGACATCAACACGCGGTTCGGCGGCGGATTCCCGCTGCCGCTGGCCGCGGGCGGCGACTACCCGTTCCTCATCCTCGCCATGGCCGCCGGGGAGGACGTCGCGCCCCGACTGGGAACACACAGGGCGGGCGTGGTGATGACACGCTTCCTGTCGGAGCACGTCCTCGTGCGCGACGGGAACGGGCTGCGGGCCATGGACGGCCACGAGGAGGCGCTGAGCGGTGGCATCTGATCGCGAGATCACCCTGGGCGACGTCGGGCGCGCGATCTGGCGCGGCAAGTGGATCGTGGTGGCCACCACCCTCATCGCCGCCGCGGTGGCGTACGGCATCACCTTCACCTCGGACACCACCTACACCGCCAATGCGCGGGTGTACCTGGGGCAGGCCACCACGATGATGGGCAACCTGGCGTCCACGCCGGGCACCAACCCGCTCACGGCGGCCACCGTCCTGCAGGGCGATGCCGTGGTGGGCGCGGTGGCCGAGGACACCGGCCTCACGCCCGGCCAGGTGCGCGCACGCACCAACGTCGCGGTGCCGCGAGCCCCCGGAACGACCAGCACGAACCAGCCGGCCATCGCCACCATCACCGCACGCACCTCCACCCGCGACGACAGCGTGCGCCTGGCCAACGCCTACGCCGAGGCCGCCCTCGAGGGCGCGAGCGCCGGGTATGCGTCGGTCAGCACCACCCTCGAGCAGCAGGTGCGCCGCATGCGGGCCGAGGAGGTGCGCCTGCAGGCGCTCATCCGCCGGCAGCCCACGCCCGACAACCTCTCGCGGCTCACCGACCTGCGCGAGGTGCTCACCACGTCCGAGCTGCAGTTGGCACGGGTGAAGCAGATCGAGGCGCCCGCCATCATCACCCTCGCCACCGGGGCGGCATCGTCCGACAGCACGTCCGAGCGGGTGCGCACCGCGGTGGTGGGCGGGATCATCGGCCTGCTGGTGGGGCTCGTCATCGCGCTGGCCACCAGTGGCGGCATCCGGCGCGAGGCCGGGCCGGCCTAGCCGGCGCGCCATGGCGATGCTCCCCCGGTCGGAGCGGGCCGTCGCCTGGACCATCTCGGGGGTCCTGGGGTTCGTGGCCCTTGTGCTCATCGGGTACCTGCTCGTCAGCGGCGGGCTGGACGACGGCGACCAGCTGGGGTCGACGCAGGGGTTCGAGCGGGTGGAGCGGCCACGGGCCGCCCTGGGGAACAACCGCTGGCCGGAGTACGGCTACAACGCCGAGCGCACGCGCGCCAACCCCGACCTCGACCTGCCGCCCCCCTACCGCCGCGCGTGGACGCGCGACCTGGGGTCGCTGCTGGAGTTCCCCCCGGTCATCAACCGCGGGCGGCTGTTCGTGGGCACCAACAAGCGGCAGGCCTACGCACTCGACGTCGACACCGGGCAAGTGGTCTGGCGCCGCAAGCTCACGGGTCGCTCCGCGGCCTCGCCCGCCATCGCCGGCGACCTGGTGCTGTTCACGAGCATCAACGGGTACGTCGAGGCCATGGACCAGGCCACGTCGCGCATCGTGTGGCGACGCGACGTCGGCACCTCCACCGAATCGAGCCCGCTGGTCATCGGCAACCGGGCGTACGTGGGCACGCTGGGGGGCCTGGTGCTGTGCATGGACGTCCGCACGGGGCGCCTCATCTGGACGGCCCGGGCCACCGGCGAGGTCAAGTCGAGCCTGGCGCGATCGGGTCGCCTGGTGCTGGTGGGCGACTATGGGGGTCGCATCACGGCCTTCTCGGCGCGAAACGGCCGCATCCGCTGGCGCACCACCAGCCCCGGACGACTCATCGGCGGCGCGGGCGCCTTCTACGCCAACCCCGCGGTGGCCTACGGCCGGGTGTTCGCCAGCAACGTCAACGGGCGCGTCATCGCGCTCGACGAGGACACCGGCGCGGTGGCGTGGGTGCGCGTGCTGGGCGACTGGGCGTACTCCAGCCCGGCGGTGCATGACGAGACCGTCTACGTGGGCTCGTACGACAAGCGCCTCTACGCGCTCAGCGCGGTTACCGGCGGCGTGCGCTGGACCTTCGACGCCGGCGAGCGCATCGCGGGCTCGGCCACGGTCATCGGCGACCTGGTGTGGTTCTCCACCATCGCGCGCCGGCCCCGCGACGGCCGCACGTTCGCGCTCGACGCCGCCACGGGCAGGCGGGTATTCGCATTCCCGGACGGCAGGTACACCCCGGCCACCGGGGTGGACGGCATGCTGGTGCTCACCGGCGTGCGCACCCTCTACGGGATGAAGCCCGCGGGATGAGCATCCGGCAGGTCGCGCGCGCGGCCGCCGTCGTCGCGCTCTTCGGAATCCTCTCGCGGGTCCTCGGGTTCGTCCGCGAGATCGTGCTCGCAGGCGTCTACGGGGCCACGGCCGACACCGACGCGCTGGTCAACGCCCTGTTCGTGGTCAACACCGTGGCCGCCGTGCTGCTGTACGTGCTCGTCACCCTGATGATCCCCGTGTTCCAGCAGGAACGGGAGCGCGCCGGCGCGCAGAGCGCATGGGCCCTGCTGTGGGCCATCGTGGGGTGGATCGGCATCGGGCTCATCGTGCTCACGGGCATGGTGGCGCTGTTCCCCGAGGCCATCATCTGGTTCTTCCAGATGGGCCCCGAGCGCGCGGCCATCGCATCGGATCTGCTGCGCGTGATGGCCCCGGCGCTGATGCTGCAGGGCTTCTCGGCGCTGTTCACGGCCATCCTGCAGGTGCATGGGCGATTCGCCGGCCCCGCGGCGGTGGGCGTGGCGTTCAACGCGGGAATCCTGGTGGGCGTCATACTGGGCGCGGGCTCGCTGGGCATCACCGCCGCCGCATGGGGCGTCTCCCTCGGCGCCGCGCTGCAGGTGCTGCTGCAGCTGCCGCAGTTCGTGCGCGAGTCGCGAGCCGGCGGCGGCATGCGCGTGGCCTTCTCGCACCCGCGCCTGGGCTCGGTGGCGGTGCTGGCCATCCCCGTGGCCGCGGCGTCGATCCTGCAGCAGGTCAACTCGTTCACCGACAAGCTCTTCGCGTCGTCGCTGGAGGCCGGCCGCAACGCCGCCCTGTCGTTCGCCAATGCCCTGGGGTCAGCGCCGCGCACGGTGCTGCTGTTCCCCCTGCTCATCCCGTTGTTCCCCCTCATCGCGCGCCTGTTCGCCGAGCAAAAGCGTCCCGAGGGGGTCGATGCCTTCCGCCGCGCGGCCGGCATCCTGGCGCTGGTGTCGGTTCCCCTGTCCATCCTCATGGCCATCGGCGCCACCGAGATCTCGCAGGTGGCGTTCGGCCGCGGCAAGTGCGACGCCTCGTGCGTGGCCGAGATCTCGGCGCCCCTGGCCTTCTATGGCATCGCGGTCTGGGGGAACTTCATCGGGTACCTGCTCAACCGCACCCTCTCGGCCGGCAACCACGCCCGCGAGATCATGATCGCCACGGTCATCACCGTGGTGCTGACCATCGCCCTCGACCTGGTGTTCCTGGGGCCGCTCGAGCAGGCCGGGCTGGCGCTGGCGAGCGCCATCGCCGTGTACGCGAACACCGCCATCACGCTGTGGTTCCTGCGTCGCCACGCGCCCGAGCTGTCGCTGCGCGCGCTCGCCGGGCAGCAGGGGCGCATACTCGTGGCCGGTGCGGCCGCGGGGGTGATCGCCCTGGTGCCGGCGCTGCTCATGCCCAGCGGCGCGGGGTCGTTCTGGGGGTCGGTGGCATGGCTCGCGGTGGTGTCGGCGGTCGGCGGCCTGGCGTTCGCGGCCCTGGCCCGCGCGCTGGCCCCCCGGGAGTTCGCCGACGCCCGGACGAGCCTGGGCAACCTGTCGTTCGCCCGGCGCCGGTGATGGCACGCGCGTCCGATGCGCGCGCCATCACGGCAGCCGCCCTGGCGGTCATCATGGGGCTGGGCGCGGCGATCCGCGCATGGGCGTTCGGGGGACTGGAGTTCGGGCTGGGCGCCGACGATGCCGGCTACGTGGCCGTGGCCCAGAACCTGGCCGGCGGAATGCTGCCCGACGGCCAGGCGGAGTGGTTCGGGGCGCGCGCCGCGTTCCTGTGGCCCGTGGCGCTGGCCTTCCGGCTGTTCGGGGCGGACGACTACACGGCGGTGGCATGGCCGTTCACGGCATCGCTGCTGTCCATCCTGGCGGCATTCCTGGTGGCGCGGGAACTGGTGGGGCGCCGGCCGGCCCTGGTGGCAGCCGGGCTGGTGGCGTTCGCGCCCATCGAGGTCCTGTGGGCCACCCGCCTGCGCCCGGATGCGGTCATGCCCGCGTTGGTGGCGCTGGCGGTATGGGCGGCGCTCCGGTCGCGCCGGTCGGAGCGGCCGGTGGCTTGGCTGGTTGCCGCGGGCGCGCTGACGGGCCTGGCCTGGTCGGCGCGCGAGACAGCGCTGTTCATGGTTCCCGTGGTCGCGGTGGCCGCCTGGCCCGCGGTGCGCGCATCATGGCGGCGGGGCTGGGCGTACGCGGCCGGGCTGGCCGCCGTGCCCCTTGCGCTGGTGCTCGTGTTCGCGGCCGGCGGACGGCCGCTCTGGCCGCTCACCACCACCGCCGGGGCGGGGGCATTCCGCTCGCCCGCCGCGGGATGGGATGTCACCACCGCATACGTGGCGCAGATGGTCACCGCCGTTGCCGATGCCCGCTCGCCGCTGTTCCTGGTGCTGCCGCTGGTGCTGGTCGCCGGTGCAGTCGCATGGCAGCGCCGCGTCCGCGCAGCCGTGCTGCCGGCCGCCTGGCTGGCATGGGCCGTGGCCTACCTCGAGTTCGGCACCCTGGTCAGCGTGGACAAGCCCGTGCGCTTCCTCACGCTGCTCACCGTGCCCGCGGCGCTGCTGGTGGCCATCGCGCTCGACGGCCGCGCGAGCCCGCTGCTGGTGCCCGCCATGGCCCTGGTGGCCATCGCCGTGGCATCCCCGCGGGCGCATGCCCCCAACAGGCCGGACAACGTGCACCTCGTATCCGCCGTGGCACGGCAGATGCGCGCCCTTCCGCGCGCGCCCGTGCTGGCCGCCGACTACATCTGGTGGGCCAAGCTCAATGCCTTCCTGCCCCGGGGGCGGCTGCCGGTGCGCCGTGCCATCGACCCCGCATACCTGTCGCCGGAACAGCGTGCGCAGGCACGGCGCCTCGAGCCGCTGCCGGATCCTGCGGCCTACCGGGGGGGCTACGTGGTCACCGGGCCGGTGCGCCGCGCCTCCGGGTGGCCCTCGAACTGGCCCACCGCGCAGGCCGCCATCCGCGCGGCCGTGCGCCGGGGCGACCTGCAGCCGGTGGCACGTATCGGCACTGCCACGGTGTGGCGGTGGCTCCCATGAGGCGTCGCGTATCGTCCCCGGCGATGCAGGTGGCCATCGTCATACCCGCGCGCGACGAGGAGAGGTCGGTGGGTGACGTGGTGGCCGGCGCGCTGCAGCAGGTTCCGGGCGCGCGGGTGCTCGTGGTGGACGACGCCTCGTCCGATGCCACGGCGCACGAGGCGGCGGCGGCCGGGGCCCAGGTGATGTCGCTGGCCCGGCACGCGGGGTACGCGGGGGCGCTGCACGCCGGATACCGGGAGGCCATGGCGGGCCATCCGGATGCCGTGGTCCAGATGGACGCCGACGGGCAGCACCGCCCGGGAGACCTCCCGGGCCTGCTGGCCGCGCTGGGGCCGGCCGACCTGGTGGTGGGGTCACGGTTCCTCGGGCCGGCACCGGGCTACCGCATCCCGGCCCTGCGGCGCGCCGGAATGGCCGCATGCAGGTGGATGGCCGTCGCGGCCGGGGGCGTGGCGGTCACCGATCCCACATCGGGCCTGCGCGCCCTTGCCCCACGTGCGGCCGCGCGCATCGCCGAGCGGGGATTCCCCGCGGGCCTCACCGAGACCAGCCTGCTCATCCACCTGCACCGGGAGGGCTTCCGCATCCGCGAGGTCCCGGTGCGCATGAACGCCCCGCGAAGCCGGTCGATGCACGCCGGCGTTGCCGGCGGGGCCCACATGCTGCGCATCTCATGGGCCGTCATGGGCATCGCCGCGCGCGGGCGCGGCCACCGCGCCGCGCCGGCCACGGCAGGCCCGGTCCCCGCGGGCCTGCCGGAGCCGCCCTTGTAAGGAGATTGTGTGGAGATTCCCGCTGCACGCGGAGGGTTTTCGCGCAGTGGGGCATAGTCCGGGGGTGATCCGGCGCACCCTCCGACCCCTCGCGATCGCAATGGGCGCGACGATGCTGCTGGGTGTTCCCGCGCTGGGCGCGCCGCCGGAGTCCTCCCCATCCGCCCGGCCCGACCGGCCGGAGCGACCGGAGCGGCCGGACAGGCCCGAGCGCCCCGAGCGGCCGGGCCGGCCTGCGCCCAACCCCATGACGCCGGCGCCCGCGCGGCCCTCCAACCCGGCCACGCCCCCGAACCCCATCGCCACGCCGGGAACCGGCGCGCCGCAGGCGGGCGGGGCGGGGCCGTCGCGCACGGGCGCGGGCGGCCCGGGCGGCACGTCCACCACGGGCACCGTGGCCTCGCTTCCCCCGGTGCCTCGCGGCGCCCGCGTCGCAGGGCTCTCCGCGGGGAGGGGCGACGTCCAGGTGCGCTACTTCGCCGACCTCGGGGACGTCGCCAGCGCATCCGGCCACATGGCCGTCATCCCCGCGCTCCTCGCCCGTGTCTCATCGGACCGCAGCGCCACCGTGGCCCTGCGACCGCTGGTGGTGACCGGTGATGCCAACGGCACCGAGGCCGCGTGCGCGCTGGTGGCGGCCATCAGGCCCAACCGCGTATGGCACGTGGCGCACCACCTGGCGGCGGCGCGCGTCACCCGCGACGGCGACTGGGTGAATGCCCGGGTGCTGCGGAGCATCGCGCGGCGGGTGCCGGGCCTGTCCGCGCGCTCCTTCCCACGTGCCGCCACCGCACGCACCTGCTTCGCGCAGCTCAACCGGTTCCGCCGCGAGGCCCGCCGCGCCGGGGTGGACGGCTCGCCCGCCTACGTGGTCAGGGGTGATCGCGGAACGGTGCGCCTCGCGGCCCCGGCATCGGTGCAGCAGGTCCTGGACGCCATCGGCGACGTCGCCTGACGCACGGGCTCCAGTAGCCTTCCGCACCATGCCCACCTCACTCGTCACCGGCGGAGCCGGCTTCCTCGGCTCCCATCTCTGCGACCGCCTGCTGGCCGACGGCCACCGGGTGATCTGCGTGGACAACCTCGACACCGGCACGCTCGAGAACATCGAGCACATCCGCTCCGGCGACTTCGTGTTCCTCGAGCACGACATGACCCGCCACCTGGAGATCGGCGAGCCCATCGACGAGGTGTTCCACCTGGCGTCGCCCGCCAGCCCCATCGACTACCTCCGCCTTCCGCTGCACACCCTGAAGGTGGGCTCATACGGCACGCATAACGCCCTGGGCCTGGCCAAGAAGCACCGGGCGCGGTTCCTGCTGGCATCCACCAGCGAGGTGTACGGCGACCCGCAGGTGCACCCGCAGCGCGAGGACTACTGGGGGCACGTCAACCCCATCGGGCCACGCGGGGTGTACGACGAGGCCAAGCGCTACGCCGAGGCCCTCACCATGGCGTATCACCGCCAGCAGGGGGTGGACACCCACATCGTGCGCATCTTCAACACCTACGGGCCGCGCATGCGCCCCAAGGACGGCCGCGCGATCCCCACCTTCCTGCGCCAGGCCAACGAGGGCGCCCCGCTCACGGTGTTCGGGGACGGCAGCCAGACGCGCTCGTTCTGCTTCGTCACCGACCTCATCGAGGGCCTTGTGCGGCTCATCCGCAGCGACGAGCACGACCCGGTGAACATCGGCAATCCCGAGGAGTACACCATCCTGCAACTGGCCGAGGCCGTGCTCGCGGCCACCGGATCTCCTTCGCAGGTGGTGTACGAGGCGCTGCCGCAGGATGACCCCACCGTGCGCCAGCCCGACATCACCCGGGCCCGGGCCATCCTGGGGTGGGAGCCCACCATCGGCCTTGCCGACGGCCTGCGGATGACCATCGAGGGCACCGTCTCGCGCGCGGGCATCGCCGGCCGCGCATAGGGCACCGGGCATGACCGGCCCGGCCGTGCGGGCGCGCGGCCTGCGCAAGGCATACGGCCCCCGGGTGGCCGTGGACGGGATCGACCTGCGGGTGGAGCGGGGGGAATGCTTCGGCTTCCTCGGCCCCAACGGGGCCGGGAAGACCACCACCATGCGCATGCTGGCCTGCCTGTCGTCGCGCGATGCCGGCGAGCTCGTCGTGCTGGGGATGGACCCCGACGTGCAGGCCCGGGCGCTCAAGGCGCGGCTGGGCGTGGTGCCGCAGGAGGTCAACCTGGACCTCGAGCTCACCGTGCTCGAGAACATGCTGGTGTACGCGCGGTACTTCGGAATGGACAGGGCCGTGGCGCACGAGCGCGCGGATGAGTTACTGCGGTTCGTGGACCTCCGCGAGCGCGCCGGGGACACCGTGGTGCGGCTGTCCGGAGGCATGCAGCGCAGGCTGCAGATCGCCCGGGCCCTCATCAACGACCCCGAGATGATCCTGCTCGACGAGCCCACGACGGGGCTCGACCCCCAGGCGCGCCGCCTGGTGTGGGAGCGCCTGCGCGACCTCCGCGCGCGCGGGACGTCGGTGGTGATCACCACGCACTACATGGACGAGGCCGAACGGCTGTGCGACCGGCTGGTCATCATCGACCACGGCGCGGTGGTGCGCGAGGGCGCCCCCATGCACCTGGTGCGGGGCGAGGTCGGCGCGCAGGCCCTGGAGATGCGCGTGGCCGCGGGCGATGCCCCGCGCCTGGCCGCGGCCACCAGCCCGCGGCACGTGGTGGCGGGCGAGGTGGTGCTGGCATTCGGCGACGACGCCGATGCCCTGCGCGCGAGGGCCGACGCCACGGGCATCGCCTGGGAGATGGTGGCCGAGCGCCAGGCCACGCTCGAGGACCTGTTCATCGTGCTCACCGGGCACTCGCTGCGCGAGCCCGGGCCCGCCTGAACCCCGGGACGGCCCCTAGCCGGAGCCGGCCAGCCAGTCGGCGGTCGAGCGCAGGTCCGCATCCACGAGTTCGTGCGCGGCGTCCACGGTGCTCACGGTCACGTCCGCGCCCGCCCGGGCCAGCACGGTGCCCAGTCGTTCGGTGGAGGCCGCCGGCGCATATGGGTCGTGCGTGCCCGCGGCGATCAGCACCCGCCGGCCGCCCAGGCCCGTGACGTCACCCGGTTCGTAGGGCATGAGCGGGCGCAGCAGTGCCGCGCCGGCCAGCACGGCGGGATGGCGGAACAGCACCCCGACCGCGGCGTTGGCGCCGTTGGAGTAGCCCAGGGCCGTCACGCGGGAGGGGTCGAGCCCGTACTCGGCGGTGGCGGCGGCCACGAAGGCCGCCAGTTCGTCGGCCGCCCGCATGAGGTCGTCGATGTCCAGGTCGAGCATGCTGCGGCGGGCGAAGAACCGCCGCACGGTGCCTCCCTCCATCACCTTCCCGCGGGGGGCGAGCAGGGTGGCCGCGGGCGCCAGCCGGCGGGCCAGGGGCAGCAACTGGTGCTCATCGCCCCCCGTGGCGTGCAGCACCAGCAGGGTCTCGGGTCCCGCAGCACGCTCGAGTGCGTGCGCGAACCCCAGGTGCTCCCCGGAGGCGGTCATGCGACCTGCCCGGGTGTGCGCCCGGGCCAATCGGCCCGGGGGTCCGGGATCGGCACCAGCCGGGCCTCGATGTCGGCGCGGCGGGCCTCGAGCCATGGGGGCAGGAACAACTCGGTGCCCAGGCGATCCTCCGGGCCCGTCACGCCGAAGCCCGGCTCCTCGGTGGCCAGCTCGAACAGCAGCCCCCCCGGCTCGCGGAAGTACACCGACCGGAAGAAGTGGCGATCGACGATGCCGTTGACCGGCAGGCCAAGCCCGCGCACGCGCCGGTTCCACTCCGGCTGGTCATCATCGTTGGTGGAGAAGGCGATGTGGTGCACCACGCCGGCGCCCTGGCGCGCCCACTGGCCGTCCGGGGGCGCCTCCACCTGCACCCACCCGCCACGCGATCCGCCCCGGAGCTCCACCCGGCCGTCGTCACGCACGGTGCCCCCCATCACGTCCCGCAGCACGGCCTGCGTGGCGTCGGGCGCCGCGCTCAGCACGCGCACGCCGTCGAATCCACGAAGGGCATGGTCGGGCGGGATCTCCGGGTGGGCGGCGACCAGCGGCGGGTCCGGGCCGTCGTCAGGCACCAGCGCGTGCCCCAGGCCCTCCGGATCGTCGAACCACAGCTCGCCGCCCCGCCGATGCACGTTCGTGGCCTCTCCCTGCAGGCGCTGCTCCCAGAAGTCCAGCGCATCCGCCGAGGCCACCCGCCACGAGATCCGGTGCGGCGCGCCGGCCCCCGGGCGCCCTGGCGTGGCACCGGGGTACTCGAAGAACGTCATGTCGAACCCGGGGCGCGCGTGCTCATCGCCGTAGAACAGGTGGTAGGCGCCCGGATCGTCCTGGTTGACGGTCTTGGCGATCAGCCGCATGCCCATCACGCGCGCGTAGAAGTCCACGTTGCGCAGGGCGTCCCCCGTGATGGCCGAGATGTGGTGGATGCCGTTCAGGTGCATGGCACGATCCTACGAACGGGTGGTTGCATGCGCACGCACGTACGGCGCGAGCGCTCACGCCGGCGTCTCGGTGACCTCCGTGGACGCGGGCTCCGACGCCCACGGCGCCGGCCGGCCGAACACCGACGCCAGCCAGATGCCCACCGCGTACAGCACGAGCTGGGGGATCATCAGCAGCAGCATGCTGACCGGGTCGCCGCCGGGCAGGATGGCGGCGATGAGGGCGATCACCACGATTGCCACGCGCCACCCGCGACGGAACTGCGCCGCGCTGACCAGCCCGAGGCGCGCCAGCACGAGCATGGCCACGGGCACCTCGAACACCAGGCCGCCCGCGAACATCAGGGTGAGCGCGAACGAGAAGTACTCGTTCGCGCGCAGGGCCACCTCGAAGTCGTTCCCCGCGAAGCCCAGCAGCCACCGCAGGGCCACCGGCAGCACCAGGAAGTACACGAACACCACGCCGCCCAGGAAGAGCCCGGACACCCCGCCCACGATCGCCAGCATCTTGCGGCGCGTCTGCTCGCCGATGGCCGGAACCACGTAGGCGTACAGCTGGTAGAGGAGCACGGGCAGCGTCACCAGCACGGCCGCGCCGAACACCACCTTCAGGATCACCAGGAACGGCTCCGTGGGCGACAGCGCGAGAAGCGTGCGGTACTCGGGGGCGAGCGGGTCGAGCAGCAGGTCGAGCAGGCGCTCGTTGAACACGTAGAGCACCGCGAATGCCGCGGCAAGGGTGATGACCGCGATGAACAGCCGCTTGCGCAGCTCGGTCAGGTGCTCCACGGTGGTCAGGCGGTCGTGCGGGTCCACCCGGCCCACGACCACCCGCCGGAACCAGCCGGCCACGGCGCTACCCCGCGGGCGGTGGCCCGTCGGCGCGCCGGGGCGGCACGGGCGGGGCGTCGCCGCTCACCACGATGCCCTCGAGCACATCCGGCGATGCCGTGGGTTGCTCAGGAGGGCCGGCGGTGGCCGTGGTCACCGGCGCCGGGGGCTCGGGATCACGGCCGCCGCTGATGGTGTCCTTGAAGTCGCGGATGCCCTTGCCCACCGCCCGGCTGAACTCGGGCAACTTGGTGGGGCCGAGCACCAGCACCGCGATGACCAGGACGATGATGAGCTGGATTGGAGAGATGTCGAACATCGGCCCCGCAAGGCTAGACCGCGCGGGGGTTCCGGGCCAGCGGAGCCAGGGCATCGAATAGGGTTCCCGCATGCCCGACGACCCCGCCACGCAGGTCGATGACGTCGCCATCCGCCAGATGCGCGACCAGATCATCGACAACGACCTCAAGCTGGTGCAGGCACTGAACCAGCGGCTCACGCTGGTGGCGCGCCTGCGCGCCTACAAGCAGGAGCGCGGCATCCCATTCGTCGATCCCTCGCGCGAGGAGTGGATGGTGCGCTACCTGCGGGGAGCCAACAGGGGGCCGCTCTCCGACGATGGCCTGGGCGAGATCTACGGCCATGTGCTCGAACTGACCAAGCGCGAGACCGCCGGGGACTAGTCGGCGAAGTCCTCCGGGGTCACCTGGTCGAGGAACTCCTTGAACTTCTCGACCATGTCCTCGTCGTCCTCGGGCTCGTGCTCGAACTCGATGGCGTTCTCGTCCAGCAGGTCGTCGGCCGCGAAGATCGGCGCGCCCGTGCGCACCGCAACGGCGATGGCGTCACTGGGGCGGGCGTCCACCTCCACGTCCGGGCCCGTGGTGCTCAGCTGGATGAGCGCGTAGAAGGTGTTGTCGCGCATCTCGGTCACGGTCACCCGGGCCACCTCGGCGTGCAGCCCGTCGATCATCTCGGTGATCAGGTCGTGGGTCATGGGCCGGGGCGAGTCGGTGCCCTGCAGCTTCATCAGGATCGCCGCGGCCTCGGCGTGGCCGATCCAGATGGGGAGGAACCGATTACCGTCGACCGTCTTGAGCAGCACGATGGGCTGCTTGCCCACCATGTCGAAGCTCACGCCGTAGATGACCATCTCCTGCATGGGGCCGATCATAGACGCGGGCAGGGCATCGCTCCGGTGCTATGGTCCCGCGCCGCGGGCGATTAGCTCAGGTGGTTAGAGCGCATCCCTGATAAGGATGAGGTCCCAGGTTCGAGTCCTGGATCGCCCATTGCGTGTCCCGGAAGAGGGTCAGTCCCCCCGGTCAAGGGCGTCGAGTGCGCGGGCCACCGCCGCCTCGTCCTCGAACACGATCTCCACCACCACGCGGCCCTTGGCCGCGGCCCTCACGCGCACCGGGGCGTCAAAGGCGCCGGCAAACGCATCGATGGCCTCGTCGGCGATGCCCGGGGCGGTCCGGGCCATCCCGGCGGTGCGGGGCGGCTCGTCCGACATCGTGCGCGCCAGGGCCTCGGTGGCGCGCACCGACAGCCCTCGCTCGCGGGCCGCGCGGGCCACGGCGCGCCGGCGCCGCGCGCCATCGGCCATGAGGATCGCCCGGCCATGGCCCTCGGTCAGGTCGCCCGCCACCAGCATCTCCTGTACGTCATCCGGGAGCTCCAGCAGGCGGATCATGTTGGCCACCGACGACCGACTGCGGCCCACGCTGCGCGCCACGTCGGCCTGCGACTGGCCGAAGTCCTCCACCAGCGCCGCCAGGGCCTGGGCCGTCTCGATGGGGTCCAGGTCCTGCCGCACCAGGTTCTCCACCAGGCCCACCTCCAGGCGCTGGCGCTCGTCGGCGTCCCGCACCACCGCCGGCAGTTGCTGCAGGCCGGCCTGCTGCGCGGCGCGCCAGCGGCGCTCGCCGGCGATCAGCTCGTACTCCCCGCCGCCCAGTTCGCGCACCACCACGGGCTGGATCAGCCCCGTGGTGGCGATGCTCTCGGCGAGCGCCGCGAGCGCCTCCGGGTCGATGCGCTTGCGCGGCTGCGCCGCGTTCGCACGGACGCGCGCGACGTCCACCATCCGCAGGCCCTCGCCGGGCGGCGGCGCGCCCACATCCGCAGCCGCTCCCGGGGTCACCACCACGGGTGCATCGCCCAGCAGGGTGGAGAGCCCCCTGCCCAGGCGCGCCGACGACTTCTTCTCAGCCACGTTCCACGACCTCCCGGGCCACCTGCGTATACGCCATCGCCGCCGCGCACTGCGGGTCGTATCGCACCACGGGCTCGCCGAACGACGGACTCTCGGTCACGCGCACGTTGCGCGGCACCACGGCGTCGAACACCAACCCGGGGAAGTGCGTGCGCACCTCCGACACCACCTCGCCACTGATGCGCGTGCGGGGGTCGTGCATGGTCATCACGAGCCCGCTCACGCCCAGGGCCGGGTTGAGGCGCGCGCGCACCTCCGCGATGGTCTCCATCAGCCGGGACAGCCCTTCCAGCGCGTAGTACTCGCACTGCACCGGCACGATCAGCCGGTCGGCGGCCACCAGGGCATTGATCGTCACCAGGTCCAGCGACGGCGGGCAGTCGACGATCACGGCGTCGTACCGCTGGTCGGCGGCCCGCAGGGCAGCGCGCATCAGGCCCTCGCGGCCCTCGCGGTCCACCATCTCCACGGCCGCCCCCGCCAGGTCGCCGGACGCCGGCACCAGGGCGAGCCCCGGCACCGCGGTGGGGATGGTGGCGGACTCCACGGGCACGCCATCCAGCATCACGTCCGCCATCGTGCGTGCACCCCCGTCGGGGCGCCCGCCGCCCAGCACCCCGCTCGTGGCGTTCGCCTGCGGATCGGCATCCACCAGCAGCACCCGCAGCCCCACGCCGGCCATGGCCGCCGCCACGTTCACCGCCGTGGTGGTCTTGCCCACCCCGCCCTTCTGATTGACGACCGCATAGATCACGGCAGGGGCCTCTTGGTGGCCATTCCCGGGCGCCGTGGGTAGCGATCCGGGGTGTTGCCCACCTTCTCCCATACCGAGAAATACCTGCTCACACCGGGAATCGGTGTGACATCGATGTCAGGGGCCCCGTGCAGGCCCAGCTCGGCCGCCGCGGCGGCCGGCGCGGGCCCGGAATCGGGGTCGCGGCGGCCGCGCCAGGCCACCAGCCATCCCCCGGGCGCCAGCAGCGGCGCCGCAAGCTCCATCACCACCGGCAGCGCGCCCAGGGCGCGCGCCGTCACGATGGGGTGCCCCGCGCGCTCGGCGCGGGCGAGGGTCTCACTGCGGTCCGCCACGACGCGCACATTAGGGAACGGGACCGCGGCGCGGCGAAGCCAGTCGGCCTTCCGGCCCTCGCTCTCCACCAGCGTCACGGGCACATCTGGGCGCATGGCGGCAAGGGCCAGGCCCGGGAACCCCCCGCCGCTCCCCAGGTCGCAGATGGCGGGTGCATCGCGCACCTGCGGCACCAGGAGACCGCTCAGCGAGTCGACGACGTGCACCGACACCGCGGTGTCGATGTCGCGAACCGACGACAGGTTCTGGGGCTCGCGGATCATCGCCTGCAGCAACCCCGCAAGCCGATCCGCCACGGCGGGCGGAACCTCCACCCCCATCGCCCCGGCGCGCTCGATGATGAGCTCCGCGGGGTGTTTCACGTGAAACGGCTCTACGCGGCGGCGGGCGCCACGATGATGCGGCGGCGGGGCTCCTCGCCCTCGCTGCGGGTCTCGATGTCCGTGCGATCCGCCAGCGCCATGTGCACGGTGCGCCTGTCGAGGGCGCTCATGGGCTCGAGTTCGATCTCCTCAGAGAACTCCACGGCCTCGTCGGCGGCCTTGGCGGCGAGGCGGGTGAGCAACTCGGCCCGCCGCGCGCGGTATCCCCCGGCATCCACGAGCACCCCGCGGCGCTGGCCACCCGGCTGACGACGCACGGCCTGGGCGGCAAGCAGCTGCACGGCGTCCAGCACCTCGCCGTCGCGACCAATGATGGCGTCGAGGGCCTCGCCCTCGATCGTCGCCACCAGGCCGCCTTCCTCGCCATCCTGCACGCGGACCGACGCCTCGATGCCCAGGCCCTCCAGTGCGGCTCGCACGATCTCCTCGAGTGCGGTGCGTCCGGCGTCGTTATCGCTCACTTGCGCCTCTTCGGTGGCTTGCGGCTTGCGGGGCGTGAAGGGCCCCCGGATACCTTGCGCTTGGGCGGCGTGCGCTTCTTCTTGCCCTTGTGCTTGTGCTTGCCGTTCGACGATGCTCCGGCGGGTGCCGCATCGCCGGGTTGCGCGGCAGGGGCTGCGGGCGCATCCCCGGCGTCACCGGGCACGGCCGGCGCATCCGCGGGCGCCGCCTGCGCCTCGGCCGCGGACCCGTTCCCCGTGGGAGCCGTCGCGGACCCGCCCTTCCGACGACGCTTCGGGACCGACTTCCCGCGGACCTGCACGTCCTCGGTGGACGCGGCCTCGCCGGTAGGAGCCGCCGTGTCGTCCCCGGCCACGTCGGCATCGTCCACCAGCGCCGCGGCGCCCTCCGGCACCGGCGCGCGCTTCTCGATGAGCGACCCGCCCTTGGCCTCGATCTCCGCTTCGATGCGGCGCTTCAGCACCAGCTGCTGGCCGGCCGTCCACAGGTTGGTGGTGGCCCAGTAGATGACCAGGCCCGCGGGAACCGGGAACTGGAAGATGAAGA
>CAZEUE010000019.1:0-19520 GCA_964514615.1 uncultured Bifidobacterium sp. | reverse complement strand
AGAGCGCCTGCTTTGCAAGCAGGAGGTCACCGGTTCGATCCCGGTATCCTCCATCGGGTAGTATCGGGTCCAACAGTCCGTTTTTCCGAGACCGACGGAGCCGCCTACCGTGAATGCGTCTGACGCCCCCTTGGCAGGTCTGTTCGGCGATGACCACCGGATGCTCGCCGTGCCGATCGTCGGCGACGCCTGGGAGTCGGCCGAGCGCGAGGTATCGGCGCGACTGTCGCGCACGCACGACCTGCGGCTGTCGGACCTGCTGGCCCTCGACCGCATCCAGCGTGCGGGCCGGCAGGGCATCCGCACCAATTCGCTGGCGCGCGCGCTGCGGATTCCCTCGAATCGCCTCACGTACCAGTTGTCCGGGCTGCAGAAGCGCAGCCTCATCGAGCGGGCGCCCCACCCCGAGGACGGCCGGGGAATAGTGCTCACGCTCACCGAGTCGGGGCGCGACGCGCATCGCAAGGCCCTGACCACCTACCGGCGCATGACGCGCGGTGGACTGGATGGCATGGCCGACGGCGTGGAGGGCGCGCGGTTGCTGGCGGCGGCAGCCATCCTCTCGGGGCGCGTGCCCGATGCCGAGGTGGCCCGGCTGGCCGCCGCCCCCGGGCGCCTGCGCGGCTAGGAGTCGTCGCCCCGGGGGAGGGGGATGGTCCGCGCCACGGTGCGTCACCTGGATCCCGCGCAGGGCCCGGATGCGGAATCCGGTTGGCGCACCGGGCCGCACCCGCACCGCTAGCCTGCCCCGCGCGGTGCTGGTGCTCTTCGACATCGACGGAACGCTGCTCCACGGGCGCCCCGAGGCGCACACGCACGCGATGGTGGCGGCCATGGCCGAGGTGTGGCAGGTACCGGCGCGGCCCGATGACATATGGCAGCTCGACCCGGCAGGGCGCACCGATCGCGAGATCGCCCGCCTGGTGCTGCGCGGGCATGGGGTGGCGGACGATGCCATCGACGATCGGATCCATGAGTGGATGGACATGGCGGCCCGCCTCCACGCCACCGAGGCCGCCCTGCACGCTTCGCCGGTGGCGGCCCCGGACGCCGACGCGGTGGCGGCCCGCCTGCGCGAGGAGGGCGCGGAGGTGGCGCTGCTCACGGGCAACCTGCAGCCGATTGGCCGGGCCAAGGTGGCGGCTGCCGGACTGGGGCATCACTTCGGCCCCGGGGGCGGGTTCGGAAGCGACGCCGAGGAGCGGGCGGACCTGGTGGGCATCGCGCGCGGGCGCGCCGCCGCTGCGCACCCCGATGACGAGGTGGTGGTGGTGGGGGACACCCCGCGTGACGTGCGCGCGGCGCGCATGGCCGGCGTGAGGGTGGTCGCCGTGACCACTGGCGCGTTCGGGGGTGAGGCCCTGGCCGGTGCCGATCACGTGGCCTCCGATCTGACCGGGGCGCTGCACCTGCTGCTGGCCTGAGGGCGAACTGCCCGCGCGGCAGTTCATCCCCAGGCACAAGGAGGGCACGCGCGGGCCTGCATAGCCTCGATCGCGCAATAGGAGGCTTGCGCCTCCACGTCCTTCTCGAACAAGGAGTGTCCTACATGCGCAAGAGGTCCCTCCGCATGCTCGGAGCAGCAAGCCTGCTGCTGCTGGGCATGCCCGGCCTCGCGGCCGCGCAGGACGGATCGCTGGTGGAGACCGACGTCGCAGTGAACATGCTGTGGATCGTGCTCGGCGGCATCCTCGTCCTCTTCATGCAGGCCGGGTTCCTCCTCCTGGAGACCGGCCTCTCCCGCATGAAGAACGCGGGCGCAGTTGCAGGAAAGATCATCATCAACCTTGGAATCACGTTCCTCATGTTCTGGGCAACGGGATTCGCGATCGGCTTCGGAAATGGAAACAACTTCTGGGGCTCATCGGGATGGTTCCTGAGCACCGGGGACGCCGCGGGCGACACGCTGTCGCTGGGGCTCCTTGACTTCACGGGCGCCGACTATGGCGTGCCGGTGGAGGCGTTCTTCTTCTTCCAGGCGGTGTTCGCCGCGGTGTCGCTGGCCATCGTGTACGGCACGATGCTGGACCGCACCAAGTTCATCGCCTACATCATCTTCGGCGTCGTGTTCATCGGCCTGATCTACCCGATCGTGGCCCACTGGACGTGGGGCGGCGGATGGCTGGCCCAGGACGGGTTCCTCGACTTCGCGGGCTCGTCGATCGTCCACCTGCAGGGTGCCCTGGCCGCGCTCACCGGCACATTGGTGCTGGGCGCGAGGTTGGGCAAGTTCGGGAAGGATGGCAAGCCACGACCAATCCCCGGTCACTCGATCCCGCTCTTCATGCTGGGCGTGATCATCCTGTGGTTCGGCTGGATGGGCTTCAACGGCGCGTCGTCGCTGGCCGCCGTGGGCGCCAACTTCGCCGACATCATCGTGAACACCAACCTGGCCGCTGCGGGCGGCGTGATCGGCGCCACCATCGGTGCGCTCATCATGTTCCGCACGCTGGACGTGTCGCAGATGGGCAACGGGGCCATTGCCGGCCTCGTGGCCATCACCGCGGCATGTGCGTTCGTCGACCCGTGGGCGTCGGTGATCATCGGATTCGTCGCGGGCCTCATCGCCCCGATGATCGTGGTGGGCCTCGACAAGATGCGCATCGACGACCCGATCGGCGCCATCCCGGTGCACGGCATCGCCGGCATCTGGGGCACGCTGGCCGTGGGCCTGTTCGGCACTGCGGCCCGAACCGTGGACAGCGACCTGGGCGCGAGCGCGGGCCTGTTCTACGGCGGTGGCGGCGAGCAGCTGTGGGTGCAGTTCTACGGCGTGATGGCCACCATCGGGTTCACCGGTGCCGCCACGCTGGTCCTGTGGCTGATCATCAAGTACACCGTGGGCCTCCGCGTGCCGGAGGAGCAGGAGCTCGCCGGACTGGACATCTCGGAGCACGGGATGTACGGCTACCCCGAGCAGTTCATCGAGGTGCCGGGTGCGTTCCCGGAGTCCACGCGGCACAGCGCCGGCATGGCGATGCTGTCGCGGCCCACGTCAAATTCCGAGCCGGAGTAAGGGGGTCGTAACGTGAAGAAGATCGAGGCGTTCGTCCGCCACGAGTCGTTCGATGCCATCCGGGCCCGCCTGGCCGACATGGGGCTTCCCTCCATGTCGATCAGCGAGGTCAAGGGCTCCGGGCGGCAGGGCGGATACACCGAGAGCTATCGCGGCGCCAAGACCACCATCTTCATGCGTCCCAAGCTGAAGCTGGAGATGGTGGTGAACGACGCCGACCTGGAGCGCGCGGTGGATGTCATCCTCGAGCTGGCCCACACGGGCGAGCCCGGGGACGGCAAGATCTTCATCATCCCGGTGGAGGACGCGGTGCGCGTGCGTACGGGTGAGCGCGGGGAGATCGTCCTCGCGTCACACCCGGACGACGCCGCCTAGTCCGAGCCGGAAGGTGAGGTACCCGGGGAGCCCCCGTCCGCAATGGACGGGGGCTCCTCGTCGTTCCGGTCCGGCGCGGCGGCGGGAAGCAGCAGGGTAAAGCACGCCCCGCCCCCGGGCGCGTCCCCCACCCCGAGGTCGCCACCCAGCGTGCGGGCCAGCTGCCGGCCGATGGCCAGGCCCAGCCCGGACCCCACGTGGCCCCCCGGGGCCTCGGACGAGCGGAAGGGCTCGAACACCTCGTCGCGGCGCTCCGGCGCGACGCCGGGCCCGGTGTCGACCACGTCCACGATGACCCCGCCGCCCGTTCGCGGGCGGGCCGACAGCGTGATGGTGCCGCCGGGGGGCGTCCACCGGATGGCGTTGTCGATGAGGTTCCCGATGACCTGCTGCACGCGGTCGGGGTCGGTGACGAGCTCGGGCAAGCCGGGCACCTCGGCGACCAGGGCGATGCCCGCGGAGTCGGCCGATGAGGACATGGCGTCGGCGGCCGCGCGCACCGGCTCCGCGCCGTTCACCCGGACCAGGTTCACCCGGAAGCGGTCGGCGTCCATGCGCGCGAGGTCGAGCAGGTCGGCTACCAGCACCTCCAGCCGGTTGGCCTCGGACGCGATTGCGCTGAGCGAGCGCGGCACGGCGTCGTCGGGCACCACGCCGTCCGACAACGCCAGCGCATGGCCGCGGATCGCGGTGAGGGGGGTGCGCAGGTCGTGCGTGACCCGCATCAGGAACTCCCGGGCGATCCGATCGCGACGCGCAAGCTGCCGCACCATGGCGTTGAAGGCCCGGGCCACGGCGTCAAGCTCGTCGGCACCGCCCTCGGCGACCCCCACGGCGAGGTCGCCCTCGGCGACGCGTCGCGCCGCCTGCTCGAGGTCGCGCAGCGGCCTTGTGGCGCGCCGGGTGATCCACAGCACCAGCGCTACGGCCACCACCAGGCCCAGGATGACGGACAGCAGCACCGGCACCAGCACCTGCCCCCACGACGCCGCCACTGCCGCCTGCGGGCGCGTGAGCACGATGGCGCCCAGGTAGCGGCCGTTCACGGTGACCGGCGCAGCGGCCGCGTACGCCGGGGTGGCCTGTGCGTCCGGCCGGAACTCGAACCCCTGAGACCCCTCGCGCACCAGGACCTCGGTGCTCAGGTCGCGCGCCACCGTGGCCGGCAGGCCGCCGGTGGGATCGCTGGCGCCCGGCGACAGGGCCAGCCCCACGTAGTACAGGCGCGTGCCGGGTCCGGCGAGCTCCTCGAGGTTTCCGATGGGCTCGCGGGTGGTGAACTCCTCGCCGGTGGCGAGGGCGGTGGCGGCGCGTTCCGAGACCAGGCCCGCCACGGCACGCGCCTGGCGGTCGAGCTCGCCGCGCGCCTGGCTGGTGGCCTCGCCGCGGATGAGCGACACGCCCACGGCCGCGAACAGCACCGCCGCCACGATGAGGCCGGCCACCGCGCCCAGCGCCACGCGCCCCGTCAGGCTCGCCCACGGCCGCCGGCGGCCCGGCGGCGTGCTCACCGCCGCGCCGGGACCTTGTAGCCGGTGCCCCAGACGGTCTCGATGGGGCAGGCGTCACCCAGCTTGCGGCGCAGTTGGCGCACGTGCACGTCGATGGTGCGGCTGTCGCCGAGGAACGTGTAGCCCCAGACCTTCTCGAGCAGCTGTTCGCGGCTCAGCACCAGGCCGCGGGCCTGCACGAGCGCGGTGAGCAGGTCGAACTCCTTGGGGGTGAGCGCCACCTCGTCGCCATCCACGAACACCTCGCGCGGGCCCACCTCGATGCGCAGGTCGTCCACCTCGAGCACCGGGGGCAGGTCGTCGTCGCCGGCCTCCGGGCGGGAGTCGGACCGCCGCAGCACCGCGCGCACGCGCGCCACGAGCTCGCGGGGGTCGAAGGGCTTGGTCACGTAGTCGTCGGCGCCGAGCTCGAGCCCCACCACCTTGTCCACGGCGTCGTCGCGTGCGGTGAGCATGAGGATCGGCATGGTGCCGGCATCGCCCTGCCGAACGCGCCGGGTCACCTCGAAGCCATCCACGCCTGGCAGGTTCAGGTCGAGCAGCAGCAGGTCGGGCCGCTCGGCCGCGATGCGCTCGAGGGCGTCATCGCCTCGCTCGGCAACCTCCACGCGGAAGCCCGCGGCCTCGAGGTACATCTTCGCGAAGGATGCGATGTTCGGCTCATCCTCGGCGATGAGGATGAATGGCTGTTCGTCCGTGGAGCCCATGGCCCGGGGAGGAGCCTAGTCGCGCCCCCCGGGGGGCGACGGCCGCAGGGGAATGGTCCTCGCGCGCAGGGGCCAGCTGCGCTCAGCGCGGCCGTTCACGCGGAAGGTGCCCACGCCGTCCAGGCGCACGGCGCCCTCGCCGCTGACCGAGATGAAGATGTTGCCGGTGCCGCGGAACGTGACGGTGGCGCGGCAGCCCTCGATCCTCACCCGTTGCTTGGGTCCCGGCCGCAGGGTTATCGACCTCCGGGCGGTGCCATCGGCGCCCTGCAGGGGCCGGAGGACGCGCTTGCGACCCACCACCACCAGGGCGTCCCCGTAGCGGTCGGTCACCCGCACGGTCATCCCGCGCACATCGCCCCACGCGAGGAAGTTGCCGGTCACGCGCACCGTTCCCGCGCCGTTCACCTGCATCTGCCCCCCGCCGCTCGCGGGGGCGGTGGGCGCGGGCCGCGTCCCGCCCTTGCCCGGCTGGATGCCGCTCCGATCGGCCATGGCGGGCGCCACCGGCAGCGCGATCAGCGCCGCGCAGGCGAGGGAGATGGTCGTTCGACGGGTCACGGAACCCATCGTGCCGTGTTGCAATGGTGTCGCATGGGGAAACGCGTAAGGGGTTTGTTAGCCCTTCGCGCGGCACTAGGGCTCGAGCTTGACGCCCTCTTCCACCTTCACGGGCTCCTGCACGGCCTCCTGGATGGCCACCTGCTCCTCGCCGGCAGGGGCCGCCGGCGCCTTGGCGCCGGGCGCGGGGGCCGTCTCGCCCTCGGGCACCGGGCGCGGGCCGTCGCCCATGTACGCCCAGATGATCTCGCCGCAGTCGGGGCAGGCCGGAAGCGTGCCGCGGTTGTTGATGCGGAACTGGCAGGTGACGCAGGCGTAGATGCCCGGCACCTTCTGGCCGGCGTGGTAGCAGGGCTTGCCCAGCCGCTGCTCCGCCTGCTGCGCGCCCTGCGCGGGGCTGAGGTTGTTGTCCTGCCCGGCGGTCCGTCCCGGTCCGCGCGTCGGTCCGCTGGTGCCCATCTCCCTACCCCCGTCACGTATATCCTGCAGTCGGGCAGGATCCTACCGCGCGATCACGTGCCCAAAGACCTCGATGGCGCGGGCGGAGGTTGCCGCATGCGCATTGCCTGTGCGCAGTTGAACACCGTTGTTGGGGACATCGAGGGGAACCTCGAGCTCGTCAGGAGCGCTATCGCCCGCGGGCACGCCGCTGGAGCAACCATCGTCCTCACCCCGGAACTCGCGCTGACGGGGTACCCGCCCGAGGACTTGCTCCTGCGCCCCTCATTCGCCGATGCCTCACGTGATGCGCTCGATTCACTGGCGACGGGCGTTACTGATGGCGTCGCGATCGTGGGCTTTGTCGAGCATGCCGAGGACGTCCACAACGCCGCGGCGGTCATCGCCGACGGGCGCGTGCAGGCCATCTACCGAAAGCGCTTCCTCCCGAACTACGGCGTTTTTGATGAGGCCCGCTACTTCCGCGCAGGATCGCGCTCGATGGTCCTGGAGATCGAGGGTGCCCGGGTGGGAATCGTCATCTGCGAGGACATCTGGTACCCGGCACCGGTGGCTGCCGAATTGGCGGAGGCGCGCCTGCATCTGATTGCGTGTATTTCGTCATCGCCATTTCACCTCGCCAAGGGCGATGGTCGCGAGAGGATGCTCGCCACGCGCGCCTACGACAGCGCGGCCGCCCTTGCGTACTGCAATCAGGTTGGAGGCCAGGACGACCTCATCTTCGATGGCCGCTCCGCGGTCATCGATCCAGCGGGCGAGGTGATCGCGAGGGCTCCGCTCTTCAGGGAGGACCTCCTCGTCGCGGACATTCCGCTGGATCTCACTGCCAGCCGTCGGCTCCGGGAGCCCCTGTTGCGGCGACTCACGCCGTCTGAGGGGTACGACCCGGAGACGATCATCACCCGCCCGGTCACGGGTGACGGTTCGCCGCCGAGCCCCGTGTCCCCAGTGCCCAGCGAGGAGGGTGAGTTGTGGGAGGCGCTCGTCGTGGGCATCCGGGACTACGTCGGGAAGAACGGTTTTCCCGGGGTAGTGATCGGATTGTCCGGGGGTATCGATTCCGCACTGACCGCGGCGATCGCAGTGGATGCACTGGGGGCCGATCGCGTTCGGGGCGTCGCCATGCCATCCGTCTTCACGAGCGGGCAAAGCACGAGCGACGCCGCAGTCTTGGCCGAGTCGCTCGGCATCAGGCTCGATGTCATTCCCATCGCCCCGGTCGTTGAGGCCTTCGAGCAGCAATTGGCGGATGTCTTCGAGGGCAAGGAGCGCGACGTCGCAGAGGAGAACCTCCAGGCCCGGGTTCGTGGGACGTTGCTCATGGCCATCAGCAACAAGCACGGCGACATGGTGCTGGCAACCGGCAACAAGAGCGAGATGTCGGTGGGCTACTCCACGATCTACGGCGACATGGCGGGGGGGTTCGCCCCGCTACGCGACGTATCGAAGACGTGGGTGTACCGGCTTTCGTCGTGGCGGAACCAGCAGGCCGGTCGCGAGGTCATTCCGCAGGCAACTATTGATCGCCCACCGACGGCCGAGTTGCGACCTGATCAGCGCGATTCGGATTCCCTGCCCGACTACGAGGTGCTCGATCCAATTCTGGAGGCATACGTCGAAGGCGATCTCCCCCCGGCCACCCTCGTCGAGCGTGGCTTCCCCGAGGAGGCCGTGGAGCGGGTTGCCGGCCTGGTCGACCGCGCTGAGTACAAGAGGCGACAGGGTCCACCCGGCATCAAGACAACACCACGCGCATTCGGTCGAGATCGGCGCATGCCAATCACGAATCGCTTCGGCGCCCGCTGATCGCATGATCAGCCTTCGGGCATGGCTCGCGGCCGTGGCCCTCGGCGCGGGAGCCCTGATGGCGTCGCAGGCCGTGGCATCACCGCCCGTGCTGGCCTCCCACTCCGGGGTGGCCACCGTGCTCGTGACCTTTGCCGAGGGCACCGCCGACGACTCCGCCCGCGGCTCGCTCGCCGGACTGGGCCGGGTGGAGTCCGTGGCCCCCGAGGCCGGCGTGTGGGCCCTTCACGCCGTCGCCGATCCCACGTTGCGCGCGCGGGTGCTGCGCCGTCCAGGGGTGCAGGATGCGGCGTGGTCGCTGCAGCGGCGCACCGACGAGCGCCGTGTCGCCACCGCGGGGCCCGCCACGCCGCTGGCCCTCACCCCCGTGGGCACGCCCACCGACACCTACTATGCCGATGGCCGTCAGTGGGCGCTGTTTCCCCCTGCCACCACGTGGGGGATCGACCTGACGGGCACGCCCCCCCGTCCGCGCATCGCCATCCTCGACAGCGGCATCGACTCGAGCCACCCCGAGTGGTCGGGGCCGGCCTCGCCGCTCGTGCGCCCCTACAGCGCGTGGACCGGGCGGGAGTCGGCCGAGGACTGGGGCAAGACCGGGCACGGCACGCATGTGGCCGGCAGCGCCGCCGCACCGGTGAACGGCCTGGGCGTGGTGGGCGTGGCGCCCGGCGCCGCGGGCACAGCCGAGGTCATCCCCGTGCAGATCTCCGATCGCGACGGCTACTCCACCGACGCCACCATGATCCGGGGCATCCGCTGGTCGGTGCGCAACGGCGCGAAGGTCATCAACATCTCGGCGGGCGGCGTGGGGGACAGCGCGGCGTTCCAGCGCGTGATCGACTGGGCGTTCACCAGCGGAGCGCTGATCGTGGCCTCGGTGGGCAACGACGGCCAGGACTACGGGCCGGTCAACTACCCGGCCGGGTACTGGAACGTGCTGGGCGTGGCCGCGCAGTGCAATGCGGCCACGGACCCCGTGGACTGCCCCACCCCGTACGGCCTCGCGCGGTTCAGCAATCGCAACGCATCGGTGGACATCGTGGCGCCCGGGGTGGACATCGTGTCGTCGGTGCCTCCACGCGTCACGCGCGACGCGGTGGCACCGGGCTACGCGGTGAAGGAGGGCACGTCGATGTCCGCACCGTTCGTGTCGGGCGTGGCCGCCCTGGTGTTCGCCGCCAACCCCGGCGCCACCCCGTTCCAGGTGATGCGGCAGATCAAGAACACCGCGACCGACATGGGTCCCCGCGGCCGCGATGCGGCCACCGGCGCCGGGCTCATCAATCCGCGGGCCGCCGTGACCCTGCCGCTGCCGCCCGACGACGCCTACGAGGCCAACGCCGACATCCCCCAGGTGGCGCGCGAGACGGCCCTGCGGCCGACCACCTCGGTGGCGGCGTTCGCCGCCGTGGACGACGACCCCATGGACGTCTACCCCGTCACCCTGCGGAAGGGCCAGAAGGTTCGGCTGTCCGCCCGCGCCAATGGCGTGAAGATGCGCCTGGCCATGTGGGCACCCGGCACGCGCACCATTCGCGGGGCCCGTCCCGCGGCAGCCACCCGCAGGGCGTCGCGCGCCCCCCGCCTGGGGTTCACGGCGCCGCGTGCGGGCCGGTGGTATGTGTCGGTGCGCGCCGCCTCCGGGGCGGGTTCCTACCGCCTCACGATCGGGCGCTAGGCATGCCCGGGCGCGTGATGGTGATCACCGGGGCGTCCGACGGCATCGGTGCCGCCGTGGCGCGCGCGGCGGTGGCCGATGGCTGGCGCGTAGTGCTGGCGGCGCGCCGCGCGGCGATGCTGGATGAGCTGTCCGATGAGCTCGGCGGTGCGGCGGTGGCCCTGCCCGTGCCCACCGACGTGACCGAGTGGGATCAGGTGGAGGCCATGGCCGCCGCCGCCCGCGAGGGGTTCGGCCGCATCGACGCCGTGCTGGCCAATGCGGGGTTCGGGGCCAAGCGCGGCCTGCGCGCCGAGAGCCCGGGCTTCTGGCGCGAGATGGTGCTGACGAACGTCTACGGGGCAGCCATCACCCTCCGCGCCTGCGTGCCCGATCTCACGGCGTCGCGCGGGCACGCACTGCTGATGGGGTCGATCTCGGGCCGGCAGGTGGGGTCGGGCTCGCTCTACTCCTCCACCAAGTGGGCGGTCACCGCCATGGCCGAGGCCGCGCGCAAGGACCTGCTCGGCACCGGCGTGCGCGTGACGCTGATCGCCCCGGGCATCGTGGACACGGCGTTCTACGACGAGCCCCCCGGGGGCGATCCGCTGACGCCCGACGACGTGGCCCGAACGGTGATGTTTGCCGTGTCGCAGCCGCCGCACGTGAGCATCAACGAGGTCTACATGCGGCCCACCGAGCAGGAGTTCTAGGGGTGCGCGCGTGACTGACCGGGCGCTCAGGCTGCGCATGGACGTGGACGTGCGCGGCGACGACGAGGTGGGGCTGGGAACGGCACGCACGGGTCCGCCCGGCCCGCCGCTTCGCGACGGCGAGCTGGCGGTGGTGCTGGGAGCCGCCCTCGCGCGCTCGGCGCTGGGCGCGTTGCCGCACGACCGGCGCGCGGCGGTGGCCGCCGAGATGTCCGGCCTCGAGGCGCGCGACGTCGCCGCCCAGGTGGCGGGCCGCCGCATCCCCGGGGCCGCCGTGCATGACCTGCGCGACGTGGAGCAGGTGGGGGCCCGCGGCTGGTGCGCCCGTGCGCTCCTGGCCGAGGGCGCGCCCGCGCTCGAGGCCGTGATCTCGGTGGACCCGATCCGCCTGCCGGCGGGCGGGTGGGGGCACGACTGGGCGGCGCGCGTGCCCTGGATGGTGCCGGCGCTGGTGGGCCGTGCCGCCGCGCAGTCGGGCGATGCCATGGCGCGGTCGGTGCTGGCCCTGCGCGCCCTCGGCGACGAGGTGTCGGACTCGCCGGCCGCAGCCGACGACCCCGCCGCCGCCACGCGCGCCGCCGCCGCCGCGCTCTCGGCGCCCCGGCCGGTGCCGGGCGCCGCGGCGTTCGCGCCCGCCCCGCCGCCGGACGCGGACGTCACCCTTCCGGCTGCCGCGCCGGCGGCCACGCGGCCGGTGGCCGTGCCGCCGCCCGCGCAGCCGCAGTCCGACCGCCGCCTGCTTGCCGCCCTTGCCACGGCCATCGGCGTGGCCGTGCTTGCCCTGGTGCTGGTGTTCGCCATCATTGCCTCCCCGTCGTCGTTCGGCATCGCGGGCACGTCCGAGGTGAACGAGCGGCTGTCGGTGGTGGAGGCGGGCGTGTCGCAGCTGCGCGGCGACGTCGGCACGCTCGCGCAGCAGCTGCAGTCGGGTGGGGGCGCGCCGGCCGACCAGTTGCGCGAGCTGCGGGAGGCCGTGGACGAGCTCCGCGGCGAGGTGCAGGGCCTGTGCTCGGTCCTGCCCCTCGTCTGCTAGTCCTCAGGGCATGGGGACCATCGCGTTCGTCGATCGCCAGGGGCTGGCCGGCTACGACCTCGGCTCGGACCACCCGTTGGCACCTGCCAATCGCGAGCTTGCCATCGACCTCATCCGCGCCTACGGCATGCTCGACCGTCCGGACGTGACCGTGCTCGCGCCCGAGCCCGGCGACGAGGACCTGATCGGCCGCGTGCACACCGCCGCCTACATGGCGGCGGTGCGGCGCTACAGCGCCACCCCGCAGCTGGCCGCGGCCTTCGAGGCCGGGATGTGGGGGCTCGCGCATGGCGGCGACACCCCGGCGTTCGCCGGAATGCACGAGGCCGCCGTGGCCGTGTGCGGCGCGTCCGTCACCGCGGCGCGCACGGTGTGGGAGGGGCGCGCCGACCGGGTGCTGTCGGTGGCGGGCGGGCTGCACCATGCGTTCGCCAACAAGGCCAACGGCTTTTGCATCTACAACGACCCGGCCGTGGCCATCCACTGGTTGCTCGAGAACGGCGCGGAGCGCGTGGCGTACGTGGACGTGGACGTCCATCACGGCGATGGCACGCAGTTCATCTTCTACGACGACCCCCGCGTGCTCACGTGCTCGGTGCACGAGAGCGGCCGCTACCTGTTCCCGGGCACCGGGGCCGTCTCGGAGCGGGGCATCGGGCCCGGCGAGGGCACGTCGGTGAACATCCCGTTGCCGGCGTTCTCGGGTGACGGCCCCTACATGCGGGCCATCGAGGAGGTCATCGTCCCGGCGGTCGCGGCCTTCCGTCCCGACGTGCTCGTGACCCAGGACGGCGTGGACCCGCATCACCAGGACCCGCTGGCCCACCTGCAGGTGCGCATGGCCACGTTCCCCCGCGTGTGGCGCGTGCTCCATGGGCTGGCCGACGAGGCCGCGGGTGGCCGGTGGATCGCCCTGGGGGGCGGCGGCTACAACGTGGACGTGCTGCCCAGGGCCTGGGCGCTGCTGTTCGCGCAGATGACCGGCACGGAGCTGCCGGACGACATCCCCGCTGACTGGCTGGCCCTCGCGGCCGAGCGCAGCGACCGGGACGACCTCACCCCGCTGCTGATGGGTGACCCCGAACCCGAGGTGGGGGCCGCGGAACGCGCTGCCGCCGACTCCGAGGGCGACGAGGCGGTGGACGAGGCCATCCGGGCGCTCCTGTGATCACCGCGCTCTGGCGGGATGCGGGCGAGCCGCGGGGCGCGCACGACCTGAGCGCCGCAGTCTGCCCGCCGCGGCGGTATGCCCATTCGCGCGGCGTGGCGCAACAGGCCGCCCGCGCCGCCCGCGCCGTGCGCCTGCCGGCGCCGGCCCGGCGCATTCTGCTGGCGGCCGCCTGGCTGCACGACATCGGCTACGCGCTGGATGGCCCCACCCATGCCGTGGCCGGCGCGCGGGCGCTGCGCCGCGCCGGCCACGAGCGCGTCGCGCGCCTGGTGGCCCACCATGGCAATGCGGCGGGGCGCATGCGGGCGGCGCACCTACCCCGCCTGGAGCAGGAGTTCCGGCGCCCCGCTGGTGATGACGCCCTGCTGCTGTCGCTGCTCGACGTGGCCGACCTGCTCACCGGTCCGGATGGCGAGCGCGTGGACCCCGCGGGCCGGCTCTCCGGCCTGGTGGAGCGGCGGGGCGCCGACAGCCCGGCGGTGCGCGCGCTGGTGGAGAACGTGAACCGCCTAGGCGCCGACCCCGCCACCCGTGCGCTGGTGGAGCGCCTGTCCGCGCAGGCGGTGCCGTCATGAGCCCGCGCGTGGCGGCGGTGTTCGGCAGCTCGCGAATCGGGCCGGAGCACCCCGACTACGCCGTGGCCGGCGAGATGGGGCGGCTGCTGGGGGAGGCCGGGTGGACCGTGGCCACTGGCGGCCACGACGGTGCCATGGCCGCGGTGTCGCGCGGTGCGCGCGACGCCGGCGCGCACGTGGTGGGGGTGACCCTGCCCGGGCCCCAGGGGCGGGTGCCCAACGCCTGGGTTGCCGAGGAGCGGCCGGCCGCCGACCTGTTCGCCCGCCTCGCCATGCTTCTCGATGCCGATGCGTGGATCGCGGTGGCCGGGGGCGTGGGCACGCTGGCCGAGATCGCCGTCGCATGGAACCTCATGCAGAACGCGCACGCGGCCCACCGCCCCCTGGTGCTGGTGGGCGACGGGTGGGATCGGGTTGTCGAGGCCCTGCGCGCAGCGCTGGTGGTGGACGCCGCCGACATCGCCATGGTCACCAGGGTGCCCGACCCGGCCGCCGCCATGGCGGCCCTGGGAGCGCGCCTGCCGGGCTAGGGGGCCGGGGCCGCGCCCAGCGCCGCGGCGGCCCTGCGCAGGCCCATCAGGGGATCGTCCCCGAGGTCGATGCGCAGCAGTCGCCGCCCGGCGGTGTCGAGCGCCTGGGCGTCGCCGATGGCCTGCGCGCGCAGCAGGTCGCCGAACGTATGGTCCTGTCCCGGGATGGGCAGGTCCGGCGAGCCGGGGCCCAGGAACTGCACGAACACGCCCGAGCCCGGTCCGCCCTTGTGCAGTTGGCCGGTGGAGTGCAGGAATCGCGGTCCCCAGCCCGCGGTGGTGGCGGCGCGGGTGCGGTGGCGCACCGTGCGGCGCATGGCGGCCATCAGGCGATCGCCCTCGGGCGTGGGGGTGCTGAACGCCAGCAGGGCCAGGTAGTCGCCGCGGTCCAGCATGTCGAGCGCGCGCGGGATGTCCTCCGGCGGGAGGCGGTCGTCACGGGGCACGCCGGCTCCGGCCAGCGCGCGGTTGGCGGCCTCCTTGGCGGCCTGCACGTCGGGCTGGTCGAAGGGGTTGACGCCGAGCTCGGCGCCGGCGGCGGCCACGGCCATCTCCAGGCCCATGTAGAGGCCGGCCACGTCGAGCGGGTGCCGGATGTCCATCACGAACACCGGGATGCCCGCCGCGCCGATGGCCGCGACGTCGGGGTCGTGCTCCCCGGTGAGCCGCAGGTGCAGCAGCACGCGGTCCGACCCGTACTCCCCGGGGTCACCGAGGGGCTCGTCGGCCACTGGCACGATTCCCTCGCCGGCTTTCCCCAGGCTCTCGGCCACCAGTTGCTCGGCCCACAGGCCGAACGACCCCACCCCGGGATCGGCGACGATGGTGAGCTTGTCGCGCCCGGCCCGCGCGAGGGCGGCGAGCGCCACGCCAAGCCGCACGGCCCCGGGATCGGTGCGCGCCTCCGCCGCCAGCTCGAGCAGCGGGGCCAGCGGCACGCCGGCAAGGGCCATGGGGATGAGTCCGAAGAGGGTGAGCGCCGAGAACCGTCCCCCGACATCGGCTGGGTTCTCGGCCACCATGCGCCAGCCGGATTCGCGTGCCCGCTGCGCGAGGGGCGTTCCCGGGTCGGTGATGGCCACCAGGTGGTCGGGCGTGGCCGGGCCCAGGGCGTCGGCCAGGAACTGCTCCACGTGCGCGAGGAAGGCCAGTGGCTCCGCAGTGGTGCCGCTCTTCGACGCCGTGACGGCCAGGCACCGGGCGGGGTCCACGCCCGCGGTCACCTGCTCCACTGCCACGGGGTCGGTGGAGTCGAGGACCCGGAGCTCGATTCCCGCCCCGTGCCCGAACGTGCGCCGCGTGACCTCGGGCGAGAGGCTCGACCCCCCCATTCCCAGCACCAGCACGTGCGTGATGCCGGCCTCTCCCGCTCCCCCCACGAGGCCGTCGATGGCGGGCAGGTGGCCCCGCATGTCGTGCGGCGCGCGCATCCAGCCGGTCCACTGGCGCGCCGCGTCGGCATGCGCTCCCCAGGCCGAGGGGTCGCCCGACAGCACGGCGTCCACCAGCCCGCGGTCGGTGGCATCCGCCACCGCGTCCTCCACGAGGCCCGCCGCCGGGCCGGGGCGCGGGATGATGCGCATCAGCCGGGCGCCGCCGCCAGCGATTCGCGCGCGGCCGCGGCCACCGCCTGCGGCGTGATGCCGAGCTCCTCCAGCACGCGCCCGCCCGGGGCGGACTCGCCGAAGCGGTCGATGGCCACGATGCGCCCGTAGGTTCCCGTCCAGCGCTCCCATCCGAAGGGCGATGCGGCCTCCACCCCCACACGGGCCAGCACCGCGGGAGGCAGCACCTCGTCGCGGTAGTCGGCGGGCTGGGCGGCGAACAGCTCCCACGACGGCATGCTCACCACCCGGGCCGACACGCCCTCCGCCTGCAGCAGGTCGCGCGCCGCCAGCGCCACCGACACCTCGGAGCCGGTGGCGATGAGCAGGCAGTCGTCCCCGGGGGCCACCACGTACCCGCCGCGGTCGACGGGCGGGTGCTCCGCGGGCAGCACCGGCACCCCCTGGCGGGTCAGCACCAGGGCGGTGGGGCCGTCGGCGCGCGCCACGGCGATCCGCCACGCGGCGGCCGTCTCGCGGGCATCCGCAGGGCGCAGCGTGACGAGGCCGGGAATCGACCTGAGGGCCGCGAGCTGCTCGATGGGCTGGTGGGTAGGCCCGTCCTCGCCCACGGCCACGGAGTCGTGCGTGAACACCAGGATGGAGGGGAGCTGCTGCAGCGCCGCCATGCGGATGGCGTTCTTCATGTAGTCGGAGAACGTCATGAAGGTGGACCCGAAGCCGCGCAGGCCGCCGTGGGCCACCATGCCGTTGATCGCCGCGGCCATGCCGAACTCGCGCACCCCGAAGTGGATATTGCGTCCCCCGAACTCGCCTGGGGCCACGTCGCCGCCGTCCGGCATGGTGGTACCGGTGGACGACGCCAGGTCGGCCGCGCCGCCCACGAGCTCCGGCATGTGCGCGGCGATGGCGCGAAGCGCCGCCGCGCCTGCCACGCGCGTGGCAGGCGCCTCGCCGTCCCCGAATACCGGCATGTGGGCGTCCCAGCCCTCTGGCAACAGGCCGGCCAGGCGGCGGCGCAACTCTGCGGCCTCGTCGGGGAACTCCTGCGCGTAGGCGTCCATGGCGACGTCCCAGGCCGCCACCTCGCGCTGCCCGCGCTCCCGTAGCACCCCTGCCCAGGCAGCCACGTCGTCGGGCACCAGGAACGTGGCGTCCTCGGGCCATCCGTAGGCCTGCTTGGCGAGCCGCGCCTGCTCCTCGCCCAGCGGCGCCCCGTGCGCCTTGCTGGTGTCCTGCACGCCCGGCGCGCCGAACCCGATGTGCGACTTCAGGCGCACGATGGTGGGCCGCCCGTCGGATGCCCGCGCCTGCTCCAGCACGCGGTCGATGCCGGCGAGGTCGTTGGCGTCGGGGATGTCGAGCACGCGCCAGCCGTAGGCCTCGAACCGCATGGTGACGTCGTCTCCCGTGGACATCGCGGTGGGTCCATCCAGGCTGATGCTGTTGTCGTCGAAGATCACGATGAGCTTGCCCAGTCCCAGGAAGCCCGCCAGCGAGCACGACTCGTGCGAGATTCCCTCCATCAGGTCGCCATCCGAGGCGATCACCCAGGTCCGGTGGTCCACCACCTCGTGCCCGGGGCGGTTGAACCGCGCCGCCAGCATGGCCTCCGCCAGCGCCAGGCCCACCGCGTTGCCCAGTCCCTGGCCCAGCGGGCCGGTGGTCACCTCCACGCCGGGCACGTGTCCCCGCTCCGGGTGACCGGGGGTGATGCTGCCCCACTGCCGGAAGGCCCGGAGGTCGTCCAGCGACAGCGCGTAGCCGCTGAGGTGCAGCAGCGCGTACTGCAGCGCAGACGCGTGGCCGGCCGACAGGACGAAGCGATCGCGGTCGGGCCATGCCGGGTCGGCCGGGGCGTGGCGCATGAACCGTGAGTAGAGCGCCCATCCCACGGGCGCCAGGCCCATGGGCGCGCCGGGATGCCCCGAGTTGGCCTGCTGCACCGCGTCGATGGCGAGGGTGCGGATGGTTGCGATGCAGGTTTCGGGCGAGGCCGGCTGGGTCACGTGCGTCTCCGTGTGGTGGGCGGCCGCAGTCTACGTATGCCCCGCCGCCGCCATGCCGCGCACCGCGGCCCCTAGTGTTCCGCATGTGACGCGACCCACGGGACCGGCAGGGGCACTGGCGCTCGCCGCCATCGTTCTGGCGGGCTGCGGGCAGGGCCCGGGCGCGGTGAGCGTGGGCACCACGCCGCCGGCGGGGTTCGTGGAGTCGGTGCGGCAGCTGGTGGCGCCCGCCGAGCGCATGGGCGTGGTGGCCACCTCGGCGCTCGACCGGGACGGGCCCCAGCCGTCGATGGTGGAGGTGGATGGCCTGGTGGGGGACGCCGTGCGCGAGTTGCGCGAGTTCCGCGCGCTGCGGCTGGGCGACGCCGCGCTCGCCGGCGAGCAGCGGCGCCTCGTGGCGGCAATGACGCCCATCGTCCAGCGCATGCGGGCGGTGCAGGCGATCATGCGCGCCGATGCGCGGGCGGGCCTCCCGGGCGCCACGCGGGCGCTCCTCACGTCCCTGGAGGGGATTCCATCCGTCGCGCGCTCCTGAGTCTCGTCGCGGCCGGGGCGATGGCCGGCGGGCTCGCCGGATGCGGTGGCCCGCCCGAGCCACTCCCCACCGCCGAGGTGGCGCCGGGCACCACCGTGTCGCCCGCGCGCTATCTGGCGCTCGTGCGCGGAGCCGTGGCCGCCGCACGGGCGGCGGCCATCCGCCTGGACGCGCTGCCCGACGCCCCCACGGCGCAGCAGGCGCGGCGTGCCGCCGCAGGGCTCCGGGCTGCCGCGCTCCGCAGCGACGCCGCGGCGCGGCAGATCGCGGCCGCGCGCCTCGACGACCAGAGGCTCGAGGCCCAGCGGACCACCATCGGGCCGCTCTACGTGGCACTGGCCGACGACCTGCAGGCCGCGGCGCGGGCGGCCGGCCGCGGCGACGTGGTGGCCATGCGCGAGGCCGTGGCGGCGGCGGCCGTGCAGGCCGGGCGCATCCACGAGGCCGCGGGGCCGCAGGGCACGGACTCCTGAGGCCGCGCATCGGGCTGGACGCGGGCGGGGTGCTCATCGACTCGCTCATGCCGGACTTCCCGGACCGGGCGGCCCGTCATGCGGGGGCCGACCCGCACTCCGTGCGGCGCCTGCTCACCGACGACGGCTTCCGCCGTGCCTACTGGGGCGGTCACCTGCCCGAGGCGGCCTTCTGGGACGCCCTCGGCCTTGAGGTGCCCGGCCACGCCCGCCGGGCCGAGGTGCTCGACCTGCGCCCCCGGGTGGCGCCGCAGCGGGTGGCGGCCTGGGCCCGCGTGGCCGACGTATGGGTCATCTCCAACCACCGCCACGAGTGGCTGCTGCCCGCCCTCGCCGCGCACGGGCTCGACGCCGTGGTGCATCGCATCGAGGTGTCGAGCCTGTCGGGCCGGGTCAAGCCGGACCCCGGCGCGTGGGAGGTGCTGCTGGCCGATGGCACGCCCGCCGCTCAGGTGGCGGTGGTGGATGACCAGCGCCGCAACCTGGAGGCCGCCGAGGGGCTGGGGATCGCGGCGATCGCGGCAGCGGGCGATGACGCCTGGCAGCGCGCCGTGGACGCCTGGCTGGCGTCGCGGGGAGCGGGCCGCTAGCGCTGCGTGTCGCGCGACTCCGACGACATGTCGTCGGAGCCCGGGGGATCCGAGATGACCAGGTCGCCCACGGTGGCGAACGAGAAGCCCTTGGCGCGGAGCTCCTTGATGAGGCGGGGTACCGCCGCCACGGTGGAGGCACGGTTCCCCGGCCCATCGTGCATGAGGATGATGGACCCGGGCTGGGCTCCCGATACCGCGGCCTGCACGATCTGGTCGGGGCTGGGGCCG
>CAZEUE010000018.1:0-19616 GCA_964514615.1 uncultured Bifidobacterium sp. | reverse complement strand
GAGATCATCGTGAAGAAGGGTGCCCGCTGCCGCTACTCGACCATCCAGAACTGGTCGAACAACGTCTACAACCTGGTCACCAAGCGCGCCGTGGCCCACGAGGACGCCGTCATGGAGTGGATCGACGGCAACCTGGGCAGCAAGCTCACCATGAAGTACCCGGCCGTGTGGATGGTGGGCCCGCGCGCCCGTGGCGAGGTGCTGTCGGTGGCCATGGCCGGCGAGGGGATGCATCAGGACGCCGGGGCCAAGATGGTGCACGTGGCGCCCGACACCTCGAGCACCATCGTGAGCAAGTCCATCTCGCAGGGCGGCGGCCGCACCAGTTACCGCGGCCTGGTCAAGGTGGAGCCGGGCGCCCGCCGGGTCAAGGCATCGGTCGTGTGCGACGCGCTGCTGCTCGACGAGGACAGCCGCTCCGACACCTACCCCTACATGGACATCCAGGAGGAGGACACCTCCATCGGCCACGAGGCCACCGTCAGCAAGGTGGCCGACGACCAGGTCTTCTACCTCATGAGCCGCGGGCTCAGCGAGGAGGAGGCCATGGCCATGATCGTGCGCGGCTTCATCGAGCCCATCGCCAAGGAGCTGCCCATGGAGTACGCCGTGGAGCTGAACCGGCTGATCGAGCTGCAGATGGAGGGCTCCATTGGGTAGTGCGCCGGGCTGGGCTGCCGAGGCGCGCGACCGGGCCACGGCAGCGCTGGCCGACCTGCCCCCGCTCACCGGCACCGAGGAGGAGTGGCGCTTCACGCCCCCCGCCGACCTGGGGATGAACGGCGACACCGCCACGGGCGGCGCGGCATCGGGCCAGGTGGCCCTGCCCACTGCCGCGGGCAGGGCGGCGCGCCTGGCGTTCATCGACGGCGCGCCGTCGCCCGCCGAGGTGATGGAACTCCCCGACGGCGTCATCGTCGCCGAGCTCGGGGACGCCCTGGCATCGCACGAGGACCTGGTGCGCGACCGGCTGTACTCACTGGCGGGCTTCGACGACCGCCCCGGCGCCATCAACGGCGCGGGCTGGGACGCGGGCACCTTCGTGTACGTGCCCCGCGGGGTCGACGTGACCCTGCCCATCGAGGCCATCCTCACCGCCACCGGCGCATCGGGCCGCGTGTTCGGCCGCACCCTCGTGGTGGTGGAAGAGGGAGCCCGGGCCACCGTGATCGACCGCTACCTCTCGCCCGACCTCGATGGCGCCGTGCATGCGTCCACGGTGGTGGAGCTGTTCGTGGCCGACGGCGGCGAACTCGAGCACGTGTCGGTGATCAACTGGGGTCGCGGCGTACGCCATCAGGCCACCATCCGCGCGGCGGCCGGCAAGGACGCCCGCGTGCGATCGGTCAACGTCACCCTCGGCGGGGACATCGTGCGCGTGGAGCCCACCATGCACTGCCGCGGCACGGGCTCCGACGCCCGGGCGCTGGGGCTGTACTTCGCCACCGGCTCACAGCACTTCGAGCACCGCGTGGTCTCGCGCCACGAGGCCCCGCAGGCGTACTCGAACCTGCTCTACAAGGGCGCCATCCAGGACACCGCGCACACGGTGTTCTTCGGCAACCTGGTGGTGCCCCCGGGCGCGCCCGGCACCGACGCCTACCAGACCAACCGCAACCTCATCCTCAACGAGGGGGCACGCGCCGACACCATCCCGTTCCTCGAGATCGAGACTGCCGAGGTGAAGTGCTCGCACGCCGGCGCGGTGAGCCGCGTGGACGACGAGCACCTCTTCTACCTGATGAGCCGCGGCGTGCCGAAGCTCGTGGCCAAGCACCAGATCGTCTACGGCTTCTTCCAGGAGGTCCTCGACGAGATCTCGTTCGACGAGCTCCGCGAGGAGCTCGAGGCCGCCGCCCGCGCGAAGGTGCGATGAGCCTCGTGGACGTGATGGCCGTCGAGGACATCCCGCCGGGCACCATGGCCCGCGTGGAGGTCGATGGCACCCCGGTGTGCCTGGCCAACGTCGACGGCACCCTGCACGCGGTGCACGACACCTGCACGCATGGCATGGCGTCGCTCAGCGCCGGCTGGCTCGACCCCGACATGGACCGGGTGGAGTGCCCGCGCCACGGCGCCTACTTCCGCCTGTCCGACGGGGCCGCGCTCACGCCCCCGGCTACCGCCCCCCTGCCGGTGTTCCCGGTGGAGGTCCGCGACGGCCGCGTGCTCGTGGGCACCGACCCCAGCATCCCGCATCCGTTCGACACCCCGTAACCCGAAGGAGAACCGCACACCGTGGCTGACCCCATCCTGAAGATCGAGGGCCTCGAGGTGGCCGTCGAGGGCACCCCCATCCTGAAGGGCGTGGACCTCGAGATCCCCCAGGGCGAGGTGCACGCGCTCATGGGTCCCAACGGCTCGGGCAAGAGCACGCTGGCGTACGCGCTGGCCGGCCACCCCCGGTACGAGATCACCGGCGGCTCGGTGTTCTTCGACGGCAAGGACCTGGCCGAGATGGAAGCCGACGAGCGGGCGCAGGCCGGCCTGTTCCTCGCCATGCAGTACCCCGTCGAGGTACCGGGCGTGTCGGTGATGAACTTCCTGCGCAGCGCGGTCAACGCCGTGCGCGGCGAGGAGATCCCGGTGCGGGAGTTCGCCAAGCTCTTCAAGGAGAAGAGCGACCTCCTCAAGTTCGACCCGTCATTCGCCGACCGATACCTGAACGAGGGCTTCTCGGGCGGCGAGAAGAAGCGCCACGAGATCCTGCAGATGGCCCTGCTCGAGCCCAAGTTCGCGATCCTCGACGAAACCGACTCCGGCCTGGACGTCGACGCCCTGCGCATCGTGTCGGAGGGCGTCAACGCCCAGCGCGGACCCGACCTGGGCGTGCTCATCATCACCCACTACACGCGCATCCTGAACTACATCACGCCCGACGTGGTGCACGTGATGTACGAGGGGCGCATCGCCAAGACCGGCGGGCCGGAGCTGGCCGAGCAGCTCGAGGCCGAGGGCTACGTGGGCTTCGGTTCGGCCGAGCCCGCGTCGGCTCCCCGCTAGGGCCGCATGGGGACCTCCGCGCACACGGCGCTCGACGCCCGCGCGCTGCGCGCGGAGTTCCCCATCCTCACCGCCCCCCGCGCCGGGGGCGGTGAGCTGCACTACCTCGACTCGGCGGCCACGTCGCAGAAGCCCCGGCGGGTCCTCGACGCCATGGACGCCTACTACCGCGAGGCCAACGCCAACGTGCACCGCGGCGTGTATGAGCTGGCGGCCGAGGCCACCCACCGGTTCGAGGCCGGCCGCGACGCCGCGGCCCGGCTGGTGAACCACCCGCGCGAGGGAACGGTGCTCGCCAAGAACGCCACCGAGGCCATCAACCTGGTGGCCTGGGCATGGGGGGCCCGCGAGCTCGGCGAGGGCGACGAGGTGGTGGTGTCGATGATGGAGCACCACTCCAACACGGTCCCCTGGCAGATCGTGGCGGGGCTCACGGGCGCCACCGTGCGCTTCTGCCCCATCACGCCGCAGGGGGAGATCGACATGGACGCCCTGCGGGCCATGGTCGGCCCGCGCACCCGCATGGTGGCCGTGGTGCACGCGTCCAACACCCTCGGCACCATCAACCCGGTCGAGGAGATCGTGGCCATGGCCCACGATGCCGGGGCGCTCACCATGGTGGACGCCACGCAGAGCGTGCCGCACATGCCGGTGGACGCCGCGGCCATCGGCAGCGACTTCCTGGCGTTCACCGGCCACAAGATGTGCGGGCCCACGGGAATCGGCGTGCTGGCGGGCCGCCCCGAGCGGCTTCACGCCATGGAGCCCTTCCTGGGCGGCGGCGAGATGATCTCGGACGTCACGACCGAGGGGTCCACGTGGAACGACATCCCCTGGAAGTTCGAGGCCGGCACCCCGCCCATCGCCGAGGCCGTGGGCCTGGGCGAGGCCGTGCGGTTCCTCGAGGACGTCGGCCCCGACCGCATTCGCGCCCACGAGAAGGTGCTCGCCCAGCAGATGCTCGACGCCCTCGACGAGGTGCCGGGGGTCACGGTGCTGGGCCCACGAGACGTCGAGCGCCGCGGGGCGTCGGTGAGCTTCACGCTCGATGGCGTGCACCCCCACGACATCGGGCAGTTCCTCGACAGCAAGGGCGTGTGCGTGCGCGCCGGGCACCACTGCACCAAGCCGCTGCTGCGCCACCTGGGCATCCAGAGCACCGCGCGCGCCAGCGCCTACCTCTACACCACCCACGACGACATCCAGGCGCTGCAGTCGGCCCTCGCCGAGTGCCGCGCGTGGTTCGGGGCGGCGTGATGGGCGGGCTCGACGACCTCTACCAGCAGCTCATCCTCGACCACTACCGCAACCGCCGTGGGCGCGGGCGCATCGAGGGCGCGTCGGCGTCGGTGCACGAGAACAACCCCGTATGCGGCGACGAGTGCTTCCTGGACATCCTCGTGGAGGACGGGCGCATCACCGACATCCGCGCCGACGGCGAGGGGTGCTCCATCTCGCAGGCCGCGGCGTCCATGCTCACCGAGGCCGCCCGCGGCAAGCAGCTCGACGAGGCGCTCGAGCTGGTGGAGCACTTCCGCCTGATGATGCACGGCGATGCCGAGCCCGACGAGGACCTGCTCGGCGACGCCGTGGCGCTCGAGGGGGTGGCCCGCTACCCGGTGCGCGTGAAGTGCGCACTGCTGTCGTGGCTGGCCCTTCGTGATTGCATTGCCGAATACCACGAGACCACCGCCACAGGAGGACGATGATGGTCAGCCAGGATGACATCCGCGAGGCCATGAAGCAGGTGGACGACCCCGAGCTGGGGATCAACGTGGTGGACCTGGGCCTGCTGTACGACGTCGGAATCGACGAGGCCACGGGCACGGTGGACCTGCAGATGACCCTCACCTCGATGGGCTGCCCGCTCACCGACCAGATCATCGCGGACGTCCGCAAGTACGTGGAGCCGCTCGACGGGGTCACGTCGGTCGAGGTCAACTGGGTGTGGGACCCGCCGTGGGGCCCCGACAAGATGACCGATGACGGCAAGCTGATGATGAAGGTCATGGGCTATGGCTGAGCCGGCCGCGCCGGACCGCCCGCTCACCCTCGAGGAGAAGAAGGCCGCCGCGCGCGAGCGCGCCCGCGCGGCGCGCGAGGCGCAGCAGCAGGGCGCCGGGGCGGGGCTCACCGTCACCGACGCCGCGGCCGCGTACATCGCGGAGTGCGCCGATCGCGAGGGCATGGCGCACGGCGTGCGCCTGCGCATCCATGCAGGCGGGTGCTCGGGGCTCGAGTACTCGATCGACCTCGTGGAGCGCGGCGCGCAGCCCGACGCGTCGGAGCGGGTCATCGAGAGCAATGGGGTCACGGTGCTCCTCGACCTCAAGAGCGCCATCTACGTGAGCGGATCCGTGATCGACTACACCACGTCGCTCATGCGACGCGGATTCGTCATCAAGAACCCCAACGCCACCAGCACGTGCTCGTGCGGCGACTCATTCGGAGTGTGAGATGAGCAGGTTCCGGCAGGGACTCGAACTGGCCGGCGTCAGTTGGCGCACCATCGTGAACGACCGCTCCCTCGCGGTGTTCCCCGTGCTGGGGGCGATCTCCGCCGTGGCGCTGACCGCGGCCTTCGTGCTCCCGGGCCTCTTCCTCGTGGCCGACGACACCGCGGGCACCGGCCCGATGGTCGCCGGCATCGTGCTGTTCGCCATCGCGGCCTACCTGGCGGCGTTCGTCGGGATCTTCTTCTCGGTGGCCCTGGCGTCGTGCGCCAACCGGTCGCTGCAGGGCGAGGACACCACGGTGCGCGAGGGCATCGCCGCCGCGCGCGAGCGCGTCCCGCAGATCGCGGGGTGGGCGTTGGTCACCACCACGGTCAACCTGATCCTGCGCGCCATCGAGGCGCGCTTCCAGGGAGTGGGCGGCGCCATCGTGTCGGCGCTCGGCGGGCTGGCCTGGGCGCTCGTCACCTTCCTGGCCGTGCCGGTCATCGCCTTCGAGGGCACCGGTCCGGTGCAGACCCTCAAGCGGTCGTCCGGGCTGTTCCGGCAGCGCTGGGGGCAGCAGGTCGTGGGCCTCGGCGTCACCACGGGCGTGGTCGCGCTGTTCGGGATCCTGCCCGGCATCGCCATGGTGTTCATCGGCATCGCCATCGCGCCCGCCATCGGCGGCTTCGCGCTCATCGCCATCGGGGTCCTGGCCATCGTCATCGCCTCCATCCTGTCGGCCACCCTGTCGCAGGTGCTGGCCGTGGCGCTCTATCGCTTCGCCGCCGAGGGCGTGGCGGTGGGCCCCTTCACCGAGGAGCAGCTGCAGTCGGTGGTGCGCCCGCGCAGGGGCCGCGCGGCCCGCATCTAGGCGCGCGCCCGGCTACCTGACCGGGGTTGCCACGCCCTCCGTCGCCCCGGCGCCGGGGGAGTCGTCGAGCGGCAATGCGCCCAGCAGCAGGGTGCCCGCGGCGGGCACGTGACCGGTGGCCTGCGTGGCGGCCACGTAGGCGCGCGGCACGACGGCGTTGCGCTGCCACGCCACCAGGTACGGATACGGGTTGACGCTGTCGCCGCCCCCGGGGTGGATCTCGAAGTGCAGGTGCGGCGGCGTGGTGATGGCCTGTCCGGTGTTGCCGAGGAAGGCGATGACCTGTCCGGCGCGCACGCGCACGCCGTCGGTCATCCCGGGTGCATAGGCCGACAGGTGGGCGTAGTAGTACTCGTGGCCGGCATCGTCGGTGAGCCACAGTCGGTTGCCCCCCAGGGTGTTCACCCCCACCTTCGACAGCACGCCATCGGCCACCGCCACGATGGGCGTGCCCATGGGCGCGAACAGGTCGTTGCCCTGGTGCCACCCGGTGCCGGCGCGCGGGGCGCCGTAGTCGTCCGAGTACGACACCCCGTCGCCCAGCACGGGGAACGCATAGCCCTGCGTGGACGGCACGCCGACGGCCGTGCCCGGATCCTGCCGGGGCAGCCCGAGCGACGGGGACGCGCCGCCGGGCGCCACCGGCGGGGTGTACGTGGCGGCAGGCGCGGAGGGGGCCACGGGCGCCGTGGGAAGCGCGCGTGCGGGCGGGGCGGCGGCAGCGCCGTCGGCGGAGGGGGTGGCCGCGCCGGGTGCAGAGGGCGCGCTGCCCGGATCGGGCGACGGCCCTTCGGTCACGGTGGCGCCCGTGGTGGCCTCCACCCTGCCAAGCACCAGTTGCGTCCCCGGGGACAGGCCGGTGGAGGGGTCACTCACCTCGATGCGGAGCGCGTTGGCCGTGACCTCCCCCGCCTGCACCAGGCGCTCCACCAGCACCATCGCGCCCACGCCGGGGATCTCCACGACGGCCCCCGGCTGCTCGTCGATGGCCTGGCCGTCCACCAGCACGTCGGCGGACCACTCGGTCACCCCCGCCGTGGTGGTGCCCGATGCGGTGTCGGAGCGCACTCCCACGCGCAGGGCCCTCACCACCACGCGACCGCCCAGCAACGTCACATCGCGGGCCTCGGCCGTGGCCGCAGCCAACTGGCCGGCCGCGCGCGGGCCCGCCGCGGCGCGCACCTGGACGGTGCCGCCGGATGCCACCGCCCCGCGCAGTTGCCCGCTGGCGGTGCGCACGGGGTTGCGCGCGCCCGCCACTGCCGTGGCGGAATTGCCGCCCGGCAGGATGGCCCCGATGGAGCGGGCGGAGGGATCGAGCGGCGTGGGGGCCACGGCCGTGGGGACGACCGCCGCCACGCACGCGGCGATTGCGCACGGCAGCAGGGCTTTCCGGACTCCGGACACGACCCCGATTGTGGCCCCGGGCCCGGACGGGGTCAACGCGACATGCACGGCGGTGTCATTTGCAACCACGATTTCCCTGCTCATGGACGATTCGTGAAAAGGTCAGCGGCCGTGCAGCTCCTCAACGGCACAACGGCACGCCGCGCCCTCGTGGCGCTGGCGGCGGGCATCGCCCTCGCGCTGGCGGCGGGCGTCCCCACCCAGGCGCTCGCCGACCCGGCGTCGGTCGCGCAGAAGAAGCGCGAGGTGCGGGCGCTCAAGGCCCGTCTGGCCCAGGTGGAGGATCGCGTGTCGGTTGCCGCCGAGCGCTACAACGGCGCGCGGTGGCGCCTGTCGGTCATCGAAGGGCGGCTCGACAAGAACCAGAGGGCGCTCGAGAAGGCCATCAAGGACCTGCAGGTGTCACAGCGCATCCTGGGGGATCGCCTCGACGCCCTGTACCGGCGCCCCGACCCCAGCCTGGTCGAGGTGCTGGTGTCGAGCGGCAGCCTCACCGACGCCATGAGCGAGATGGAGGGCATCGAGCGCGCCGGCGGCGAGGATGCCCAGGTGGTGGGCAAGGTGCGCCGCTACCGCGATCGCACGCGCCGCGTGCGCGTGGAGCTGGCCAAGGACCGCGATGCGGCCTCGGTGCAGGTGCGCCGGGCCGAGGCCGAGAAGGCCCGGGTGCAGGCCTTGCTGGCGCAGCGCCAGCGCATGCTCGACAACGCCCGCGCCGACCTTCGCCGCGCCATCCAGCAGGAGCGTGCCCGGCGCGCCGCGCAAGCGCGGTCGCTGGCATCGTCGGGCTACACGCCCTTCAACGGCCCCCTCCCCGACGGGGCGGGTAACGCCCAGGCCGCGCGCATCGCCCTGTCGTTCCAGGGCGTGCCCTACGTCTGGGGCGGCGAGTCGCCCTCGGGCTTCGACTGCTCGGGCCTGGCCACCTACGCCTATCGCCAGATCGGCAAGTCGGTGCCGCACTACACCTATGCCATCTGGGGGATGTTCCCGCAGGTGCCCTACGACCAGCTGCAGGCGGGCGATCTCGTGTTCTTCAGCGGCCTGGGCCACATGGGCATCTACATCGGGGGCGGCAATTTCGTGCATGCCCCGCGCACGGGCGACGTGGTGCGGGTGCAGTCGATGGCCAGCCGCAGCGGTAACTACGTGGGGGCCGTGCGACCCTAGCCCGCCGTGGGGCGGGCCGGCGCGCGTACAATCGGCGCGTCCCTACGGAGGTTCCTCATGTGCATCGTGTGCCAGAACGTCCCCGCGGTGATGACCGGCCTCTCGGGCGCCGGCCTGATGGTGCGGGCGGCCATCCGCCGCACGCGCTCGTCGTCCGCCGGCACGGCACCCGAAGTGACCGCCCCGGCCGCGACGGCCCCGCCCGCGGCCTCCCCCGCCGGCGCGCACGCCCCGGCGGGCGCCCGCTAGCGCGTGCTCCCCGAGCTGGGGTCGATCGGGCCCTTCACCTTCTATTCATTCGGCCTCATGATCGCCCTGGCGATCGTGGGGGGCGCGGTCTTCCTGGCCATCGACCTGCGCCAGCGCGGGTACGACCCCTCGTGGGCCATCGAGGTGGCATTTGCCGCGGGCGTGGGCGGGTTCGTGGGGGCCCGTATCTACTACCTCATCGAGAACTGGGGTGACCCGGGCCTCGGCCTGTTCTCCACCACGGGCATCGTGTGGTACGGCGGGGTGGCCGGTGGATTCATCGGGGTGTTCCTGTGGTCGGTGTGGCGGCGCATCCCGGTGGGCATCACCGCCAACATGGTGGCCGCGCCACTGGCCCTGGGCTACGCCATCGGCCGCATCGGCTGCCAGTTGGCCGGCGACGGCGACTACGGCGACCTCACGTCGCTGCCGTGGGGCATGGCGTACCCGGAGGGCACGGTGCCCACCACCGACATCGTGCACCCCACGCCCGTGTACGAGACCGTGGCCAGCCTCGTCATCTTCTGGATCCTGTGGCGCATGCGCGGTCGCCTGCCCGCGCCGTGGGCGCTCTTCGGCCTCTACCTGGTACTGGCGGGCATCGAGAGGTTCCTGGTGGAGTTCGTGCGCGCCACGCCCGTCGTGGTGGGCGGGCTCACCACGGCCCAGGTGATCTCCCTCGCCATCATCGCCATCGGTGCCGTGCTGGTGTGGCGCGGGTGGAACCGGCCGGCGCCAGTGCGCACCGATCCGGCCGCCGCGGCCTAGGAGGCCGTTCCCCCCCCGGGCACCCACAGCACATCCGGGGCGCCGGCGGCCGTGTTGGCGCCGCGCGCCAGGATGAAGAGCAGGTCGGACAACCGGTTGAGGTAGGCGATCACGTTGGCGCCCACCGCGCCGGTGGGCTCGTGATCGGCCAGCATCACGACCGCGCGCTCGGCCCGCCTGCACACGGTGCGCGCCACGTGCAGGTGCGCCGCCGCAGGCGTACCGCCTGGCAGGACGAAGCTGGTGAGGGGCTCGAGGCCGGCGTTGATGTCGTCGCACCACTGCTCGAGCCATGCCACGCGCCCCGGCGCGATGCGCAGGCGGCCTTCCTCGGCCTCGGGGTCCACCGGCACCGCCAGGTCGGCGCCCACGTCGAAGAGGTCGTTCTGGACCATGCCGAGCCGCTCGTCCCAGCCCCCCGGCAGGTCGCACAGGCGCACCACGCCGACCACGGCGTTGAGCTCGTCCACCTCGCCATAGGCGTTCACGCGCAGGTGGTCCTTGCGGACCAGGGTCATGTCGCCCAGGCGGGTGTCGCCCTGGTCGCCCTGCCGCGTGTAGATCTTGGTCAGGTGGATTCCCATGGCCGCACCATAGCCCCCGGCACGGCCATCACCCGGTCCCTACGGATGCGCGGGATGCGACTGCGCCCACGAGCGGGCAAAGGCCTCGGCCGTGGCCGGGTCGTGCACGCGCCCCATCAACTGCTCCTCGCGGGTGGCCACCAGCAGGTCGGCCATCCACGGCCCCGCGGGCCGATCCAGCAACGCGCCGAGCTGCGCGCCATCGAGTGGCGGCCTGATGGGCTCCATGGCGGAGATGCGCGCGTGCGCCCCCAGCATGTCGCGCGCCAGCGCGAGGTGGCGGGTGATCTGGATGGGCGTGGTGCGCGGGCCGTCGGTGGCCAGGCGATCCGCCACCGACAGCACGACGGCCTCCACCGGGTCGGGGGCAACGCGGCGCAGGTACCGGTCGTACTGCGCCAGGGTGAGCGGCTGGCGATGCACCATGAAGCCCAGCACCAGGTGGTCGCGCACGCCGCGCACCACGAACTCGCGCAGGCGGTTCGACACCCGCATGCGGCGCATCCAGGCATCGGCCATGTCCGCGCCACGGCGGTCGTGCCCGATGAAGGTCACGCGGCCGCTGTCCATCACGCCGCGGGTCTCGGCCTTCGCCATGTCGTGCATCAGGGCCGTGAGCCGGAGCGCCTGCCCGCGGCTGAGGCCGTCGGCCAGCGGCTGCGCCAGGGAGCCGTCAACCAGGTGGGCGTCGCCGCGGAACACCACCGCGGGGTCGCGCTCGATGGCCACCACGTTGTCCAGCACCTCCAGGGTGTGGCCCAGCACGTCGAGGTGGTGGTACTCGCTCTGGTCCACGCCACGGCAGTCCTCGAGCTCGGGCACCAGCGCCCCGAGGCCCCCCAGGTCGTCGAGCCCGCGCACGGCGCGGCCGGGATCGGGTGCGGTGATGATGCGCGCGAACTCCTCCATCACCCTCTCGCCCGGCGCCCGCGCGATTCCCGTGGCCGCGGCCCGGGCGGCCCGCGCGGCATCCGGCTGCACCGCGAATCCCAGGGCATCGGCGATGCGCGCCAGCCGGAGCACGCGCACGGGATCGTCCGACAGCGCGGTCGGGCTCACGAGCGACATGCGCCCCTGCCGCAGGTCATCCATGCCGCCGTGCCGGTCGATGACCGGCCCGTCGCCCGTGGCGGCCAGCGCGAGGGCGTTGATGGTGAAGTCACGGCGCGCGAGGTCGGCGTCGAGGCTCCCCCCCTGAAGCGGCATGATGTCCACCTGCACGCCGAGCGACCCACCGCTCACCCGCCACGCGCCGAAATCGCGCGACAACGCGAAGCGCGAGGCACCGTGGGCCGTGGCGAGTGCCTTCGCCTGCGCGGCCGGGTCGCCCTGCGTCACCACGTCGAGGTCGGCAACCGGGCGCCCGAGGAGGGCGTCGCGCAACCCGCCCCCCACCACCCAGGCCGGGGCGTCGAGCGGTGCGAGGGGCGCAGTGAGCGCCCGGGCATCCAGGCCGCGGGTCACCCCACGTGCACCCGCGCCACTCGCGGGCTCACGGCGCACGTGACCTCGTAGGGGATCGACCCGCGCCAGCGGGCGATCTCGTCGGCCGTGATGCGCTCCGCGCCCTGCCGGCCGATCAGCACCACCTCCTCGCCGCCGCGCTCGGTGGCCTCGGGGCCCAGGTCGACGGCCAGCAAGTCCATCGAGACGGTGCCCACCACCGGCACGCGGCGCCCGCCCACCAGCACCTCGGAGTCGTTCGAGAGGTCCCGCGCGTAGCCATCGGCGTAACCCACCGGCACGATCCCCACCCAGGTGCCGCGTGCCGCCCGCCAGGTGCGCCCGTACCCGGCGCTCATGCGCGACGTGAAGGGCTTCACCAGGGCCAGGCGCGAGGCCCACGTCATGACCGGCACCAGGTCGTCAGCCGCGGGGTCCGCCCCGAACGGCGAGCATCCGTACAGCGCGATGCCGCAGCGCACCATGTCGAAGGCCGCGTCGGGATCGCGCAGGGTGGCGGCGCTGTTCGCCGCATGCACCTGCACCCCCGGGAACCGGTCGCGGAAGGCCGGGATGAGCTGCCGGAAGCGCACCAGTTGCTCGCGCATGAACCCGGCCTCGGGGCCCTCGCGCTCGTCGGCCGTGGCGAAGTGGGTCATCAGGCCCACCACGGCGCACCCGGCAGCGACGGCGTCGTCCGCCAGGGCCAGGGCCCGGTCGGGAGCCGTGCCCAGGCGGCCCATGCCCGTGTCCACCTCCACGTGCACCCGCGGCGGCGATCCGTCCGCGGCGGCGGCCATGCCGCGCACGCCGTCGTCGTCGCCCACCACCACCTCGCAGCGGGCGGCCACCGCCCGGGCGAACCCCGCGCCCGTGATCGGGCTCATGACCAGGATGCGCGATTCGATCCCGCCCAACCGCAGCTCCTCCGCCTCCTCCACGCTGGCCACCGCCAGGCTGCCGGCACCGCCCTCGAGCGCAGCCCGTGCGCAGGCCACCGCGCCATGGCCGTAGCCGTTGGCCTTGACCACGGCCATCACCTCGGCGCCGCCCGCCGCACGGGACAGGCGCGCGGCGTTGTGCCGCAGCGCGGCCAGGTCGATGGTGGCCGTGGAGCGCGCGTCGCCCATCAGGCATCCACCCCCTGTCGCGCGGCGGGCAGGGCCTCGATGATGTCGCCGGCGATCGTGCCATCGCCCATCGAGGCCACCACGCCGGCCCGTGCGTGCAGTGCCGCGGCACAGGTGACGGCCTCCGGCGGCGGCATTCCCCGGGCGAGCAGAGCGGCGATGACACCCGTGAGCACGTCGCCGGAGCCCGCCGTGGCGAGCGCGGGCGTGCCGCCCTCGATCACCACCGGCAGCTCTCCGGGCGCGCAGATGATCGTGCCCGGGCCCTTCAGGAGCGCCACGGCGCCGGAGCCCTCGGCCAGGGACTGCGCCGCGTGCAGGCGCCGTTGCTCCACCTGCGCGCGGTCGGTGCCCAGCAGGCGGGCGGCCTCGCCTGCGTGGGGCGTGATGACCGTGGGGCCCGGACGCCCGCGGAGGGCCGCGAGGTCGTCCCCCAGGTGCCACAGCCCATCGGCGTCCAGCACAACGGGCAGGCCGATGCCGGCGAGCAGCGCCCGCACGAAGGCACCGGTCGCGTCATCGCGCCCCATCCCCGGGCCGATCGCCACCGCGGACATCCGCGCCGCCTGCCGCATGACCGCCTCGAGGCCGGAGGCGTCCACCATCACCTCGGGGGTACCGGTGGCCACCTCCAGGCGCACAGACCAGGGCACGCACGCGGCCACGATGCCCGCGCCCGCGCGCAGCGCCGCGCGCGTGCACAACCGCACCGCCCCGCTCATGCCCGGGGCGCCGCCCACCACCAGCACGCCCCCGGCGCGGTACTTGTCGTCGGCGGCGCCCCGCACGGGGATGGCACCGATCACGTCCTCGGTGGCCAGCCATGCGCTGGGCGGGGGCTGCAGGTCCCGCGGGATGCCGATGTCGGCCACCACCACCCGCCCCGCGAGTTCCCGGGCAGGCGCCACGTGCAACCCCGGCTTGTCGGCCGCGAACGTGATGGTGAGGTCGGCGCGCACGGCGGGGCCCGGCGCGGTGCCGTCGTCCGCATCGATGCCCGAGGGGATGTCCACGGCGGCGCACGGCGCGCCCGACTGCGCCACCGCGGCCACCACCTCGTGCATGGGCGCGCGCGGGGCGCCCGAGGTGCCGGTGCCGAGCAGGGCGTCCACCACGACGCGCCCGCCCGCCCTGAGGGCGTCCAGGTCGACCTCATGCACCGCGATGCCCACGTCTGCGGCGCGCCGGGTCATCACCACGCCATCGGGCGTCTCCGGTGCCCGTGCGCCGGGGGCCTGCACGCGCACGTCCCAGCCGGCCGCCGCGAGATGGCGGGCGATCACCATGCCGTCGCCGCCGTTGTTGCCGGGGCCCACCAGGACGGTGGTGGCGGAACCCGGCGGGAACGACGCGAGGATCTCGCGTGCGGCGAGCATGCCGGCGGTCTCCATGAGCACCTCGCCCGGGATGCCGCCGGCGATCGCCCGCGCGTCGGCCTCGCGGACGGCGGCGGAATCGGACAGCGGGCGCATTCCGGGAAGGGGCGGCACGCCCGACATCCTATTGACGCGGCTAGGCGCTCCTGAGGATGGCCACCGCCGCGGCCATCCCCCGCGAGTGCGTGAGCGACAGCATCACCTCCACCACGCCCAGGTCGCCGGCGCGGCGCAGGCAGCGCCCGGTCAGGATGGCCGTGGGCGCCCCGCGCCCGCGCACCACCTCGGCCTCCTGCCAGCGGGTCATGCCGATGCCCAGGGCCTTGCCGATGGCCTCCTTGGCCGCGAAGCGCGCGGCGAAGTGCTGCGGCGGGTACTTGCGCGAGGCGCAGTAGGCCTCCTCGGCGGGCGTGAAGCACCGCTGCGCGAACCGCGGATGGCGCTCGAGTGCCCGCTCGATGCGGTCGATCTCGATCAGGTCGATGCCGATCCCCACGATCCCGGGGCCCATCGGGGGGCTCATTCCACCGTCACCGTCTTGGCCAGGTTGCGCGGCTGGTCGACGTTCAGGCCGCGGGCCCGGGCCACCGCGTATGCGAACAGCTGCAGGGGCACGACCGCCAGCACCGATGCCAGCAGCGGCGGGGTGCGGGGCACGAACATGACGTCGTCGGCGTGCTCGGCGATCTCCTCATCACCCTGGGTTGCCACGGCGATCACCTGGGCGCCGCGCGCGCGGACCTCCTGGATGTTCGACACGACCTTGTCGAACACATGGCTGTCGGTGGCCACCACCACCACGGGCGATCCGTCGTCGAGCAGCGCGATGGGGCCATGCTTCATCTCGCCGGCCGGATAGGCCTCGGTGGGCACGTACGAGATCTCCTTCAGCTTGAGCGCGCCCTCGTATGACACCGGCATTCCCACGTGCCGGCCCAGGTACAGGAAGAACGGACGCTCGGCGTACTTCTCGCCGACCTCCATCGCGTGCACGGCGTCGGGCGATTCGAGGTACTGCTGCACGAGGTCGGGCAGGCGGTGGAGCTCCTCCCCCAGGTCGGCCGCGCCGGCGGCCGACAGCACGTGGCGCGCGCGGCCCATCTTCAGTGCCAGCAACGCCAGGGCCATCACCTGCGCCGTGTGGGTCTTGGTGGCCGCCACGCCGATCTCCAGCCCGGCCCGCGTGTAGATGACCCCATCGGCGTCGCGCACCGCCTGCGACCCCATGATGTTGGTGAGCGCCACCACGTGCGCACCGCGCTCGCGTGCCACCCGCATGGCGGCCAGGGTGTCGGCCGTCTCGCCGCTCTGGGTGATGCCCACCACGAGGTCGCCGGGGCCCGCCAGGCAGGTGCGGTAGCGGTACTCGCTCGCCACCTCCACGTGCACCGGAACCTGCGCCCAGTCCTCGATGAGGTACCGGCCCACCAGGCCTGCGTGGTACGAGGTGCCGCACGCCACGATGTGCATGCGCTCCACGCGGCCCAGGGCGGCGTCGTCCAGCCCGAGGCCGGGCAGGTCGACCTCCCCCTCGGGCCTCAGGCGATCACCGATGGTGTCGCGCAGGGCGGCAGGCTGCTCGTGGATCTCCTTCAGCATGAAGGTGTCGAAGCCGCCCTTCTCGGCGGCGTCCTCGTCCCAGTCGACGCGGGTGACCGCGCGATCCACCACGGCGTCGCCCCGGTGGATGGTGACCGACCCGGCCTCGACCACCACGACCTCGCCCGACTCCACCTCGATGATGTCGCGTGTCTCGGGCAGGAACGCCGGGATGGCCGACGCCACGAACCTCTCGCCATCGCCCACCCCCACCACCAGCGGGGTCTCATGCCGGTAGGCCACCAGGCGGCCCGGCTCGTGGGCGCTGGCCGCCACGATGGTGAAGTGCCCCTCCAGGCGACCCACCGCGGCCCGCATGGCGTCGACGAGGTCGCCCTCGTAGTACCGGCTGATGAGGTGCGGTATGACCTCGGCGTCGGTGTCGCTGCGGAACACCACGCCGGCATCCTGCAGCTCGGACCGCAAGCGCACGTAGTTCTCGACGATGCCGTTCATCACCACCGAGATGCGCCCGGTGGAATCCGCATGCGGGTGGGCATTGGCCTCGGTGACGCGGCCGTGCGTGGCCCAGCGCGTGTGCCCCATGCCCGTGGAGGCCACCGATGCATCCGCGCCGGCCTCGTGCGCCGCCGTCCGCAGGTGCGACAGGTTGCCCACCGCGCGGACCGTCCGCAGGCCCTCGGGATCCATGAGCACCAGGCCCGCGGAGTCATAGCCGCGGTACTCCAGGCGCTCGAGGCCGGCCAGGATGAGTTCCTCGCACGGCCTGCCGCCCACGTATCCGATGATGCCGCACATGTCAGGCGCCCCCCTCGACAAGCCCCAGCGCGCGGCCCGCGGCCTCCGCGATCTCGTCGGCGATCTTGTCGCACTGCTCGGACGTCGGCGCCTCCACCATCACGCGCACCAGGGGCTCGGTGCCGGACGCGCGCAGGACGATGCGCCCGTCGTCGCCGAGCGCGGCCTCGTGCGCGCGCACGAGGTCCCACACGTCGGTTGCCGCGCCGAGATCGCCCTTGCGCGTGACCCGCACGCTCACCAGGCGCTGGGGCATGCGGGACATCACGCCGGCGGCATCCGCCAGGTCGAGCCCCTGCTCGCCCAGGGCTGCCAGGAGCATCAGGCCGCCCGCCAGGCCATCACCGGTGGGCCCGCTTGCCAGGTTGATCAGATGCCCGCTCTGCTCGCCGCCGAGCACGAACCCATGGCTGCGCATCTCGGCCAGCACGTAGCGATCGCCGACGTCGGTCCAACGCACCTCGATGCCGCGGGCGGCCATGGCGCGGCGGAAGCCCAGGTTGGTCATGGTGGTGGTGACCACGGCGCTCCCGGGCAGCTCGCCGCGCCCGTCCAGCCACAGGGCGAGGATGGCCAGGACCTGGTCGCCGTCCACCACCGCGCCCGTGCGGTCGACCGCCAGCACGCGGTCGCCGTCCCCGTCGAACGCCAGGCCGAGCGATGCGCCCTCCGCCACCACCGCGGCCTGCAGGGCACCCAGGTGGGTCGACCCGCAGTCGACGTTGATGTTGGCGCCATCCGGGTCCGCCCCGATCGCCACCACGTCCGCGCCGAGCCGGGCCAGCACCTCGGGCGCCGTCACCACCGTGGCCCCGTTGGCGCAGTCGATCACCAGCCTGGTGCCGGACAGGTCGAGGGGGAACCGCTCCAGCAGGCGCGCGCGGTACGCCGCCGCAGCGCCGTCCCAGCGGGCGATGGCACCCACCCCGGCACCGGTGGGCCGGCCACCATCCCGGTCGGCGATGAGGGCCTCGAGGGCGGCCTCGTCCGCATCCGGCAACTTGAACCCATCGGGCCCGAACACCTTGATGCCGTTGTCGGGAAAGGGATTATGCGAGGCGCTGATGACCACCCCGCCGGTGAGGGCATCGTCGCCCGCCACCAGCTCGGCCACGCCCGGGGTGGGCAGCACCCCGGCAAGCACCACGTCGCATCCCGACGAGGCGAGCCCCGCGGCCAGCGCGCCCTCGAGCATGGGGCCGCTGCGCCGGGTGTCCTGCCCCACCAGCACGTTGCCCGTGCCGCCAGAGGCGCGCCCAATGGCGCGCCCGATGGCCATGGCCAGCTCGGGCGTGAGGTCGGCGTTCGCGACCCCGCGGACGCCGTCCGTCCCGAAGAGGCTCCGGGCCGGGGGCGCCTGCTCGCTCAGCGCTTCGAGAACTGGGGACGCTTGCGGGCGCCCTTGAGGCCCGCCTTCTTGCGCTCCTTCTCACGCGCGTCGCGCGTGAGGAAGCCCTCGCGCTTGAGCTCCGGGCGCAGGTTCTCGTCCATCTCCACCAGCGCGCGGGCCACCGCGTGCCGCAGGGCGTCGGCCTGGCCGGAGATGCCGCCGCCGGTCAGGCGGGCCTTCACGTCGAACTGCCCCTCGAGGCCGGCGGCCACCAGCGGCGAGCGCGCGGCCGTGACCAGCACCTTGCGTCCGAAGAAATCATCGATGGGGCGGCCGTTGCACGTGATGGTGCCGTCACCGGGCTCCAGGACGATGCGGGCAACCGAGGTCTTGCGCTTGCCGGTGGCCTGGATGCGGACCTGTGCGGTGCTCATGCGGTGACCTTCCTCTCGAGCCGGAGGGGCTCGGGCGACTGCGCCTCGTGGGGGTGCTCGGGACCGGCGTAGACCTTCATCTTCAGCAGCTGCTTCCGGCCCAGCGAGTTCTTGGGGAGCATGCCGCGCACGGCCATGCGGATGACCTCCTCCGGCCGGCGCTCGAGCTGCTCGCGCAGGGTGCGCTTGCGGATGCCGCCGGGGTAGCCCGAGTGGCGCCAGTAGAGCTTCTCGTCCATCTTGTTGCCGGTCACGGCGACCTTGCCGGCATTGACCACGATGACGTAGTCGCCGCAATCGGCGTGGGGCGTGAAGAACGGCGACCGCTTGCCGCGGAGCGTCTCGGCGATGATGGTGGCCAGGCGACCGAGGTTCTGGCCCTCGGCGTCGACGATGTACCAGCGACGCTCGATGTCGCCGGACTTGGCGCTCTTCGTCGAGGTGGTGAGGTGAGCTGCGGGCACGGTCCTCCGATGGATGAGCAGGCGGCGGCGATACCGCCCGTGAACGACGGCGAATCGTAGGGAAGGCCCGGGGACGCCGCAAGCGCGCTCGGCACGCCTTGATGAACCTTACGGCGTATGTTACTTTTGTGCCGTTCGCCACAAGAGGCGCTTTTTCCTCAGTTCCGTTCCCCGTCGGAGGACCCATGCACGAGTCCACCATCACGATCGCCCGATGCAAGGCCACCGCCGCCCACGGCCGCCGCTGCATGCAGACGCCGTTCATGACCAGCCCGTTCTGCTGGCATCACACGGCGCGCGCCGACCGCGAGGCGCTCCGGGCCGCCAGCCACCGGGGGGATGACGGCGCGAAGACCCTTGCCGATCGCATCGTCGGGGCCGATCTCACGACCGACCAGCGGCGGCGCATCGAGCAGGTGCTCGCCACGGACGACGTCGCCGCCTAGCGCCGACCGCCCCCTCTTCGCGGGGGCACTGCTCCCACCCGGGAGCGCTACTCCCACTCGATCGTGCCCGGGGGCTTGCTGGTGACGTCCAGCACCACGCGGTTGACGCCCGGGACCTCGTTGATGATGCGTCCCGAGATCTTCT
>CAZEUE010000017.1:0-19852 GCA_964514615.1 uncultured Bifidobacterium sp. | reverse complement strand
CGGCGCCAGCAGGCGCAGCACGTCGACGTGCTGCTCGATGTCCGGGCAGGCCGGGTAGCCCCATGAGTACCGCCGGCCCTGGTCGGTGCCAAGGCCCAGCTCGCGCTTGATGCGCGCGTGCACCAGGTCGGCCATGCCCTCGGCGGCCTCCACGGCGAGCCCGTGGGCGAAGTATGCCTCGGTGTACTCCTCCTCGGCCTGCAGGCGGTCCAGGTACTCGGTGGCCTCCTGCCCCACGGTCACCGCCTGCAGGGCGATGACGTCGCGCACGTCCCCGTCAACGGGCCGCAGGTAGTCGGCAAGGCACAGCAGCCGGCCCTCGTCCTGCCGCGGGAACTCGAAGCGCGCGGCCTCGTCCCCCGTCTCGGGATCGAAGATGACCACCGCATCGCCGTCGCGACCGGCCGGGAAGTACCCGTAGGTGGCCCGCGGCACGATCCAGCCGTCCGCGATTGACCGCTTCTCCATCTCGCGCCGCCGGGGCAGGAACTCCTCGCGCACGATGCGCTCGAACTCGGCCTCATCCTGTCCGCGCCCGCCCCACGACATCTTGTACAGGGACTTCTCGTCCATCCGCGCGAACATCTCGTCCACGTCGAAGTCGGTCACCCGCACTGCGCCCCAGAACGGCGGCTCCGGCACCGGCGCGTCATCCAGTTCCACCGGCTGCGCTGCCGGCCGCGGACGCGCCTTGGCCTCGGTGACCTTCTCCTCGCTCTCGCGCGCCTCATCCAGCCGCTCCTGGCGGAACACCGGGCGGTCGTCGGGGTCCTGCAGGCGGTCCACGGCCGCCAGCCCGTCGAAGGCGTCCTTGCAGTAGAACACTCCGCCGGCGTACGGCTCGCCGTCCTCCAGGAACAGCGTCCTGCGGCCGAACTGCCGGTTGATGGCCGCGCCCCCGATGAGCACCGGGTAGTCCATGCCGCGCGCTGCCAGCTCCTGCACCAGCAGCGGCATCTGCTTCGACGTGCTCACCAGCAGCGCCGACACGCCGATGACATCCGCCGTGTGCTCCTCGGCGGCATCGATGATGGCGGTCACCGGAACCTGCCGGCCCAGGTCATGCACCGTGTAGCCGTTGTTCTTGAGGATGGTGCCCACCAGGTTCTTGCCGATGTCGTGCACGTCGCCGTACACCGTGGCCATGATGACCGTGCCCTTGGTGTAGCCCTCCACCTGGTCGAGGAACTGCTCGATGTGGGCCACGCTCTTCTTCATCACCTCGGCGCTCTGCAGCACGTAGGGCAGGATGAGCTCACCCCGGCCGAAGCGGTCGCCCACCTCCTTCATGGCCGGCAGCAGCACCTCGTTGAGCACCGCGATGGCTGGGTCGTTGGTGCGCCCGCCGCGCTGGTCGAGCGCCTCGTCGATGTCGGCCTCCACGCCCTCGGGCACCCGGTGCAGGATGCGCTCGAAGATCACCTCATCGGGCGGCAGGCCCTCGAACCTGGCGGCGGGATCCGGCGCCTCGGCCTCCTCCACGCCCTCGTACTTGGCGATGAACCGCGGCAGGGCATCCTCGCGCCGGGCGAAGATGAGATCGTCGGCCAGCTCGATCTCGTCGGGCGGGATCTCCCCCAGCGGACGGTTGTGCGTGGGGTTGATCATCGCCAGGTCGAGCCCGGCCTCCACGGCCCGCGCAAGGAACACGCTGTTCAGCGTGGCGCGCGCCGGCGGCGCCAGCCCGAACGACACGTTGCTGACCCCCAGGCTGGTGTACACGCCCGGCAGGTTCTCCTTGATCAGCCGGATGCCCTCGATGGTGGCCTTCCCCGACTCCCGGTACTCGTCCTCGCCGGTGGCCAGCGTGAACGTGAGGGCGTCGAAGATCAGGTTCTCGGGCGGCAGCCCGTACTCGCCCACCACGATGTCGTGGATCTTCCTCGCCACGCCCAGCTTGGCCTCGGGCGTCTTGGCCATGCCGATCTCGTCGTCGATGGTCAGCGCCACCACCGCCGCCCCGTGCTTCTTGACGATCGGCACCACCTGGTCGATCTTCACCCGGCCGTTCTCCATGTTGATGGAGTTGACGATGGCCCGGCCGGGATAGGTGGACAGCGCCGTCTCCACCGCGTCGGCCTCGGTGCTGTCGATCATCAGCGGGGCCTCGACGCCCATGGCGAGCTTCTTGGTGAGGATGCCCAGCTGCTCTGCCTCGTCGGTGCGCTCGGTGAGCGCCACGCACACGTCCAGCACGTGCGCGCCGAACTCCACCTGCTCGCGGGCCACGGCCAGCACGCCGTCGTAGTCGTCGGCGAGGATCATCTCCTTGATCTTGCGGCTGCCCTGGGTGTTCACCCGCTCCCCCACGATGGTGGGGCGCGGCTCCTGGCCCAGGTCCACGGCCCGCATGGCGCTGGCCACCCGCGGCGTGCGGTCGGTGGCCGGGTGCTTGTGCGGAGTGACGTCCTTGAGCGCGGCCACGATTGCGCGGATGTGGTCGGGCGTGCTGCCGCAGCACCCGCCCACCACGTTGGGACCGAAGTCGCGCACCATGGCGGCGATCTGCTTGGCCATGTCGTCGGGGCCCAGGTCGTAGTGCGCCACGCCGCCCACGTTGCGGGGCAGGCCGGCGTTGGGCACCACCGAGATGGGCTTGGCCGAGTGGCTGCACATGTAGCTGACGGGCTCGCGCAGGTGCTCGGGGCCCACGGAGCAGTTGGTGCCGATCACGTCGACGCCCATGGCCTCGAGGATCGTCACCACGGCACCCACGTCGGTGCCCAACAGCATGCGGCCGGTCTGGTCGAGCGCCACCTGCGCCTGGATGGGCACCGATGTGCCCAGGTCGTCGAACGCCAGGCGGATGCCGTGGATGGCCGCGCGTGTCTCGAGGATGTCCTGCTGGGTCTCGATGAGCAGCACGTCGGCACCGCCCTGCATCAGGCCCGCGGCCTGCGTGCGGATCTGGTTGGCCAGCTCGTCGAACGTGATGCCCGACAGCTTGGGGTCGTCGGTGCCCGGCAGCATGCCCGTGGGGCCGATGGAGCCGATCACGAACCGCGGGATGCCGTCGGCCGCCTCGAACTCGTCGCACGCCTTGCGCGCCACGCCGGCCGCCGCCATGTTGATCTCTGTCACGAACTCGGCCAGATTGCCGCCATCCGGCCGCTGCCACTCCTCCAGCCGGATCGCCGTGGCCTGGAACGAGTTGGTCTCCACCGCCTGCGAGCCGGCTTCCAGGTACGACCGGTGGATTTCCTCCAGCACGTCGGGTCGCGTGATGGAGAGGTAGTCCACGGCCCCCTCGAGCGCACCGCCGCCGTAGTCGTCGGCGGTGAGGTCGCGTGCCTGGATCTGGGTGCCGAGGCCGCCGTCGAACACGACGACGCCCTCGCGCAGGGCGGGAAGATACTCGGCGGCGTTCTTCACGGTTGGGGAGGGTATCGCGTGGGGCGCCTAGATGGCGAGCGCGGCGATGGCCTGCTGAACCACCGTGCCGGTGCTGATGGCCGCCTGGCCGCGGGCCACCACCGGGTCGGCCCCTGCGGCCTTCGCCTGCTCGAGCAGGTCGGCGTTCGTGTGGCCGGCAAAGGCGGCGAGGGGGATGCCGGCCGTGGCCGTGTCGGCGCGCAGGTGCTCGATAATCGAGATCGCGTCGTCACCGGCCTCGAGGTCGATGAGGATGCACGCGGGGGCCTCCTCCGCCAGCGCCGCGGCCAGGCGGCTGGTCCCGCCGGCAACGCGCAGGCGGTACCCCGCGATATCGAGGCCGCTTTCGATGCGCGACCTCAGCATGAGGTCTGGGCATAGGGCGATGACGAGTGGCCTGTCGTCGGTGCCGGTCACGGGTCGACGGTATCAGCGGGCCTCCCCGGGGGTCAGGTACCGGTCGGTGCCCGACCCCGGCTGGTGTTGGCGTGGCACAGTGCCGTGCGTGATCCGCGTGTTCGTGGCCCAGTCGCTCGACGGCTTCATCGCCGGGCCGGACGACGACCTGTCGTGGCTGCCGGCCGGCGACGCCCAGCAGGCGGGCGTGTTCGAGGACAGCGGCTACGAGGCGCTCATGGAGCAGTCGGTGGCGTTGCTCATGGGGCGGCGCACCTTCGACGTGGTGGATGGCTTCGGTGCCTGGCCCTACGACGACAAGCCGGTGTTCGTGGCCACGTCGCGGCCGCTCGCGTGCGATGAGCCCTCGGTGCGGGCGGTGTCCGGCACGCCGCAGGAGCTGGTGGCGGCCGTGCGCGCGGACGTGGGAGAGGGCGGCATCTACCTCGACGGCGGGGCGCTCATCCGCTCGTTCCTCGACGCCGGCATGGTGGACGAGGTGACGGTCACGGTCATCCCGATGATTCTCGGTGAGGGCATCCCGTTGTTCGCCGGCGCGGGACACCAGCGCGCACTGCGGCTGCAGGAGAGCCGCGACCTCGGCGCCGGCATCGTGCAGTTGCGGTATTCAGTCGCGGGGTAAGCCCGCCCCGGGCTGCCGTCAGCGATGGCCAAGCGGCGATGGGCTCCGCGTGGTGCGACGACTCTTGGGGGTCCAGGCCTGCTTCGCGCAGCGCTTCGATGTGGGCGGGCAGTGCTTCCCGCATGAGGGCCTCGGTCTCCTCGCGGGGGTCGGCGCCGGCGAAGGCCGGGAGGTCGGGGCAGTAGGCGCCCCACGTGCCGTCATCGCCCTGCTCGTCGATCACGAGGTGCTGCTTCATCGCAGATCCCCCAGTCCCGTCGGGCGCCGAATCGCCGCAGGGGCACCGCGCGTGAATGTGGTGGAGTCGTTCGCGGCCACCGTGGTTCGCCGAGTGCCATCAGGGCTTGCCCACACTTCATGCGAGCCGCGTTGGCGCGGGCGGGTCCATCCCGCTTTCCGCAGGGCGCGGGGCACATCTCGGTAGGTCGCAGGCATGCGGCCGACCGTATGGAGCCCGGGCGCGCACGGGGCGCACCGATCGCCCCGAAACACGCGCGAACAGGTGCCAATGTTCGCCCCATGACACAGCCCCGCCTCATCCCGCTCGGCGAGTTCTTCGATAACCCCGAGCGCGCCCTGGCCAAGCCGTCGCCCGACGGCACCATGATCTCGTGGCTCGCTCCGCTGGACGGCCTGCTGAACGTGTGGGTGCGGCCCATCGAGGGCGGCGAGGCCGTGCCCGTGACCCGCGACACCGACCGCGGGGTGATGGGCTACTCGTGGACCCGCGACTCGAGGCACATCCTCTACAGCAAGGACCAGGGCGGGGATGAGAACCACCACGTGATGATCGTGGACGTCCCTGGCGACGGCACCGCCCGCGACCTCACGCCGTTCGACGGCGTGCGCGCCAGCATCGTGTCGGTGCCGCGGGCAACCCCCGACCAGATCATCGTCAGTACCAACCGGCGCGACCGCGGGGTGTTCGACGTCGAGCGGCTCGACCTCGCCACGGGCGATCTGAGCCCGGTCGCCCGGAACCCCGGCAACATCATCGGCTGGGTGGCGGACCGCCACGGACAGGTGCGAGGGGCCTATGCCCAGACCCCCGAGGGCGACTACCAGCTGCTGGTGCGCGACTCGGAGGAGCACGACTTCCGCGTGCTGGCGGAGTTCGACAACGAGGACGGCGGCACCCCGTTTGGCTTCGACGCCGACGGCGGGGTGATGTGGGTGGGAAGCGCCGTGGACAACGACCGCTCGCGCCTGGTGGCCATCGACGTCGCCACGGGCGAGCAGACGGTGATCGACGAGGATGAGGTTGCCGACCTCGGGGCGCCGATCGTGAGCGACAAGGACCGCACCCTGCTGGGCGCCGCGTACCTGCGTGATCGCCTGGTGGTGCATGCCTTCGACGATGACTTCGCCCGCGACTTCGAGAGGGTCAAGGAAATCGCCGACGGCGACCCGCGCATCGGCGGCAGCGACGCCGACGAGACCATGTGGACCGTGGCCTTCGACAGTGATGTCGACCCCGGCGCGACGTACCTGTTCAACCGTCAGACCGGCGAGAGCGAGTTCCTGTTCCGGCCCCGGCCGTGGCTGTCGCCCGATGAGCTCTCGCCCATGCGCCCGGTGCAGATCACCACGCGCGATGGGCTCACCATGTACTGCTACCTCACGGTGCCGCGGGGCCTCGAGCCACGCGACCTGCCGATGGTGCTCTACGTGCACGGCGGCCCATGGAGCCGCGACGCCTGGGGCTACGACGGCGTGGCGCAGTTCCTGGCCAACCGTGGCTACGCGGTGCTGCAGGTGAACTACCGCGGGTCCACGGGCTTCGGCAAGCACTTCATGCACGCGGCCGAGCGGGAGTTCGCCGGCAAGATGCACGACGACCTGATGGACGCCGTCGACTGGGCGGTGGCCGAGGGCGTGGCCGACCCCGACCGCATCGGCATCTACGGTGGCTCATACGGCGGCTACGCCACGCTGGTGGGCGTCACCTTCACGCCGGATCGCTTCCGCGCCGCCGTGAGCTTCGTGGGGCCGTCCAACCTGGTCACGCTCATCCGGTCGTTCCCCGAGTACTGGCGGCCATTCCTCAAGAGCACGTGGTACCGGTTCGTGGGCGACCCCGAGGTGGAGGATGAGCGCGAGGACATGTGGCGGCGCTCGCCGCTGTCGCGGGTGGACGACATCGTCACGCCGCTCATGGTGATCCAGGGCGCGAACGACCCCCGGGTGACCAAGCACGAGAGCGACCAGATCGTCGAGGCGCTCACCGAGCGCGGGGTGGACGTCGAGTACATCGTGGCCGACGACGAGGGCCACGGCTTCGCCAAGCCCGAGAACCGCATGCGCGCGTATCGCGCCATGGAGAGGTTCTTCGCGCAGCACCTGGGGGGCAGGGCGGAGGACTAGCCGCGCGCCCGCGTCGGTGCGTCAGCCGTCGTCCGGGTCGGACTCCTGGTCGAACGGGGCCTTGCGGTCGCGGGGGCCGAGCACGCCCGGCGACCGGTTGACCGCCTTCCAGAGCAGGGCGGCGAGGATGCCGGCGATCACGAGGGCGCTGAGGCCCGCGGCCACGAGGCCCCCGCGATACCAGGGCTCGCCGGCCAGCGAGAGCCGGGCGCGCTCAAGGGCCCCCACGCGCTGGATCTCAAAGGCCGCCAGGCCGTGCGCCGGGTAGCTGGCCAGGGTGCGGCGCAGGTCGGCGCGCGCGCCCTGCAGGTCGAACCTCGACACGCGCTGCAGCGCCTCGCGATACACGAACTGCGTGCGCCCCTCCCAGCCGCGCACGCCGGCGCGGTCGAGCACGCGCAGGATCTGCTCGGTGGGGGCCATGGCACCGCCCCCGTCGGCGCGCTTGATCAACACGATGCCGCGCACCCGGCCGCGCTCGTCCACCGCGGGTCCGCCGGAGTCGCCCTTCTGCACGTCGTTGGAGATGAGGGTCATGATGCGCAGGGGGTTGTCGCGGTACTCCCCGGTCTCGCCGATCACGCCCAGGCGCACGGCCGGCACCAGGGCCGCGCGCTGGGGTTGCGCGAACGGGTCCTCCACTCCGAAGCCAAGGGTCGCGATGGGGGTGCCGCGATCGAGCCCGCGGTCCAGGCCCAGCGACGGCGTGTTGCGCACCCCGGGAATCCTCACCACGGCGATGTCCCGCATCTCGTCCACCTCGACGATGCGCGGGGAGACCGCCCGGTTCACCTTGGCTGCGGGGCCTGCCGCGGTGGGGCGCATCACCAGGTTCACCGCGGTCAGGCCCACGGGCACGGCATCGTTGTCCTCCACCCACTTGCGGGCGATCTCAGGTGAATGCGGCTTGCCGCTGAAGGCCAGGTACTGGAAGTACGCGGTCTCGGCGAGGTCGGAGCCCGCGGGGCGCACCACGTGGGCGGCGCTCACCAGGAACCCGTCCGGGGTCACGCCGAACGCCGTGCCCTCGCGGCTCACGGTGCGGGCACGAGGCGGCAGCGTGATGACGCGGCCATCCTTGGTCCGGATGCCCGTCATCTGCGCGCTGGTCTCCACCCGCCACACCGCCGGCATGGCCACCAGCGCCCCGCGCTCGAGCGGCTCGGGCGAGAGCGGGTCGGGAACCCCGGTGGGGACGTCCGCAAGCCCCGCCCCGACGGGAACCAGGAGGAGCACCACGGCGATGACGACCCGGCGAATCACGCACTGGAGGCTAGACCCGAAAGGGACAGTCCCAGCGCTGGGACTGTCCCTTGCGTGGGACTGTCCCCGGGCTGGGACTGTCCCCTCAATGCGAACGGCCCGGGGGTCCGGGCCGTTCGTCGTACTGCATGCCTGCGTCGGGACTATGCGCCCACGGTCTCCAGCACTTCGTCCATCGAGGTGAAGTGCCGCTTGAACTCCATGGTCTGGGTGGGCATGCCCAGGGCCAGGCCGATCAACTGCGGCAGGTGCAGCACCGGCATGGCGTACTCCTCGCCCATCAGCGCCTCGGTCTTTCGCTGGTAGGCGTCCATGGCCAGGTGGCACAGCGGGCACGGCGTCACCATCACCTGAGCACCGGCGTCACGCGCACCGGACAGCGCCACGTGGCTCTCCTTCAGCGCCACCTCCTCGCGGGCGAGGATGATGGGGAAGCCGCAGCAGCGCGTCTTGCCCTCGTAGTCCGCCACCTCGCCGCCAAGCGCCGTGATGAGGCGCTCGAGCGACTGCGGGCGGTCCGGGTCCTCGAAGCCCATCACCGACGACGGCCTGAGCAGCTGGCAGCCGTAGTAGGGCGCCACCTTCAGGCCGTTCAGGCCGCGCGGGCCCTTCTGCTCGAGCAGCGACAGGCCCTCCTCGGTGGCGAGGAACCACAGCAGGTGGGTCACCTCGATCGTCCCCTGGTACGGACGGGCGCCGGCGTTCACCAGCTCGCCGTTCACCTGCTCGAGCAGGCGCGGGTCCTCCTTCACCATCTTGTTGGCGCGACGCAGGTTGAGCGTGCACACGTTGCAGATGGTCATGATGTCGGCGCCCATCTCCTCGGCCTCCGAGAGGATGCGCACGTTGAGCGTGAGGTACAGGTTGGGCTTGGCCTCGGCGATGTCGCCGGCGCCGCAGCACGTGGCCTGCGGCATGGGCAGCAGCTCGATGTCCAGCATCGGCGCCAGGGCCTTGGTGGTGGCGTTGAGCTCCTTCGAGCTGAACTCCGCCACGCAACCCGGGTAGTAGGCGAACTGACGCGGCACTAGATGGTCTCCTTCACGTTCTTGATGAGCTTCGTGACCTGGTCGCGGTTCTTCACCTTGTGGGTGAGAGGGGAGGCCGGCAGCTTGCCCTTCTGCAGCATCCGGAGCGCCAGCGGGGCGTTGAAGGCGCCACCGACCGGGTCGGTGAGGCCGCCCACCAGCTGCTCGTTGAGCTTGCCGCCGGTGCGCATGGAGATGAGGAACGCCTTGGCGTGGCGGGCGCCCTTGTCCTTGGTGACCTTCTCCTGGAACGCGATGGCGCCGAGCTTCTCGATGGCGTCACGCGGGTCCACGCCCTTGGGGCAGCGCTCGTTGCAGAACATGCAGCGGGTGCAGTCCCAGATGCCGTGCTCGCCCGAGTACAGCTTGGCGCGGTTCTTGCGCTGCGCGTCGCGCTCGTCGGCGGCGAACCGGTAGCCCCATGCGAAGGCGGCCGGGCCCACGAACTCCGGGTCGGCGGCCAGCGAGTTGCACTCGGAGTAGCAGGCCGCGCACAGGATGCACGCGCTCTCCTTGGCCACCTTCTCCATCGCGGCCTTGGGCACAAGGCGCTCCTTCTGGGGCGCCGGGCCGTCCGGGATGAGGAATGGCTTGACGGCCTTGAACTTCTCCCAGAACGAGGTCATGTCCACGACCAGGTCCTTGATGGGCGGGAAGTTGCCGATGGGGTCCACCTGAAGGGTGTCCGACCCGCTCTCGGCCTTGGCCTCCTCCACCTGGGTCATGCAGGCCAGCACCGTCTTGCCGTTGACCTTGCACGCGCACGACCCGCAGATGGCGCTGCGGCACGAGTACCGCACGGCCAGCGTGCCGTCCTGCTCGTTCTGGATGCGCAGCAGCGCGTCCAGAACCGTGGTCTTCTCCTCGTGGTCGAGGCTGAAGTCCTGGTGGTACGACTCCTCCTCGCCCGAGTCGGGCTGGAAGCGGAAGACGCGGAACGTGGTTGATGCCATCAGTAGGACCTCACCTGGGGCTCGTACTTGGTCATCGTCACCGGCGAGTAGTCGAGGCGGATCTCGCCGTCGTCCAGGTACGCCAGCGTGTGCTTCATCCAGTTCTCGTCATCGCGCTCGGTGAAGTCGGTGCGCGAGTGGGCGCCCCGGCTCTCGTGGCGCGCGATGGCGCCGGTCACCATGCAGTCGGCCAGGTCCAGCAGGTAGCCGGTCTCGATGGTGTGGATGAGGTCGGTGTTGAAGGTCTTGCCCTTGTCGTCCACGACCACGCCCTGGAACCTGTCCTTGAGCTCCGTGACCGTGGCCTTGGCCTCGCGCAGGGTGGCGTCCTCGCGGAACACGCCCACCTTCTCCTGCATCACGGCGGCCAGCTCGTCGCGGATCTCGCCCTGGCGCGGGCCGTTCTCGCGGAGCAGGAGCTCCTCGATGCGGTCCTGCACCTCGTCGGCCGCGTTCGACGGCACGTTGGGCTCGCCGGTCTCCTTGGCGTAGGCCGCTGAGGCCTCTCCGGCACGGGCGCCGAACACCACGGCCTCGAGCAGCGAGTTGCCGCCCAGGCGGTTGGCACCGTGCACCGACACGCAGGAGCACTCGCCCGCCGCGAACAGGCCGGGCATGTGCGGGGCCGCCCCCCAGTTGTCCACGTGCACGCCACCCATGTGGTAGTGCGCACCCGGGCGGATCGGGATGGGCTCCTCGATGGGGTCGGTGCCCGCGAAGGCAATGGCCAGCTCGCGGATCTGCGGCAGCCGCTCCATGATGCGGTCGCGACCCAGGTGGCGCAGGTCGAGCAGCACGCAGCCGTCCACGCCGCGCCCCTCCATGATCTCGGTGGCCTCGGCGCGCGACACCACGTCGCGCGACGCCAGCTCGAGCTTGTTGGGGGCGTACTTGCTCATGAAGCGCTCCCCATCCTTGTTCAGGAGGTACCCGCCCTCTCCGCGGGCACCCTCCGTCACCAGCACGCCATTGGCGGCCAGGGTGGTGGGGTGGAACTGCATGAACTCCATGTCCTTGAGCGGCACGCCCTTGCGCAGCGCCAGGCTCATGGCGTCGCCGGTGGAGGCGTGCGCGTTGGTGGACGGGCGGTACACGCGGCCCGCGCCGCCCGTGGCCATGACCACGGCCTTGGCGCCGATCGTCTCGATCGTGCCGTGGATCATGTCGTAGGCCACCACGCCCACCGCGTTGCCGGAGTCATCGGTGACCAGGTCGGTCACGAACCACTCCTCGTAGGTGGGGATGTTGTACTTCACCACCACGGTGTAGAGCGTGTGCAGGATGACGAGGCCGGTCAGGTCGGCCGCATAGCAGGTGCGCGGGAAGCCGGCGCCGCCGAAGGGGCGCTGGGCGATCTTGCCGGAGTCCTCCTGGCGGCTGAACACCGCGCCCCAGTGCTCCAGTTGGTACACCTCGAGCGGCGCGCGCTCGCAGAGGATCTCGATGGCGTCCTGGTCGCCGATGTAGTCGGCGCCCTTGACGGTGTCGAAAGTGTGGTTGTCGGTGCTGTCCTCGGTCTCGTTGCCGAGCGCGGCGTTGATGCCGCCCTGCGCGGCGCCCGAGTGGCTGCGCACGGGGTGCAGCTTCGTCACGAGGGCGACGTCCACGCCGGCCTCGTGCGCGGCGATCGCCGCGCGCATCCCCGCAAGACCAGCACCGACGACGACGACGTCGTGTGTGCGCACTGCCCGTACCTCCGGTTGGTTGAGAGGGATCCCGCTGGGCACGAAGGCTACCGCAGGGCGGGGCTCCTGAATGTCCCTGCGGCCGGGACATTCGGCCCTCGCCGAACCGCCGGACGTCAGCCCGCGAACACCCCGCCCAGGCGCTCCATCCCCACGGTGATCTCCTCGGGCGACACGCCGGAGTAGGCCAGGCGCAGGGTATTGCGGTGCCCGTCCAGGAAGCACGCGGAACCGGCCACGTAGATGACCCCGGCCTCCTGCGCCACGGGCAGCAGTGCGTCGGCGTCCATGCCCTCGGGCAGCTCCATCCACATGAAGAACCCGCCCTCGGGCGGGGTGCACCGGGTGCCCTCGGGCATGTGGTGCAGGCCCGCGGCCATGGCATCGCGTCGCACGCGCATCAGCTCGGTCACCCGCGCGATGTTGGGGTCGAGAAGCCCCTGCTCGCACACCTGCTGCACGGCGGCCTCGGGCAGGTGGGCGGGCGAGATGTAGGTCTGGTTGGCGCGCGTGGTGAGGGTCTTCACCAGGTCGGGCGGGGCGACCAGGTAGCCCACGCGCAGCCCCGGCGCCAGCGTCTTCGAGAACGACGACGAGAACATCACGCGCTCCGGGCCGCCCAGCTCGTAGATGCTGGGCAGGGCCTCGCCCTCGAACCTGAGGCGGCCGTACGGGTCGTCCTCGAGGATCCAGAACCCGTACCGCTGGGCCAGGTCCACGAGGGCCCGGCGCTTGTCGAGCGAGATCGTGGTGCCCGCGGGGTTGTGGAAGTTCGGGATGGTGTAGACGAGCTTGGGCACCCGGCCGGCCTCGCACGCCGCGGCGAGGGCGTCCACGTCCAGCCCGTCGTCCTGCATCGGGATGGGCAGGATGTCCATTCCGTGCATCTGGGCCTGCAGCAGCGCCCGGTCGTACGTGGGCGCCTCCAGGCCGATCAGGTCGCCCGGCTGCAGGAAAGTCTCGAGCAGGAACACATACCCCTCGAGCGACCCGTTGGTCACCAGCACGCGGTCGGCAGAGGTGCCGTGGTGGGCCGCCAGCCACTCGCGCAGCGGCGGGTACCCGCCGCCCGTCCCATAGGACAGGATGACCGTGGGGTCGGCCTCGAGCGCGGCGGCGGAGCACCGGGCGATGAGGCCGCCGTCGAGGGCCTCGGGCGCCGGGGCGCCGCGGGCGAATGAGATGACGTCGGGCACGGCGCGGCAGTCTAGACATGCCCGCGCGCCGGTAGCCTCGGATACGTGGCGACGTTCGTCCTGATCCACGGCGCGATGCACGGCGGATGGTGCTGGCGGCCGGTCGAGGCACTGCTGCGCGACGCGGGCCATGTGGCCCACGCCCCCACGCTCACCGGCTGCGGGGACCGCGCCCACCTGGCCACGCCCGCCACCGGGGTGGGCACGCACGTGGACGACGTACTGGCCACGCTGCGCATGGAGGACGTGCGGCAGGCCGTCCTGGTGCTGCACTCCTACTCGGGCGTGCTGGCCGGGCCGGTGGCCGATGCCGCGGGTGACCGGCTGTCGCAGGTGGTGGCCATGGGGGCGTTCCTCGCCGCGCCCGGGGAGTCGCTGGCCGACGTCGAGCCCGCGCCCATTGCCGAGCGGTACCGCCGCCTGGCCGCCGGGTCGGCGGATGGCTGGCGCGTGCCGGCGTCGACGGAGTTCCTGGCGCAGTGGGCCGTGCCCGGGCACCTGCGCCACTCGGTGGGCGAACGGCTCACGGACTTCCCGCTGCGGTGCGTGGAGGAGCCGGTCATGTACGACCCGGCCGCGCTCGCCGCCCTGCCGCGCGACTACGTGGAGCACGTGTCGCCGGGGATGGCCTCGCTCGATGCGTCGGCCGGGCGCGCGCGCGACGGGGGGTGGCGCATGCACCGCATGCCCACCGGGCACGACATGATGCTGGCCGACCCCACGGCAACCGCCCGGCTGCTCATGGAGATCGCCTCCTGAGCAGCCGGGCGGCACCGCGGGGTGGTGCTACTTCAGGCGGTCCGCCACGATCTCGGCCACCTCGGTGGGGTTGGTGCCCACGCTCACGCCCAGCGCCTCGAGGGCGTCCTTCTTGCCCTGCGCGGTGCCCGACGACCCGGTGATGATGGCGCCGGCGTGGCCCATCTGCTTGCCGGGAGGCGCCTGGAAGCCGGCGATGTAGCCCACCACCGGGGTGCTCATGTTCTCGGCGATGAAGGCACCGGCCTTCTCCTCCTCGTCGCCGCCGATCTCGCCCACCATCACCACCAGGTCGGTGTCGGGGTCGGCCTCGAACATGCCCAGCACGTCGACGAACGACGAGCCCACGATGGGGTCGCCGCCGATTCCCACCACCGTGCTCTGGCCGATGCCCATGTCGCCGATCTCCTTGGAGATCTGGTACGTGAGCGTGCCCGAGCGGCTGACGATGCCGACGCGGCCCGGCGTGAAGACGTCGGTGGGCATGATGCCCACGGTGGCCTTGCCCGGGCTGATGGCGCCCGGGCAGTTGGGGCCCAGCAGGCGCTGGTCGCCGCGCTTCAGGTGCGTGTACACGCGCATCATGTCGTGCGCGGGGATGCCCTCGGTGATGGCGATGGTGAGGTCGATCCCGGCGTCCAGCGACTCGTAGATGGCGTCGGTGGCGAACCGGGGCGGCACGAAGATCATCGACGTGTTGGCGCCGGTGGCCTCCACGGCGTCGCGCACCGTGTTGAACACCGGGATGCCGTCCACGTCCTGCCCGGCCTTGCCCGGCGTGACGCCCGCCACCACGTTGGTGCCGTATGCCTTGTTGCGGAGGGTGTGGAACTGGCCCTCGCGGCCGGTGACGCCCTGCACCACCAGCTTGGTGTTCTCATCGACCAGGATGCTCACGCGGCCTCCTTCGCGAGCTCCACGGCGCGCGTGGCGGCCGAGAGCATCGTGGGCTCGACCACCACGTTGGCCGGGGCGCGCTCGGCGATGATGGCGCGCCCCGCCTCCGCGGCGGTCCCGTCGAGGCGCACGACGATGGGCAGCGTGGCGCCCAGCGTGTCGAGCGCCGTGAGGAGGCCCTCGGCCACCTCGTCGCACCGCGTGATGCCGCCGAAGATGTTGATCATCAGCGACTTCACCTTGGGGTCGCTCAGCAGCACCTCGAGCGCGGTGGCCACGGCCTCCGCGTTCGATCCGCCGCCGGCGTCCAGGAAGTTGGCGGGCGTGCCGCCGGCCAGGGCGACCACGTCCAGGCTGCTCATCACGATGCCGGCGCCGTTGCCCATGATGCCCACGTCGCCGTCCAGCTTCACGTAGGTCACGCCCCGCTCGTGCGCCATGCGCTCCTGCGGGTCGTCGGTGAGGCTCTCCTGCAGTTCCGCCAGCTCGGGATGGCGGTACAGCGCGTTGTTGTCGATGGACACCTTGGCGTCCAGCGCCACCACGCGGTCATCGGCCGTCCAGATGAGCGGGTTGATCTCGATGAGCGTGGCCTCGAGCCCGATGAAGGCGTCATAGGCCTTCATCAGGGCATCCAGCACGCCCTTCTGCGCCGGCCCGTCGATGCCGGCGTGGTAGATGAGCCAGCGGGCATGGTGCTGCTGGAAGCCCGTCAGCGGGTCCACGTGCAGTCGCGCCAGCGCCTCGGGGTGCTCCTCGGCCACGGCCTCGATGTCCATGCCGCCCATGGCCGACAGCATCACCAGCGGCATCTTGGCCGAGCGGTCGAAGGTGACCGATGCGTAGTACTCCTTCTTGATGTCGGAGGCGCTCTCGATCCAGAGCCGCTTCACCACGTGGCCCTTGATGTCCATGCCCAGGATGTTCTGGGCCTCGGCGTAGGCCTCGTCGGGGTCCGTGGCCAGCTTGATGCCGCCGGCCTTGCCGCGGCCCCCCACCTGCACCTGCGCCTTCACCACCACCGTGCCGCCGATGGCCTCGGCAGCGGTCTTGGCCTGCTCGGGCGTGTCGGCCACTTCGCCCGACGGCACGGCAAGGCCGTACGTGGCGAAGAGCTGCTTGCCCTGGTACTCGAAGAGATCCACCCGCGTCCCTTGTCTCGCTGTCAGTGAGCGGCCCGCGGGGTTCCGTAGTGGGAGCCTCACCGCGAGCCGGTCGGGGACAATACAGCCGCTTCATGGAAGGTGACGCCCAAAACGCGCAGCGCCTCGAGATGCTGCTGGTGCTGCAATGGCTCGACGAGGGCCGCCCGCCCGAGGGCGACGTGATGCTGTCCATCCCCACCGCGGCCGCCGAGCTGGGGCTCGATGGCGACCAGGGGCTGCTGGCCCTCATGCGCGCGCTGGGCCTGCTCGAGGACCAGGGCCGGGTGGGCGTGCAGTGGCCGGGTCGCCCGTTCGACAGCGGCGAGGCCCGCGTTCTGCTGTCCACCGGCATCACGCGCGACGCCGACGGGCTGTTCGGCCCGGGCCTCTCCTAGCCCCGGCGGCCCAGGCGCAGCACCAGGGCGGCCACCACCACCGCGCCCACCAGCGCCCCGGCCACGAGCCCCGTGGCCCGGTTGGCGGTGGCGGGATCCAGCAGGTCCATCAGCAGCCATGCCATGCCCAGGCCCACTGCGGCACCCGCCACGGCGGCCCCCAGGGCCACGGCCACCCGTCGAGGGTCCGGCACCTGCCACGTCCGGCCCGCCTCCTGCCGCTCGGGGGCCGGTGCGCTGAACAGCCGAACCTCCGCGGGGTCGCGGGCCGTGACGGCAATGCCGCCCGCCACCTGGGTGAGCGTGCCGGGATACATCGTCGCCTCGCGGGCCAGCGTGCGCAGCGCCACGCCGGTGCGGGCCAGGTGCAGGGGGTCGCGGGGCAGTGCGCGCGCCAGCGCGGCGGCCGATAGCGCCGCGGCCTCGGCAGCCGGGATGCTCCCGGGCAGGATCACGGGCTCGGCGTCGTCGGGGTCGTCGCCGGGCATCAGCACCAGGTCGGCCACCGCGGCTCCCGGCGGCGGCGACACCTCGCCGGGCGGCACCGCCAGGCCGCCGATCTCGCACCGCCCCGTCAGGTCCACCAGGTCCTCCGGCGCGGAGGCCCCGAAGGCCCGGACGACGGGATGGCGGTCGTGCTCGCCTGCCGCGGCCAGCCGGTCGGCGGCCAGGGCCACCCCGCAGGCGAGCACCGCGCGCCGCAGGGTCTCGCGATCGGCATCACCCGGCTCCACCACCGCACCCGCCGAGGCCCGCCCGGGGCCGAGCCGGCCGGCCCACATGACGACCCGGGTCATCTCAGCCGATCACGGCGATGAGCTCGTCGGCGGCCACCGACTGGCCGGCCTCCACGCTCACCGCGGTCACCGTGCCCCCCGTGTGGGCCGTCACCTCGTTCTCCATCTTCATGGCCTCGATGATGCAGAGCACGTCGCCGGCGGCCACCTCCTGCCCGGCCTCCACCGCCACGCTCAGCACGGTGCCCTGCATGGGGCTGTGCACCTCGCCGGTGGCACCCGCGGCTCCCGCGCCATGGTGGCCGCCCCCGCTGCGCTTGGCGCGCGCGGGCTTGGGGGCCGGTGCGCTGGCCGGGCCCAGGTCCTTCTCGGGGATGAACAGCCGCACGTCGAACCGCCTGCCGCCCACCTCGGCCACCAGGGTGCGCTCGGCCACGGGCTCCGCCTCGGGCGCCTCGGGCGCGGGCGGCGGCGCGCCGTCGCGCGGGGGCAGGGGGGTGTTCTCGGCACTCATGGCCTCGAGCGCGTCGTGGCAGGCGCCGCCGTCGATGAACTCCTGCTCGTTGAGCAGCCAGATGTGGAACGGGATGAGCGTGGTGGGGCCTTCCACCACGTACTCCTCGAGTGCCCGCAGCATGCGCCTGCGCGCGGCCTCGCGGTCGACATCCCACGTGACCAGCTTGGCCACCATGGGGTCGTACATGTCGCTGATCACCGACCCGGACTGCACCCCGGAGTCCACGCGCACGCCCGGCCCGGCGGGCTCGCGGTATGCGGTGATGGGGCCGGGAGTGGGCAGGAACCTCTTCTCGGCGTCCTCGGCGTTGATGCGGCACTCGAACGCATGGCCGCGGGGCGCCACCTGGTCCTGGGTGATCGACACCCGCTCCCCGGCGGCGATGCGCACCTGCTCGCGGATGAGGTCGAGCCCGGTGACCATCTCGGTGACCGTGTGCTCCACCTGGATGCGCGTGTTCATCTCGAGGAAGAAGAACTCCTCCCCCGACACCAGGTACTCCAGCGTGCCGGCCGACCGGTAGCCCACGGCCTCGGCCGCCTTCACCGACGCTTCGCCCATGCGCTGCCGGAGCGCGTCGCTCACCACCGGGCTGGGGGTCTCCTCCACCAGCTTCTGGTGGCGCCGCTGCACCGAGCAGTCGCGCTCGCCCAGCCACAACGTGGTGCCATGGCCATCGGCCAGCACCTGGATCTCCACGTGCCGCGGGTGCGGCAGGTAGCGCTCCAGGTACACCGTGGAGTCGGCGAAGAACTTCTCGCTCTCGCGCCGGGCGCCCTCGAAGGCGCCCTCGAGGTCGTCGGGGGTCAGCGCCACGCGGAACCCCTTCCCGCCACCGCCCGCCGCGGCCTTGACGGCGATGGGGTAGCCGATCTGCTCGGCGATGCCCGTGGCCTCGGCCACGTCGGCCACGCCCTCGGTGACGCCGGGCACGATCGGCACGCCCGCGGCGTCCATCAGCGCCCGTGCGGCGGTCTTGGAGCCCATGGCGTCGATGGCGTCGGCAGGCGGGCCGATGAACGTGACGCCCGCCTGCTCGCAGGCGCGCGCAAACGGGGCGTTCTCGGCCAGGAACCCGTAGCCGGGGTGCACGGCCTCGGCCCCCGACGCCGCGGCTACCTCGAGGATCGTCGGGATGTTCAGGTAGGTGTCGGTGGCCGGGCCGGCGCCGAGCGAGTGGGCCTCGTCGGCGAACTGCACGAACAGCGCGTCGCGGTCGGCCTCGGAGTACACCGCCACCGACCGGATGCCCATCTCGCGCAACGTGCGCATGACGCGGATGGCGATCTCGCCGCGATTGGCCACCAGCACCGTGCGGAACATCAGCGACTCCTCGAATCGATGGGGGACAGTCCCGCGCCCTCCCGGATGGCGGCAATGCGCCATGCCGACCGGTACGCCGCCGGGCGGGGATCGGCCCCGGCCCCGTGGCGGGCGCCCTCCAGCAGCACGCGCACGGCGGCGGCGATGGCCGCGGCCTCCTCGGGCGACGGCGCGGGGGTCACCTGCATGGCCATGCTCACAGCGGGATGTTCCCGTGCTTGCGCCTCGGCCCGTCCACCCGCTTGGTCAGCGAGATCTCGAGGGCCTTCACCAGCCAGGGGCGGGTGTCCTCCGGCTGGATGACGTCGTCCACGTAGCCGCGCTCCGCCGCCTGGTAGGGATTCGCGAAGCGCTCCTTGTACTCGTCGATCAGTTCGGCGCGGCGGGCGTCCACGTCGCCGCCCTCGTCGGCCACCGTCTTCAGGGTGCCGCGGTGGATGATGTTCACCGCGCCGTCGGCGCCCATCACGGCGATCTCGGCTGATGGCCACGCGGCGTTGAAGTCGGCGCCCAGGTGCTTGCTGTTCATCACGTCATACGCGCCGCCATAGGCCTTGCGGGTGATGACCGTGATCTTCGGCACGGTGGCCTCGGCGTAGGCGTACAGCAGCTTGGCCCCGTGCAGGATGATCCCGCCGTACTCCTGGCTGGTGCCGGGCAGGAAGCCCGGCACGTCCACGAACGAGATGATCGGGATGCTGAAGGCGTCGCAGAAGCGAATGAACCGCGCGCCCTTGATCGACGCGTCGATGTCCAGCACCCCGGCCAGCGCCTTGGGCTGGTTGCCGATCACGCCCACCGAGTGGCCGTTCAGCCGCGCGAAGCCGATCACCAGGTTCTGCGCGTAGAGCGGCGCGACCTCCAGGAACTCCCCGTCGTCGAACACCAGTTCGATGACGTGCTTCATGTCGTACGGCTTGTTGGGATTGTCCGGGACGATCGCGTGCAGCTCGGGGTCACGCCGGTCGGGGTCATCGGTGGGGACCTCGTACGGCGCGCCGTCGAGGTTGTTCTGGGGGATGAACGACAGCAGGTGGCGCACCTCGTCGAGGCACGATTCCTCGTCCTCGCAGGCGAACTGGCATACGCCCGACTTGGTGGCATGGCTCAGCGCGCCGCCCAGGTCCTCCATGGTCACGTCCTCGCCGGTGACCGTCTTGATCACGTCGGGGCCCGTGA
>CAZEUE010000016.1:0-20001 GCA_964514615.1 uncultured Bifidobacterium sp. | reverse complement strand
CTTGTCGGCATCGGATGCGATCTTCGCGACGGTCTTGCACGACCCGCAGCCGAACGAGGCGTGCAGGCCGGTCTCATCCCGCACCGCACGCTGCAGGCGGGCCAGGAACCTGTGCGCCCCGCCCGCGGTCCACACCTGCCGGTACAGGTCGATGTAGCCCTCGTCGATGCCCACCTGCTCCAGCACCGGCACCTCGTCACGCACCAGGTCCCACACCTGCGCCGACCAGCGGCGGTACCGGGGCATGTCGGGGCGCACGAACACCGCGTGGGGGCACCGCCTGCGGGCCTCGGCCGCCGGCATGGCCGAGCGGATGCCGAACCGGCGGGCCTCGTACGACGCCGTCGACACCACGCCGCGCCCGTCCGGGTCGCCACCCACCACCAGCGGACGCCCGGCCAGCGAGGGGTCCTCCCGCACTTCCACCGCGGCGAAGAAGGCGTCGAGGTCCATGTGCGCGACCACGCGTGGCATGCCCGCGACGCTAACGCGCGGCCCGGCCGCACCCGGCCACACGGGGCGCAGTGGCGCCCGCGCGCGGTCGTAGGCTGCCGCAATGCTGCTGGCCATCGGCATCGCGCTGGGCGCGGCCGCGCTCGGGGGCTGGGCGTCGGTGGCCCAGCAGCGCGTGGCATCGTCGGTGCCGGTGGATGCCGGGGGCTTCGCGCACCTCATCGGCCGGATCATTCGGAGTCCGTTGTGGCTGGCCGCGCTGGTGGCCACGGGGCTGGGGTTCATCCTGCACGCGTGGGCGCTGGATGAGGGCAACCTGCTGGCGGTGGAGCCGGTGGCATCCACGGCCCTGTTGTTCGCCCTCGCCATCGGGTCGCGGTGGGGGCACGAGCGCCTGCCGCTGGGCGTGTGGCTGCCGGCCGTCACGCTGGTGGCAGGGCTCGCGGTGTTCCTGGTGGCGGGGGACCCCTCCGGCAACGAGACCGATGCTCCCCTGCTGCGCTGGGTGGTGGCACTGCTGGTCATCCTGGTCATCGTCGTGGTGCTCGCCGTGTACGCGTTCCGCCGGCGCGGAACGCGCCGTGCCCTGCCCCTGGCGTTCGTGTCGGGAATCCTCTTCGGGGTGGTGGCGTCGCTCACCAAGGCCGTCACCCTCGACTTCGGCTCGGGCATCACGGCCGACCTCGGCAACTGGAAGCTCTGGCTGCTCGTGGCATCGGGTGCGGCGGCGTTTCTCATCCAGCAGTCGGCGTTCCAGTCGGGGTCCATCCCGTTGGTCCTGCCCGCGGCCTCGGTGATGCCGCCCATCACGGCGGCGGTGGTGGCGATACTCGTGCTCGACAGCAGCCTCGACCTGAGCGGCCTTCGCCCGCTGTGGATCTCGCTGGCCGTGGTGGCGATGGTGGCGGGCCTCATCGCGATCGCCCGGGTGGAGGCCCGGCGCATGTAGCGAATACCATCCGGCACATGCTCGACGTCAACCCGCCCACGCCCGAGGAGCCCGGCAGCCTTGCGTGGCGCCGCCGCCAACTGCTCATCGTGTCGGGGCTCGTGCTGGCCGTGGGCGGGTTGGCCCTGTACGTGGTGGCGCACTGGGGAACCCTGTGCGTGGACGATGCCTGCTGGGGCGAGGCCTCGGGCAGCGCGTGGCCGGTCGGGCTGGGCGGGGCCATCGTGGCGGTCATCGGCGCGCTCGTGGCCATCTCGGGCTTTGCCGTGCCGGCGCCCGCCCAGGTGACGCTCGTGCCCGGAGGCGAGGTGAGCCTCTCGGGCGTGCGCGTGATGGTCACCGGTAGCGCCGGGCCCGGCGTGGCGCTGGTGCGGGTGGGGCCCGACGAGCACGAATGCCGCGCGGGTGACCGCCTGATGGTGGGCGAGTTCGCCTACGACGTCGAGGCCGTGGACGGCTCGTCGCACTGGGTCACGTTGTGCCCCGTGCCCGAGGAGCCCCCGGCGACCGCCTAGCCGGTGGGCGCCCCGCCCGAATGGCAGCCGGTCGATGGTCCGCCGGACCCGTGCCTGGGGTTCGGCCTGCTTCCCCTCGAGGACCTGGACGGATCCGCGCGGCGGGTGATGCTGCTGGTGTGGAGGCTCGATGAGCGCGGCGCCGCCCTGGTGCAGCCCATCATCCGGGGTCAGGACCAGCCGCTGCCCTGGGGGTTGCGCACCCGCGCGCACGATCCGCCACCGGGCGGGCGGCCCGAGGATGGCGTGTCCGGGTACGCCGACCACGTGGTGCCGATGGTGATGGCGGTGGAGGCCATGCTGCAGAAGGGCATCACGCCGCAGCAGCTCGAGGGCCGAATGCCCGAGGCACTGCGCATCGCCCGCATGGCCGGAGCGGGCCGCCGGGATGTCACCCGCATGGCCGGCGGGGGTCCGCAGCACGGGCGGTAGGGCTCCCCGCAGAGGCCGAGGCCGACATCGACCCCCTCCCCGTCGATGCCGCCGCCGCCCGTGCCCATGCGCGGGTGGCACAGGCCATGCGGGAGCGCGGCCGCACGGTCCGGACGCGCGGCTTCGATGCCCTCATCGCCGCGGTGGCCCTGGCCAACGGCATGGCCGTGCACACCGCCAACCCGGACGACTTCGCGGGCATTGCCGGCCTCGAGATGGTGGACATCCGCCCGCGCCCGGCGCGGACGCGGGTGGCGGGCTAGGCATGCCCCTCCGGCGGGCCTACATGAAGCTGGCCACGCCCACGTGGTAGGTGGGGTTGTCGCCGGCCTCGGCCGGCACACCGGCGCTCCACGCGGCCACGAAGCCCCTGTTGAACGGCACGATGGTGGCGCCCGGGTAGCCCTGCTCCCCGGTCTTGCGGCCGGCCAGGCTGAACTCCTTGCTCCACGGCTGGCCGGGGCCGAGCGAGGTGGTCACGCCCAGGTCCTGGGCGTCGCCCTGCGCGCCGTCGCCCCACATCATCACGGCGCCCATGCCGTTCGGGGTCACCGCTGCCTGCAGGCCATCGGGGCTCCAGTTCTCCGTTGATCCGATGACCGTGAGCGTGGCCGGTGGGAACGGCTGCCCGGGTGCGGCGATGGACGACAGGATCCCCACGCCGCCGCCCACGGCGGGGTCTCCGATGCCCGCTCCCCATGCCGCCACCACGGCTGCAGGCGAGATGGCCACCCCCACCGGGGGTGCGCTCCCGAAGCCGCCGAAGTACTGCGGCTGGGTGTTGCCCACCGCCTGCGCTGCGCCAAACGCGCCGGTGGCGCCCTGCCGCTGCACCACGGCCAGGGTGAATCCGGTCCCCGCAGGGTCGAGTGCTCCCGTTGTGGGGTTGGCGCCCGTGACGAAGGCGATGGCGGCATTGCCCGCGGCGTCCACGGCGAGGTCGGTCGCCGTGCCCGCGGCCATGGGCGGCAGCAGCGGCGGGCCCACCGCCGTCTTGAGCGGTGTGGGAAGTGGCACCGGGGAACCCCACGCCCCGCCTTTCGGGCGCGTCATCACGCCCAGTTGCGTCGGTGCCATGAGCACCAGGGCGGTCCAGTTGCCCGCGCGGTCCACCGCTTGATGCAGCACATTGGTGCCTGCGGGAGGTGAGTTGGCAGCGCTGGGCAGCCTGGCGGGGCGTGCTCCGGCCGTGATGGACCCCACGGCCTGCCCGGCGGGCGACCACAGGCCGTACTGCAGGGTGGAGGTCGGTCCGCCCACCAGCTCGATGGCCCTCACGGGCGGGCGGGCCCTCGTCGAGCGCACGCGGGATATCGCCCGCCCCTGCGATCCGGCCACCGATCGAACGGTGCCCGCGGCGCCCGACCACACGGCGGCCAGCCGCCTGCCGGCGAAGGCCGCGGCCAACGGACCCCTCACCCCGGCCTGCCCGGGTGCCAGCCACGGCCGCGCGGTCCTCGACCATCGCGCGGTGGGTCCCGTTCGCGAGATCGCTGCGATGCTGCGCGTGGGGCCCTGGAAGAGCACCGTGGCCGTGCCGTTCGGTGCCACGGCCAGGGCGAGGTTGCTCGAAATCGCCTTGGCCGGGTACACCGGGCCCTTCCACGACGCACCATGCGCGGTGGTGGCCAGGCCGGTGGCGGTCGCTGCGACGGCGGCCAGGGCGGCGATGCGGGGGACGCCGGGCATGGTCAGAATCCTACCCGGTCGGTTGCCCGCGCTCGGCAGCGGCGATGGCCTGGGCCCCGACTCAGCCCCGGGGCGTCATCTGCCCGTGGGCACCCAGCACCGAGGCAAGCGCCACCGCCTCCGCCCGCATGTCGCCGTCCAGGCGATCGGCTACCGCCCATGCCTCGCGGGCCAGGTGCCGCATGGCCGCTGCATCGCCGCGTGCCTTGGCGGCCTCCCCCTCGGCCCGGATGCGCGCGATGATGCGCCTCTGCTCGGCGTCGTCCCACACCCCGGGCTGATCGGGCCGTTCGGCGTTGCGCGTGAGCAGCCACCATGCCACCACCAGCGCGGGGAACTTGATGAGCGAGATGGCGAACAGGATGTAGAAGAGGCGCTCGCGCCCATCGGTGGGGGCCAGCCAGGGCAGCAGGGCCAGCAGCACGATCCCCGCCGGGGCGAGGATGATGCCGAGCGTGAAGACCACGCGCTCCCACCAGGGGCGCGGCTGACGCGCTGGCGCGGATGAGGTCATGCCCCCAAGTCTGCTCGCTTTCGCGTGCGCGTACCCCGGCTGCGGTTGCGCACCCCGCCCCGCATCTGATGAAGGCGGTGGCGAGCAGGCCGTGGCTATATTGGAAGAGCAGATGGCGCACCCTTCCCCCTCGATGCCCCCCGACTGCTGGGTCTCCGGATGCTAAGAGTCCGAGGGCCGGTGGCGATCGCCATGGCCGCAGCTGCACCGGTGACCTGCGTCGTGGCGTCGTCGGCCATCGCGTCTACTGCTGCACCGGGAAACACCGCTTTCCCCACGGTCAGCGGAACCGCTCAGGTTGGTCTGGTGCTGACAGCCGTCAACGGCACATGGACAGGCGCTCCCGCCCCCGCGTACTCGTACCAGTGGCAGCGCTGCGAGAGCGCCTCCGTGGCCGGCGTCACGTGGACCAGCCGCACCTCCGCGGCCGACAACGTGTGGCGCGCGGTCACCTGGGGAGGTCCTGCAGGCCAAGAGACATTTGTCGCCGTGGCCCAGAGCGGCGTCGGCAATCGGGTGATGACGAGCCCCGATGGCAGCACCTGGACCAGCCGCTCATCGGCAGCCGGCAGTGACTGGCTCTCCGTCGCATGGGGAGGCCCTGCCGGCCAGGAGAAGTTCGTCGCCGTCGCGCAGACAGCGGCGTCGAGTGCCCGGGTGATGACCAGCCCCGACGGCGTCACGTGGACCCTGCAGAGCGCGACCGACAGCGACTGGACATCAGTGGTCTGGGCGGGGCCTGCGGGCCAGCAGCAGTTCGTCGCGGTGGCCCGCGCCGGCACGGATCGGGTGATGACGAGCCCCGACGGCGTCAGCTGGACTGCACGGACCGCGGCCGCTGCCCAGCAGTGGCGTTCGCTCACGTGGGGGGGGCCCGCCGGCCAGGAGGCCTATGTGGCCGTGTCCCGGACGGGTACCGGCCAGAGGGCCATGACCAGCCCCGATGGGGTCACGTGGACCCTCCGGAACACCCCCGCCGACATCGACTGGCGCTCGGTCACCTGGGGTGGGCCGACCGGCAACGAGGTCTTCGTCGCCGTGGGGCGGAATGGAACGGCGGCGAACCTTGTGATGACCAGCCCGGATGGCATCACGTGGACGCTCCGGCAGGCCGCAGCCGACAGGGAGTGGCAGTCGGTCACATGGGGTGGACCCCCGGGGCAGGAGCGCTTCGTTGCCGTGGGGGAGGGGTCGGCCGGGGCCCTCGACCTGGTGATGACCAGTCGCGATGGCATCACCTGGGTCCCCGGCCAGAGCGTGGGCGGCAATGAGTGGGCGGGCGTCACATGGGGAGGCCCCCCCGGCGACGAGTCGTTCGTCGCGGTGGGGGCAGCCGGTACCGGGAACCGCGTGATGACGAGTTCGCAGGGGCAGTGCACCGACATCCCCTCGGCAACCGCCCGGACCTACACCGCCCAGCCGGCCGACCACGGTCAGTACCTGCGCGTGCAGGTGACGGCCTCCAATGGGGTCGCCCCCGACGGAATGGCCTACAGCGATCCCTCAGGGCAGGTGGCTGCCGCTGCCCCCGCGACCCCGCAGTCCGCCACGGGCGTCGCCGCGTCCCCCACCAGCCCGCAGGCCGCCACGGGCACCGCTGCGCTGAGCGCCCGCCTGCTGCCGCAGCGCACCCGGCTGGTGAGCGGCCAGAAGATGCGCCTGGCGATCCGCGCGCGCAACACCGGCACGGTGGCCGCCCAGGGGGTGACCTCCTGCATCAGGCTGCCGGCGAACCTCGTGGTGGTGCGAAAGGGCTCGGCCCTGCGTTCCGGTCGCACCCTGTGCTTCCGCGTGGGTGATGTCGCGGTCGGCGGCCAGGCGACGCGCGTGGTCACGGTGCGCGCGGTCGCGGCCCGGGATGTCAGCCGCACCATCATCGGCACCGCCCGGGCCACGGGCGCCTCGCGGGTGAGTGCCCCGGCGACGCGGGTCAGCATCCGGCCGCGTGCGGTGCGCACCCCGGTGACCGGCTAGGACGATCCCCCATAGGGCAGTCCACATCCGCCGGCCGCAGCAATGCCCAGGGAAACAGCGCGAGCAGCTTCCCCGATGGTCGCCGGGTGGTTCGGGGGCGCGAATATCGACCCCGCGCCCGACGGTGGTGCCATCGTCACCTGATATCTCCAGGGCACGACCGTGGACTTCGGCGATGGGACCCGCCGCACCTCCTCCGAGAACGAAAGCGTCCTCGGGAGTTCCATGTTCACCATGGGCCTGGTCAGCACGCCCGCTGCACCCGTTGCCACGGCCGAGGTGGAGTCGGCGCGCGCATATCGGTAGCGCCCCTGCCGGGGGGCTCCGTCACGTCGCATTCCGTGCGCGCGACCGCTGGCGGGGGATCGTGCACCATCGAGGTTCCCGCCACCAGCTGCGTTGTGACCGGGCTCGCCGCGGGGGTGCCACGTCAGTTCACCGCCACGGCGGCCAACGTCGCAGGCACGTCGCCCGCATCGGCGGCATCGAACATGGTCATCCCACAGGGTGCCCCGATCCCGGCGCCGCTGTCGCCCGTGGCAGCCCTCGCCCCACGGCTGCTGCCGCAGCGCACGCGCCTGGTGAGCGGTCAGCGGATGCGCATCGGCATCCGCGTCGCCAACACGGGAGCGGCGGTGGCAGGTGGGGTCACCTCCTGCATCCGGCTCCCGGGTCACGCGGGTGAGCACCACGGCGAAGAGCGTCACCATCCGGCCGCGCCCGGCGCGTGCCCGGGTCGCCGGGTAGGAGCGCTGAATCAGAGGTGATCCGGCCGAAGCGGGCTCCGGGCGCCGGAACGGTTGGCGGTGGCTTCTCGCTCCCGTAGCAGGGCTCGCCCCCGGATGAAGGGCACGGGCAGCGGCTCGCCCGCGGGATGAACCTCGTCAACCTCATCGATGGTGAATCCCGCCGCCCGGATGGCTGATGCCGTGTCGCGCGATAGGTGGCATCCGCCGCCGAGGAGCGGCCAGGCCCCCGAACGGTCGAGGGCGCCCGCCACTCGCGCGCCCCAGCGGCCATGCGGGCGCACGTGCTCGAGAAACCGCAGTTCACCGCCCGGGGCCAGCACGCGCCTCGCCTCGGCGAGGGCCGCGGCCGGGTCGCGGACGCTGCACAGGACCAACGCGAACACCACCGCATCGAACTCCGCATCCCGGCACGGCAGCCGCTCGGCCACGGCGCGGTGCACGCCCACTCGCACCGGTGCGCGGGCCGCGGCCTGCGCTGCACGGCGCCGCAGGTACTCCTCGGGCTCGACGGCCACCACCTCGGTCACTGCCGGCGGGTAGTGGGGGAACATCAGGCCCGTGCCGGCGCCCACCTCGAGTACGCGGCCCGAGAGCCCCTCCACGGTTGCTGCGCGCTGTTCGCCCATGCCGCGCGCCTCGGCCCGCGGGCTGAGGGCCGCATATAGCCGGGCGAAGATCGGGTGGCGGACGACCCGCGCCATGGGAGCACCGCCGCCCGGCGGTCAGCCGGTGCGCACGCCCACCGAGGTGCCGTTCGAGTTCCACTGGGCGGGCGGCACGGGCGCCGCGCCGATGCCCGTCGCGGGCAGCTCGAGGTAGGTGATCGGGTTGGGGAAGTCACCCTTCCCGTCGAGTGCCTCGAGAAGGCTGGCGGGGCAGGTGTAAGGCTCGCCATACGTCCAGTAGCTCTCCCACATCTTCATCACCACGCGCGACCCCCCGGTGTCCATGACGATGTGGTGGCAGAAATAGGTGTTGGTGCCGAGCCCCGGGATCTCGTTGAAGATGATCCCGGCCTGCCACAGACGCGTCGGGTCGTCCTCCGAGTAGGTGTCCCAGCCCGTGGTGCATTCCACGGTCATGACGTTCGAGCCCGCCTTCGCCCCCTCGCCCCAGAGGATGGTGACGATGCCATTGGGGTACCCGGTGGCCATCTCCACGTTCTGCGCATCCCCGGCCGTGGCCTTCTTCTGCACGTCCCAGCGCAGCGACTTTCCGGGGCCGTAGCTGCCGAAGATCTGAAGCGGGACGGTGGCGCCCCCGGTGAAGCCCTGTCCCACCTTGGTGCAATCTCGCAGGGGTTGCTCGCCGGATGCTCCCCACAACTGTGCGTCATCCCCGCCCGAGCATCCCGCGGCCACGACTGCCGTGCAGGCCGTGATCGCGGCGAGGAGGGCTGTTGGCAGTCGCCTCACGGCAATGACCCTACGCGCCAGTTCCGTTCGGTGCCACGGAGACCCCGCCCGTGACCTCCGCGCCACGACGCCGCAGGCCGCCACGGGCACCGCTGCGCTGGGCGCCCGCCTGCTGCCGCAGCGCACCCGGCTTGTGAGCGGCCAGAAGATGCGCTTGGCGATCCGCGCGCGCAACACCGGCACGGTGGCCGCCCAGCGGGTGACCTCCTGCATCAGGCTGCCCTCGAGCATGGCCATCGTCCGCAGCGGGTCCGCTCTTCGCTCGGGGCGCACCATCACCGGCACCGCACGCGAGCGCGGCGAGGCACGGGTGAGCGCACCGGCGAAGAGGGTCACCATCCGGCCGCGGGCCGCGCGGGCACGGGTGACGGGGTAGGGGCCACAGCGGATGGAGCCCGGGATCCCCAATCCTCCCGGGCCCCGCGTCAGGGCGTGTCGTCGACCACCGGGAACAGGTCAGTGGCATCCAGGCGGACGCCCGATGCCTCCCCGGGCCGCGGCGGTGCCACCCTGGTCCACGCGGTAATCGGTCCCAGCGCGGTGTCCACGGTGCAGTCCCAGTGCGTCCCGCGGAACACCGATGCGCCAGCGCTTCCGCGGATGATCGTGTCGCCCGGGCGCACGTCGCCTGTCGTGGCCAGGCGGACGTCCTCGGGCCGGATTGCAACGGTCACGAGGTCGGCGTCGGCGTGCGCGCCCGCGATCGGGATCGCACCGGCCGGCGTCTCGAGGCATCCCGCCCGCATCCGGCCCCGGAGGAATGTCGAGACCCCCACGAAGGACGCGGCCCGGCGCGTGGCCGGGCGCCGGAAGAGCTGCTGCGGCGTGCCCTGCGCAATCACGCGCCCATCGATGAGGAGCGCCGTGCTGTTGCCCATGCTCATCGCCTCGGCGAGGTCGTGGGTGACCATGATGCCGGTCACTCCCGTTCGCGCCACGAGGTCGCGGAGCACGTCCTGGAGTTCGCGCCGCACCTGGTCGTCGAGGCTGGCGAGTGGCTCGTCGAGCAGGAGCACGTCGGGTTCCACGGCCAGCGCGCGCACCAGGGCGACGCGCTGCGCCTGGCCCCCCGACAGCTGTCGAGCGCGCCGGTCGCCCAGGCCGGCCAGCCCCACGCGGGAGAGCCAGTCGCCGGCCGCCCTCTCGCGGTCAGCGGGCGCCATGCCGCGGGCCGCCAGGCCGAACGCCACGTTCCCCGCGACGGACAGGTGGGGGAAGAGCGAGGCGCCCTGCAGCACCAGCCCCACCGCGCGGTCCTGCGGGGGCACCGCGGTGACGTCGCGCCCGCCGAACATGACCGTCCCCGACTCGGGGTCCTCGAGCCCGGCGATGATGGCGAGCAGCGTCGACTTGCCGCTTCCCGAGGGGCCCACGACCGTGAGCATCTCCCCCTTCCCCGCCGTGAGCGACGCGCCGTCAAGCGACGGGGGTCCGCCCCGTGCATACCGGTGCACCAGGCCCGAGACCTCGACGCGCACGCTCATGCGGGCGCCCCGGCCCATCGGGGTGGGGTGTCCATCATGCGCACGACGAGCAGCACCGCAACCGCCGGCGGTATCGCCGCAACCAGTGCGATGGCCGCGGTTGCCGCGGGGTTGCCCCCGCTCGATGCCGCAAGCACGAGGATGGGCGGGGTGATGACCTCGCCTGCCCCGGGGAGCAGCGTGAGCAGGTACTGGCTCCACGACACGATGAACGTGATGCCGGCCGCCACCACGATCGCCGGGGCGGCGAGGGGCAGGAACACGCGGGTGAGCACGCGCCCGGTGCCGGCCCCGAGCGACAGCGCCTGCTGCTCATGCCGGACGTCGTAGCGGGTGAGGAGCGCGGCGAGCACGAGGATGGCGTACGGCAGGGTGGCCACCTGATGGGCCACCACGACCGCGCCGGTGGTACCGGCTACCCCGGCGCGGAGCAGCGCCACGTTCAGGCCCATGGCGATGGCCAGAGGCGGGATGACGATGGGGATGATGAGGGCGAGCCCGATGGCTCCCCGATGGCGGATGCGCCCGAGGGCGAGTGCCCGGGCGGCAGGGATGGCGATGATCATCGAGACGACCGTGGAAAGCACGGAGACGACGATGCCCTCGCCCAGGGCCGCCCTGGTCGCGGGGTCGGCGATGACATCGCCAAGGGTCCCCACCCCGACCTCGTCGGGGATCACCTGCGGGAAGAACCAGCCGGTCGCCACTGCCTGGATGGCGAGCACCACCATGGGGACCACGAGCAGGAGCAGGACGATGCCCCATGCCACCGCATTGCCCGTGCGCCTCATCGCCATCGTCGCACCACCGCGAGGGCGGCGAGGAGGGCCACCATGACGGCGGCGGCCATCAGCACCCCGAGGGCCATCGCCTGCGGGCGCAGGGTGAGGTCCGACGCCGAGAACAGGTCGAGGCCCACTACCGACAGCATGCGCGGGGAGTCCATGCCGAGTACCACCGGCGCCTCGTACGCCCCGAAGACGAACGCGATCACCAGCGCGCCCGCGATGGCGAGCCCGGGCAGGACGGTGGGGAGGGTGAGCATGCGGAACCGCCGGAGCCCCGTGGCGCCGAGCGACCGTGCGGTCGCATCGAGCTCGCGCGGCCGTGCACGGATGAGGGCGTAGGCAATCAGCGCCAGGAAGGGGGCCTCCTTGGTGGCGTAGTGGAGGATGATCCCGATGCCCAGGGGGTCGCGCACCAGCAGTGGGAACTCCGACGGCTCCGAGATGAGGCCGATGGCGGCGGCCACACGTGACAGCAGGCCCCCTTGCGACAGGATGATGAGCAGGCCGATGGCCCACACCACGTGGGGGATCGCGAGGTTGATGTGCATGACCCCCGTGGCTCCGCGCCGCCGCCGCCCCGCGGGTCGGTCGATCCATCCCGCCGCGGCGAGCGCGAGCGCCAGGGCGAGGATGGTGGATGCCACGCTCACCCAGAGCGTGAAGGCCGCGGACGCCCATACGTCCACTGCCCCGCCTTCCCCGCCGGCGAGCGCGCGGTAGGAGTCCAGGCCCACGGCCGGCTCGCCCGTGAGGGGGAGCATCCCCAGGCTCTGCGCCACCGCGTAGCCCAGGCCCACCGCCACCAGGAGCCCCATCACCACCATGGCAGGAGCGAGCGCGAGCCTGCCCGCCAGGGGCGCACGCATCAGCGCGCGCCGACCACGTTTCGCCGCCATCCCTGCTCGATCAGATCCTGGTAGCGCGGATCGGACTCAGGCGCACGTGAGCGGGCAAGGTCGGCCACCGGCGTGGCCCCGGGGCCGCGGGACGCCGCTGCCCGCCGGAGCGCCTGCCGGGCCGCGCCGTCGGTCACGCGCGCGGGGTTGATGGCGAACCCGAGGCCGAATCCGCTTTCGGGGCGTGCCTGCGCTGCCTGCAGGAACGGGTCGAGGATCACGTTGGCCGTCACGAGCGCGGCTGCCGGGCTGGGGGCGTTGCGGGGGATGGCCACGTAGCTGTAGTCGCCGATCATGTTCGCGGTGAAGACGAACGCGGCTGACCCCTTCGGAATGGTGCCTTCGGCGACCAGCGTGGCGGGTCCCGCCGTGGCCTGCGTCATGCTCAGGTCGACTTCCCTGTTGGCGAAGAGGCCGTGCAGCTGGTTCTCGTCGCGGGGATACGTGGCGCCCTCCCGCCACAGGCAGGGCGCGAGTTCCCGAAGGTACGCCCAGAGCGCGGGTGCGTGCCGATCCCAGGTGGCGCGATCGAACCGCGCCCACTGGTCCGCGCCGCCGCTCAGCTCGTAGAGCGCGCCCTTCACGAAGCGGGTGCCGATGAACCCCCCGGGCCCGGGGGCCACGTAGGTGACGCGACCCGGGTTGGCGCAGGCCCATTGGCGGAGATCCGCATAGGAGCGCGGGAGGTCCTCAGCCCGGGTGCGCGATGGGTCACGGATGAACTGGAACTGCGCCGCCGCCCAGGGGCTCTCCGCGCCCCCCACCGGCACGCCGAAGTCATTGGCGACCGCCGGGTCATCCCAGTCGACCAGGCGGGCATTGGGCAGCGACCGCGACCAGCCGGTGCGCAACATGTCGGCCTGCCGCAACGAAGCGAAGTTCTCCCCGTTGATCCAGATGAGGTCGACCGCGCCCGGGTCGGCACCGGCCTGCTTCTCGCTCAGAACCTGGTTCACCGCGTCCACGGTGTCGGCCACGGGCACGCGCGCGAGCGTGATGTCGTAGCGCTCCTTGAGCACAGGTGCGTAGGTGCGATCGACGAAGGCATTGATGGCCCGCGATCCACCCCACATGTACCACCGCACCGTCTGCCCCCGTGCCGCCTTCTCCACTGCGGGCCAGTCCCGTACGTCGACGTCGCGGCTCGCCGATACCCCATCGGATCCGCAGCCGCTGAGCGCGAGGGCCGCGGCAGCCAGCATGGCCCCCGCAGCGCGCGCGATCACGCGACGCAAGGTCAACGCCGTCCCCGCGCCCGCGCCAGGCGGAACCGGGCATACCCCGTGGCCTCGCGGCGCAGGTTGCCCATGGTGCGACGGGCGAACTCATCCGCGGCCTTCCCGATGGCACCGGACAGCGCGGGGTACGGATACGTGAGCCTGGACATCGCGAAGAGACTCGCACGCCGGTCGATTGCCAGCGCGAGAACGGTGATGAGGTCGGACGCCCCGGGCCCGACGACGGTGGCCCCGACGATGCGGCCGGTCAGGCGGACCGCGTCGATCATCACGAAGCCCTCGGTGAGTCCGTCGGTGAGCCCGCGGTCGGTGGCCGCAAGGTCCACGCGCACCCGGGTGATTGCCGAGGGGTGGCAGGCCGCATCGAGGTCCTGCCCCACGCGGCCCACCCACGCCACCTCGGGGGTGGTGAACACCGCCTGCGGCACCGCGCGCACCCGGCCGACCGGCGGCAGCCACGGAAATGCCAGCCGCTGGACGATCCTCCTGCCGAGGGCCCCGGCGGCGTTGGTCTGGTGCGAGCCGGGGACCACGTCACCCGTTGCCCACACGCCCCGTACCCGGGTCCGTCCCCACGAATCCACGGGGACATGGCCGTCGGGCGTGGTTGCCACGCCCACCTGCGCCAGACCAAGTTCCGCAGTGCGCGGACGGCGTCCTGCGGCCATCAGCACGGCGTCGACGCCGGCGATTTCGTGCTCCCCGTCAGGGCCGGCGACGCGCAGCGTGGACGACGCCGCGTCGTAGGACACCGCCCGCGTTCGCGTGAGCACGGACACGCCCCGCGCGGTGATGGCTCTGAGGAGCACCTCGGATGCCTCGGGCGCGGCCGCCGCAAGCGGGCGGTCGGCTACCTCGACGATCGTCACCTGCGTGCCGAGCGCGGCAAGGGCCTGGCCGATCTCGAGCCCCATGGGCCCGCCGCCCACTATCGCGAGCCCCCGGGGCAACTGGTCCACGTCGAACAGGTCGTCGCTGGTCAGCGTCCGCTCCGGGGGGAGCCCGGGAATGGGCAGCACGAGCGGCGCGGATCCGGTGGCGATGACCACGTGGGGTGCCGAGAGCAGGGCCGTCACCCCCCCGGCGCGCACGCGCACCAGGCCGCGGCTGACCAGCGCGGCGTGACCCTCCATCAGCGCGATGAGCGGGTGGTCGCGGAACTCCTCGCGCTCGCGTGCCGCGAGGCCGTCGCGGGTGGCCCTCACCTCAGCCATGGCATCCCCGGCGCCCGCGTGTCCACCGGTGCGCGCCACGTGGATGAGGCGCTTGCTCGGTATGCACCCGGTGTTCGTGCAATCGCCCCCGACGCGACCCTGCTCGACAAGGGCCACCGTCCGCCCCAGGCCCGCCAGGCCGGCGGCCACGGTGAGGCCCCCGGGTCCCGCCCCGATCACGATCACGTCGAATCGCCGTGGGTCACTCGCCGTCGTCATCGCCAGCGCCCTCCCGTCGTCTCACAACCCGCACCAGCGCAAGGCTCACGCCCAGCAGGGCGACGGATGCAAGCAGGGTCCAGGGGTTGATGGAGGGAACCGCCCCGTCGAAGCTCTCGATGGACGCGCCGAACAGCACGAACGCCACCGTGCCGGGAACGCTCCCCACGGCGGTTCCCGCCAGGAATGGCAGGGGCGCCACGCGCAGCACGCCGGCCAGGTAGCTCACGACGTCGTAGGGCAGCAGGACGAGCCTCATGATGAGCACGGTCTCGAACGTGCGCTCATGGAGCCGTGCGCGGTAGCGGGCGAGGCGGCCGTCGCCATTGAGGGTGCGCGTCGTCCCCGAGCCGAACCAGCGCCCGACGGCATAGGTGATCATGGCCGATGCGTTGGCCGCGATCACCACGAGGGCCAGCCCGAGCCACGGCCCGAACAGGAACCCCGCGGCCACCGTGAGGCCCGTGGCCGGAAACAGCACGAGCGGCCGCAGCAGGTAGAGCGCGAGGAATATGGCGATCCCGATGATGGTCCCGTCGAGGGAGTCGACCACCCGCCGCGCCGCCTCGGTCGGCCCGATGCCCGACTGGATCGCCCACACCTGGTATCCCACGATCAGGCCCAGCCACAGCAGGCCCACGGCGATCTTGTGCCACCAGCGCCGTGCGGCGGAGTCCTCTACAGCGCGCTTCGCGCCCATGCCAGCCGCTGCAGCACCGATATGAGCACGCCACCCGCCATGAGCCAGCACAGCCCGATGGCCCATGCCGGGAACGCGAGCATGAGCGTGAACAGCACGAGCGTCTCGGCGCCCTCGATCAGGCCCGGGGGCATCGCCAGCGTGGTGCGCCTGGGGCCCTGCGAGCCGTCGGCGCCGCGCCGGGCCATGATGGCGGAGAGGAACGACCACGAGATGGCGTTGATGTAGAAGGTGGCCAGGAGCACCGCCACGGCGATCCATCCGCTTGTCGATCCGGCATCCGCCGCGACGCCGATGGGGATCGCCGCATACACCGTGAAGTCGGCGAGCAGGTCGATGTACCCCCCGAAGTCCGTCTGCCGGCCACGCATCCGGGCCACGGCACCATCGAGCCCGTCGAGCACCCGGTTGGCCAGCCATAGCCCCACCGCGATCCAGTGGAACCCGAGTCCCACGGCAGCGGCTGCGCCGAGCCCGACGACAAGCCCCGCCAGCGTGAGCGCGGCCGGGGGCATGCGGTGCGGGATGCCGCGCGCAACGGGAGCGAGCACGCGTTCCGCCGGACTCCTGAGCAGCCCGTCGATCATGCGGCTGCCGTCGTGATGCCCGCCCGCGTCGTCATGGAGGGGAGTATGGCCCGGGCCGTCGGCATCCCCCTCCGGAAAGATGGTCACCATGGACGATCTCGCCGCCTTCTTCGACGATCGTGCGCGAGCCTACGATCGCCAGCTGTGGCTCGAGGCCCCTGCCCTGCGCACGGCAGCCCGCCTCGCCGCTCCGGCGCCGGGCGAGCGCGTGGTGGATATCGCGGCCGGAACGGGCGGCATGGCCGCGGCGGTGGCCCGCCGTCAGCCACGGATCGGTTCCGTGGTCCTGGTGGATGCGGCACCGCGCATGCTGGCGCGGGCAGGACGACATCTTCGCGGCGTGCACCGCAGCCCGCAGTGGCTCATCGCAGACGCCCGCGACATCCCCCTGCCCACCGCATCCGCCGACCTCGTGTCGATTGCCTACCTCCTGCATCTCCTCGACCCGGGCGACGCGAGCACGGTGGTGGGTGAGGCCGTTCGCCTTCTCGCCCCCGGCGGTCGCCTGATCGTGGTGGTTCACGGCTGCCCGCCTGGCCGGGTGGGCGCGATGTACCGGCGGTGCTGGTCGCTGTACGCGCGCTTTGCGCCCGGCGGCGCCGTGGGGCGCGGGCCGATGTCCGGGCTCGCGGGACTGCTCGAGACGCACGGCCTGCGGATTGCCGCCCGGCGGTGGATCCCGGGGGCTTACGTCAGCGAAGTCGTCATCGCACGCGCCTCCGTCGGGTAGCCGGTTGTCATGTTCCCGGTACCCCACGACGCGGCGTCCACCCGGCATCGGCCGCGGAGCGGCTGCCGCCCGTGCTTGTTGGCCCATCTGTCCTGCGCAGGTACGTCGCCCCCGTAGCTCAGGCGCTAGAGCACGGGATACCGCGTCATCCTTGGCTCCTTTTCGCCTACGAGTAGTGCACCCCCGCCGGGATTTCGGCGGATGGTGAGGGTAAAGCCCGGGAGTCCTGGTCACGCCCCACAGCGCTCCGTGAAAGCGAGGTGTATACCCTTCCGGAAAGTCCGGAAAAGATTAGGGGCGACATGGGACACGACAAGCAGCGCACTCGCGGGCAGTTGGGAATCGTGACGGCTTCCTCCATTGCCATTGCACTGGGTCTAGCGCCCGGGGCTCTCGCGAACGAATCGCAAAATGGTGCACCGATGGTCATCCTCAACCCGGGCGGTGGTACCGCCGCGGACGGCTCCGACGGGCTGCAGGTGGTGCTGAACGGCAACACCGATTGGGACGGCACCGCTAATGCAAGCGACTCGGTGCCCGAGGATGGAAGCGATCAGGTCTACGCCTTCGACATGTCGCACTGGTGTTGTGGGGGGGTTGGTCCCATGCTCAACATCGGCGGCCAGTTGGTGGGCGAGGCAGGCGCGGCGTCCAACAAGGGCGCGCCGAGTTGGGATTCCGTCACGCTCGTGAGCTCATCTGGTTCGGCTGTGAGCGTTCCTGCGGCGCAGAACCCGCAACCCGCGCTCCCCGCCGACTTGCCATCCGCGCCGACCGGCACCGGGTCGGCGCTTTTTCGCTACACCACCATCCAAGGCGGCCTCACGTACACGATGGAACGTACGGCCACCTATACGGCCGGAGACCCCTTCTGGACGGACGAATACGTCTTCACCATACCCGCCGGCAATGCCGCGCCAGTGAAGTTCTACCTAGGGGGCGATGCCGCCGTCGGCAACAGTGACGGCAACGCCTTCGGGCTCATGGTCACCCAGCCACGGCGAGTCATCTATGAGGTCAGCAACCCCACGGGCATCCAGTTGGGATTCAGCGAGACGTCAGGTGGTGGTGCGTTCGACCACTGGTTTGCAGGCCACTACAGCGATCCGTACAACGACATCGATGCGGGTAACAACCTCGATGACAGCATCGACGGCACCACGCACGACGACGGAATCGATATCCAGTGGACCCTGGGCAGCACGCCAGGCACCTACACCCGCTCGCTGCGCCGCATCGTCACCAAGGCCGAGCCCAATGTCTCGGCGTCGTTCGCGGCCTCCGAGATCACTGCGGGGGCGAGCACGGACCTGTCGTTCGTCCTCGTAAACACCAACGCCGCTCAGGAGACGGGGCTTGGTTTCACCGCAGCCCTGCCATCGGGAATGACCGTTGCCGGAACCGGCAGCACGACCTGCTCTGGCGCGCTGACTGCTTCTGCGGGCGACGGATCGATAACTCTCAATTCGACCACCCTCGCTGGCGCGGCGTCATGCATCGTCACCGTTCCCGTCACGGCGGGGCAGCCGGGCACATACACCCTGCCCTTCGCCGACATCACCACGACCGGGACACTCAAGGCACAGGCGGGTTCGGCCGTCCTGGCCGTGACGGGGGACCCCGTTCCGCTTCCCACGCCGCAGCCGGGCCCGGCTCCGACTGCGGCGCCAACCACCGCCCCGCTGCAGCAGGTCCCCGTCGTCGTGACCCCGCTCGCAGCGCCCACGACGGCAGTTGCCACGGGCCCGGGGGTAAGTGGGCTCACCCGCGTGGTCAGTCGCCTCCAGTTCGACAGGGCGGGCCGCTACACGTTCATCTACGAGGACTCACGCACGGGCAAGAGGATTCCCATGCGCAGAAGCAGCGCGATTGGGTACCGGGAACTGCGCCGCACGTACAGTGCGCCCGTCCTGAGAAACACGCGCCCGGGCCGGCGCCTCGTGATTCGGGCATACCTGGATCCGCGTCGGGCCAAGGCTGCGGGCAACGCGCTGCGCCTGCGGATCATCCTGCGTGAGTCATCCGGCACTCTGTCTGAGGTGTCCCTCGGCCCGGACGGCAGGCTCTCGCGGTAGCCGCCGTCGCCGCGGACCCCATCGGGCGATCTACCCGGTGGGGTCCGCGGCACGGATGATCCTCCTTCGTCCCGGCCCTCCGACACCATGGCGCCGCGTCGCGCCACGAGCAAGAGAAACCGGTTGAGACGTCTCGCTTGGCAAGAAGCGCCCGGACCCTGCGAGCCGACCTGCGCACGGCTCGCGTCAAACTCTCTTGGATACGAGCGGGGAGCTACGGTGATAACCGGATTCGGACGACGTACGCAACGGCGAAGCGGTCGTGTCCTCAATCGCCGTGTCGAGATCATGATCTGCTTCTGACGCCCCCAGCCGACCGTGGGCAGTCTGGCGTCCCCGCCTGACCCAGCGCGGATGGCGGGTCACGGGTATTTGCGGTGGCACATCCGGGCGCTCCGCTCTACGAAATGCCGGAGGTGGTCAGAGGAATACTCGGCCATCGAGCGCAGTCACAGGTCGAGGTCGCGGGTCGAGGATCGCGCTCACCGAAGGCTGGCGGCGTCGGGTGTCTGCGAAGCGTCGTGTCGGGCGCCCGCGGGGCTACATTCAGGAAGCGGGACCCGGGCGTCACAAGCCGAGTTGGCCGTCGGGGCAATGTAGGAGGCAATGCGGGAGAGGCTGATGCCGCTCCGCCTCGCTTATAGCATCCGCCCATATGCAGGTACTTCGCCCCCGTAGCTCAGGGGATAGAGTTCCTAATGCTGATTCGTGGTCTGGGACAGCCTGGGATAGTCGGGGCGCACGGCCAGAGACCCCAGTGTGCATGCGGTTACTAGCACCCAGAGTGTCTGGCACGGCCCGGCACAGTCGGGACCCGCACTAGACCCACAGGGACCCACGCGAGACCCACACGCGAACCCACGAGCACGCGTCCGCGAGCCTTAGCCGGTAGCGCCCCCCAGGGCAGCAGCGATGGCAGCCCCCGACGGCAGGTCCGAGGTCAGGACGTGGCTGTAGACGCGCATCACCGTGGCGCCGTTGTCCGAGTGCCCCAGTAGCGCCGAGACCACGGACACCGGCTGCCCGGCGACCAGCAGGCGGGTCGCGTACAGGTGCTGGAGCGAATGCCACCCAGTGCCCGACCGTGTCACGCCAACCGCATCGAGCGCCGGGCGCAGATGTTGGGTTGAGCGGTGTGGAGGTCTAGAGCTTGTGCGGGCACGATCTATGGAACGTACTACGTCACTGGCGCTATCCGCGGCACCGCGAGGAATGGTGGGCTGTGCCAACCCGGGTCTGGTGTAGGGCGACGAAGCGCTTGTGGCCGCAGCGTTCGCATGCCGCGTGCACTCCTGCGACACCCCGTCGCCGGAGAACTCGGTCCGCCAGGTACCCAGCGGTCTGGGCCTCGGCCAAGGTGCACGCGTCGCACTGCTTGAC
>CAZEUE010000015.1:0-20159 GCA_964514615.1 uncultured Bifidobacterium sp. | reverse complement strand
GACTGCCACAGCAGGAAGTTGGACAGCCGCTGCTCGCCGCTGGTGCGGATGATCAACTCGGGGTCCCGCAGGTCCGGGGCATACATGTACCGGCCGAACGCCTCGTCCGGCGCATCGGGTCCCTCCGCTGCAAGGAAGCGCCGCGCCGCATCCACGATCTCGGCCCTGCCGCCGTAGTTCATCGCCACGAACAGTCGCATCGACTCATGGCGGGCCGTGCGGGCCTCGGCCTCGGCGATCTTCCGGCGCAGCTCGGGCGCCAGGGTGTCGAGCCGACCGATGAATCGGATGGCAACCCCCTCATCGTCGAGATCGGGGACCTCCCGGTCGATGAGCTCCGAGAACAGCACCATGAGGTCCTGCACCTCGTCCTCGGGCCGCGACCAGTTCTCGGTGGAGAACGAGAACACGGTCAGGTCGCGCACCCCCATGTCCCCCGCTGCGCGCACCACCCGGCGCAGGGCGCGCGCGCCCGCGCGGTGACCTGCCGCGGTCGGAAGGCGCCTCCTGCGCGCCCACCGTCCATTGCCATCCATGATGATGGCCACCGACTCCGGCACGGCCGGGCGGGGTGGCTCCTGCGGGGCCGGGGCACGCGTGCCCAGGGCGGCGCGCGCGGCCCGGAGGCGCGACATGAGCGCCATCAGACCTCCAGGATCTCGGCCTCCTTGCGGGCCAGCATGTCATCGACGGCCTTCACCTCGGCGTCGGTGAGCTTCTGCACGTCATCCTGCGCGCGACCGAGGTCGTTCTTCGACACCTCGCCGTCCTTCTCGGCCCGCTTGAAATCGTTCAGGACATCCCGCCGCACGTTCCTCACCGCCACGCGGGCCTCCTCGGCCATTCGGTGGGCGACCTTCACGAGTTCCTTGCGGCGCTCCTCCGTCAGCTGCGGGAGCGGCAGGCGGATGGTGTTGCCGTCGTTGCTCGGCGTCAACCCGAGATCCGACTCCATGATGGCGCGCTCCACGTCGGGGATGAGCGTCTTGTCGAAGGGCTGGACCGTCAGCAGCCGTGCCTCCGGCGCGTGGATCTTGGCCACCTGCGGGAGCGGCGTGGGTGCGCCGTAGGCCTCCACCTGGATGCGGTCGAGCAGCGCGGTGGTGGCACGACCGGTACGCAGGGCGGCGAACTCGCTGCCGAGGTTCTTCACCGCCCCTTCCATCCTGCGCTTTGCATCCGCGATGCGCTCGTTCATTACGCCCCTCCCCCGCCGGCTCCCGCCGGGCTGCTCACGATCGTGCCCACGTGCTCGCCGTCCAGCAGGCGGGTGAGGTTGTCCTCGTCCTGCATGTTGAACACGAGCAGGGGCAGGTCATTGTCCATGCACAGGGTGAGCGCGGTCGCGTCCATCACGTGAAGGCCGCGCTCGATGACCTCCATGTGCGTGATCTCCGGGATCAGCGTGGCCGACGGATCCTCCCGCGGGTCCGCGGTGAGGACGCCATCCACGTTGTTCTTGGCCATCAGGATGCACTCGGCGCCGATCTCCAGCGCCCGGAGCGCCGCCGTGGTGTCGGTGGTGAAGAATGGATTCCCCGTGCCCGCGGCGAAGATGACCACGCGCTTCTTCTCGAGGTGGCGGATGGCGCGCCGGCGGATGTACGGCTCGGCGACCTCCTGCATGGCGATTGCCGATTGGATGCGCGTCTGCACGCCGAGCTTCTCGAGGGCGTCCTGGATGGCCAGCGCGTTGAGCATGGTGGCGATCATCCCCATGTAGTCGGCCGTGGCGCGGTCCATCCCGCTGGCTGCGCCGATGACGCCCCGGAAGATGTTGCCCGCGCCCACCACCACGGCCACCTCGACGTCGCGGTCGGTGGCGCCCTTCACCACGCGGGCCACCCCCGCGATCTGGTCGGGGTCGATTCCGTACCCCTGATCGCCCATCAGCGCCTCGCCCGAGAGCTTCAGCAGCACCCGGGACCACGCAGCGGGAGCGGGTGTGTCGCTACTCCCCAAGCTGGAAGAACGTGAATCGCCGGATGGTGATGTTCTCGCCGAGCTCCGACGAGGTCTCCGCCCGCAGCTCCTCCATCGTCCGCTGCTTCTTCTCGGTGGCATCCCGGAAGAACGGCTGCTCGAGCAGGCAGATCTCGGAGAGGTGCTTGGCCAGCTTGCCCTCGACGATCTTCTCGCGCGCGTTCTCGGGCTTGTCCTTCGCTTGCTCGGCGTACACCTCGCGCTCGCGCTGCGTGTAGTCGTCGGGAACATCATCCACCGACACGTACTGCGGCTTCATCGCCGCCACGTTCAGCGCCACGTCGCGGGCGAACTGCTGGAAGCGGTCGGTGCGCGCCACGAAGTCGGTCTCGCAATTGACCTCCACCAGCACGCCGAGCTGGCCGCCCTGGTGGATGTAGCTCGCGATGGTGCCCTCGTTGGCCTCGCGACCCGAGCGCTTGGCGGCTGCCGCGAGACCCTGCTTGCGCAGCAGCGTGGCGGCCTCCTCCAGGTCGCCACCGGTCTCGATGAGCGCCTTCTTGCAGTCCATCATCCCGGCCCCGGTCTTCTCGCGGAGCTCCTTGACCAGGGCTGCGGGGATCTGAGCGGTGCTCACTGGTCCACCTCCGTGTCGGCCACGGCCCGCTCCGCGGCGACCTCCTCCGCGATGGCATCCGTGGCCAGCTCGGCTGCGGCCTCCTCCAGCACGGCGTCTGCCTGCGCCTCCACGGCCTGCTCGGCCTCCTGCACCACGGCCTCGGCGGCCATGGCAACGGCGGCGTCGGCCTGCTCGACCGCGGCCACCTCGTCCGCGGCCGGGGCCTGCGCCCGCGCGGCGCCGCGCGCGGCGCGGGCGGCGTCCGGGTCGCCCGCAGCGGCCGCGGCCGCGGCGGCAGCCCGCGCCTCCTCGTACCCGCCCTGCGGGTCGAGCCCCTTGCCCTCGCGGATGCCATCGGCCAGCACCGAGAGCACCAACGAGCACGAGCGGATGGCGTCGTCGTTGCCGGGGATGACGTAGTTCGCCTCGTCCGGGTCGCAGTTGGTGTCGACGAGGCCGATCACCGGAATGCCCAGGCGGTTCGCCTCGCGCACGCCGATGGCCTCCTTCTTGAGGTCCACGATCACCACGGCATCGGGCCGTCGCTGCATCTCGGCCACGCCCCCGAGGTTGGCCTCGAGCTTGACCAGCTCGGCCTCTGCCGCAAGGCGCTCGCGCGTGGGCAGCAGCTCCAGTTGCCCTCCGCTCTTCTGCGCGCGCAGCTCGTGGAGGCGCCGGATGCGCTGGCTGATGGTCGACCAGTTCGTCAGCAGGCCGCCCAGCCAGCGATGTGACACGTAGGGCATGCCCGCGCGGATGGCCTGCTCGCGCACTGAGTCCTGGCACTGCTTCTTGGTGCCCACGAACATCACCGTCCCGCCGCGCTCCGACACGTTGCGCACGAAGGTGTGGGCTCGCTCCAGCAGCTCAAGGGTCTGCTGCAGGTCGATGATGTAGATGCCGCTGCGCTCTCCGAAGATGAAGCGCTTCATCTTGGGGTTCCAGCGACGGGTCTGGTGGCCGAAGTGGACACCGGACTCGAGCAACTGCTTCATGGTGACGACGGACACGCGTCACGTCTCCTTGTTCGGTTGGTTCATGGTGCCCTCGCGCCACCAGGGGGAACCGGCACTGCCGGTCACCACCCCCCGGATCACCGCGCGCGGGATCGGGATCAGGTATCGGCTCCTCGACGGAGCTGACAGGGGATACTACCCCGACCCGGCAGCCCGGGCACGCGCGGCGGCCACAGCCTCCTCGAGGTCAGCCGGGAGGGGGCTCTCGAAGCGCAGGGCGTCGCCCGTCACCGGATGGACCAGCCCCAGTCGGTAGGCGTGCAGGAACTGCCGGCCCAGGCCGTGGTCGGGTCGTCCCCGGCCGTATACCGGGTCACCGAATACCGGGTGCCCGGCGCTTTCCAGGTGCACGCGCACCTGGTGCGTGCGGCCGGTTTCCAGGCGGGCCTCCACCAGCGCGAGGTCGCCGACCTCCTCGAGGCGCCGGAAGTGCGTGATGGCCTCGCGCCCCCCGCTGGGCACCACGGCCTGCCGCGTGCGACGCCGCGGATCGCGCCCAATGGGGCGGTCCACCGTGAGCGCGGGGGGGAATGGCCCGTGCACGAGGGCGAGGTAGCGACGCTCCACCTCGCGCTCGCGCATCATGCGCGCGAGGCGCCGGTGCGTGCGCTCGTCGCGCGCCACGAGCATCAGGCCCGAGGTGTCCCGGTCCAGCCGGTGGACGATGCCCGGCCGCTCGGGGTCGTCCCCGCCCGCGATGCCCCCGGCCAGGAGCCCGTGCACCAGCGTGCCGGTGGCATGGCCGCGCGAGGGGTGGGTCACCATGCCGGCGGGCTTGTCGACCACCAGCAGGTGATCGTCGCCGAACACCACCGGCACCCCCAGGTCCTCGGCGCGCAGTGCGCCCGGCATGCGGCGCGCCGGCAGGACAGCCTCCACCAGGTCGCCCCGGGCCAGCACATGCCGCTTGGGGCGCGCCGTGCCGTTCACCGTCACGGCCCCGCCCTCGATCAGCCGCTGGGCCTCGGCCCTGCTCTCCACGCCGTCGGCCTCCGCCAGGACGGAATCCAGCCTCCTGCCCGCCTGGTCCGGGGCCACCTGCAGGCGCAGCCGGCGCCGGTCAGTCATCCCCGGCCGACAGGAACAGGGCGATCACCAGCAGGACCGCACCGGTGGTCACGCCGATGTCCGCCACGTTGAAGGGAGGCCATGGCCCGATGGCGATGAAGTCGGTCACGCCCTCGCGGCTGATGCGATCGATCAGGTTGCCGATCGCACCCCCCAGCAGGAGGCCGCCGCCCACGGGCACCAGCGGGTGCTCGCCGGCGTACGCCACGAGGACGATGGCGATGAGGGCGATGGCCACGAGGGTGAGCACGGCGATCACCCCCGTGCTGCCCTGGAAGAGCCCGAACGCGATGCCGGTATTGATGGTGTGCACCAGGTCGACGCCCGGCACCACCTCGATCACCTCTCCCCGGGTGATGCTGCTGCGCACGATCACCTTCACCAGCTGATCGAGCAGCACGACCCCCAGCGCGATGAGGAACATCAGCCGATAACGGCGCCCCGCCTCGCGGCGCATGCGCCGTGCGATGGCGTCGGGCAGTGCCTCCCGCAGGGAGCGCCCGGCGCCGCTCATGGCGCCACCTGCCCGAGGGCGGCAAGGCGCCGCTCCAGCACGGCCGGGTCGCCGTCCACCTCCACGAGCTTGCGCGCGCCCGACGACCCCCGCCTCAGGCGAACGGCGCCGCTGCGCACCCCGGCCACGTCGGCCAGGTAGGCGCACAGGGCCGCATTGGATTGTCCCTTGTGCGGCGCGGCGGCGATCTGGATGCGCACCGCACCCTGCTGGACGCCCACTGCGCCCGTGCGGCGGGATCGCGGCACGGCCTTCACCGCCACCACCACGCCACCGTCCCGCCGCGTGACCCACTCCGGCGGCGATTGGCTCATATGGCCCCGAGGACCCGGATGACCACGGCATCCACCACGTACAGGACGATCAACGCCACGATGGGCGATAGGTCGAACATGCCGAGTGGCGGGATGACGCGCCGGAAGGGCCTCAGGTACCACTCGGTGGTCTCGTGGAAGAAAGCCCAGAGCGCCGACGTGATCCGGCCGCTGGGAGGCCTCGGAACCCACGAGAGCAGGATCCTGATGATCAGGATCACCAGGAAGATCGTGAACAGCGCGTTGACGTACTCGATGACCAGGTCCATGTGCGCTCCTAGAGCTCCCGCGCCCGTGCCGCGGCCGCGGCGACCGCGGCCCTGAGCACCTCATCGGCGTCGGCGTCGTCGAGGCGCGCGATCGCCGCCGCCGTGGTGCCCCCCGGCGATGTCACCCGCGCCTGCAGCTCGGCGGGGTCGGTTCCGCCGTGCAGCAGGAAGGCGGTGCCCGCCAACACCCCCTGCACCATGCCACGGGCCTGCCCGGGGTCGAGCCCCCCCTCGATGCCGGCGCGCTCGAGCGCGGCGGCCACGTAGGCCAGTAACCCCGGCCCCGACCCCCCGATGGCGGTGGCCACCGGGAACTGCTGCTCGTCCATGGCCACCACGGCGCCGAGGGGCTGGAGCAGGGCCATCACCCGCGCATGCTCCGCCCCTGCGAGGCCGTCGCTGGCCACGGCCACCACCCCGGCGCCCCCGGCGACGGCGAGGTTCGGCATCAGCCGCACCACGGGGTGCCCAGGCGCTGCGGCCCCAAGCCGCTCGAGCGGCCACCCCGCCGCCACCGAGGCCAGTACCGCGCCCGCGCGCATGCGTGGCACCACCTGCTCGAGCACCCCGGCCATGTCCTGCGGCTTGACGGCCATCACCACCAGGTCGCACGCCGCGGCGTCACCGGCCTCGACCCCGTGCGCAGCCGCCACCTCGGCGGCCCTGCCGGGTGCGAGATCCTCCACGACGACCCGTGCGTGCGGCGCGAGGCCCGCGGCCATCGCGGCACCCATGGCGCCCACGCCCACGACGCCGATGGCGGGGGCAGGGTCGGTCACGGGCTCAGTACTGGTTGAAGAAGCCCTTTTCGAGGAGCCGCGCGCGCTCCTCGGCCGACACCTCGACGTTCCGCGGAGTGAGCAGGAACACCTTGTCGGCGATGCGGGACATCCCCCCGTCGAGGGCGTACGTGAGTCCACTGGCGAAGTCGATGAGGCGCTTCGACAGGTCGGTGTCGGCCGTCTGGAGGTTCAGGATGACCGGCACGGAGCGCTTGAACTTGTCGGCGATGTCCTGGGCGTCATTGAAGCTGCGCGGGATCACCAGGGAGACCTCCACGCCCCGTCCGCCGCGCCCCTGGGGTGCGCTGCTCACGGGTCGCAGGTTGCGCGAGGGCGACGGGATTCCCGGGTCGGAGTAGATGTCATCGAAGTCGTCCCCGCGCCCCGACGCGCCCCTGCGCCCGCGCGACGGGCGCTCATCGCGATCATCGTCGCGCACCCGTGCGTTGGTCTCGCGATCGTGGTGGTCGTCGTAGTCGTCGTACTCGTCGTAGTCGTCGTAGCCGTCGTCGGCCATGCCGAAGTACGCCAGCGTCTTCTGCCAGTAATCGTTGATCGACATCTACGGCTGCTCCATCCGGGTGTGGTCGATGATTCCCCGTCCGACGCGAACCATGGTAGCGCCAGCCTCCACGGCAACCACGAAATCCTGCGACGTGCCCATGGACAACTCGCGCAGGTCGTGGTCAGGGGCCCATCGCCCCGCGAGCGCATCCCGTCGTTCGCGAAGTTGCTCGAACCACGGGCGGGATGCCTCGGGATCCGGGGTGAATGGTGGCAACGCCATCAGCCCGCCCACCACGATCCCCCCGGCCGCGCAGGCCTCGCACGCGGCATCCAGGTCGGCCGGGGCGAACCCCCCCTTCGTGTCCTCGTCCGCCAGGTTCACCTGCAGCAGCACGCGCGCCGGTCCGACCGAGCGTCGGGCGATCTCCTCCACGAGCCCGATGCGATCGACCGAGTGGACCAGCCGCACCCTCGGCAGCACGTCCTTCACCTTGCGGCCCTGGAGGTGGCCGATGAAGTCGAAGGTCACCGCGTCGCCGAGGACATCCTGCTTCTCGCGCAAGTCCTGCAGGCGGTTCTCCCCGATCACGGTCACGCCCGCATCGCGCAGCGCCGCGGCCTCGGCGGCCGCCACGTACTTGCCGGCAAGGACGAGCTCGGCCGATCCGGGCGGACGCCCCGACCGGCGGCACGCATCGTCAATGCGCGCGCGGGCATCCCCGAGCGCGGCGCGAAGCAGGGCCACGTCGATCATGCGGACGCGCCCATCGTCACCAGGACCGCCTGTCGCCCGGTCTCCGCCCCGTCACGACGGTACGAGAAGAACCGCGCGGCATCGCACGACGTGCACGCCCCGACCAGCTGGCACCGCGTATCCGGAACCCCGGCGGCCGCCAGGGCGCGACGCGTGCACAGCCCAAGGTCCACCGCGCGCCCACGCACCACGTCGGAGCCGAAGAGGGATGCCATGTGGTCGCGCATGGCTGCGTCCACCGGATAGCAGCACGGGCCCACGTGCGGGCCCACGGCGGCCGCAACGCCGGCCCCACTGGCCCCAAGCGCCGCGATGCCCGCCTGCACCACGCCGGAAGCCAGGCCCCGCCAGCCTGCATGGATCGCCACCACCGCCTGCCCATCAAGGCGCCACGCCGCGATCACGGGGCAGTCGGCTCCGAGCGCCAGCAACGGCACGCGCGGATGGGTGGTGGCGCACGCATCCGCATCCGCCACGCCCTCGAGGTCGCCGGTGAAGGCACCGTCCCCGCCGCGGGGGCCCACGTGATGCACCGTGGCGCCGTGCACCTGGCGCATGGTCACCGCGCGCGCGGGGTCGATGCCCACCGCACGCGCCAGCGCCGTCCTGTTGGCGCGCACCGCCGCGAAGTCGTCCCCGGCGGTCGTCCCGAGGTTGAGCGACGCATACGGCCCCCCGCTCACGCCGCCCCGACGTGTGCTGAACACCACGCGCACGCCCTCGGCGCCGGATGGGGCCTCGATGAGCACCGGCGCCGTCATGCCAACCCCGCCACGGCCATGGCCAGGGCCAACTGCTCGTCACGACCACCGACCTCCCCGTCCAGTACCGCCGCCCGCACGGCGCGCAGGGCACGCCCGATAACCGGGCCCGGCGGTACCCCGGCCGCCACGAGATCGGATCCCGTCACCTGGGGCGCGGCGTCACGCCACCCCGACCACCAGTCGGCCACGGCCTCCGCTCCCCCGATGAGCGCGCCCACCTGGGCCGCCGCGGGGCGATCGCGCAGGAGGGCGTCCACCTCCGACGGCCGCGAGCAGGCCACGATCGCCGGGGCGATCGACAGGCCCGCGCGCACCTCGGCGGCCACCCCCCGGGCCCACTGCGGCACGGCCGCACCCGCCACGGCATCGCCCCTCACGCCCAGGCCCAGGCGAAGCGCCCAGGCGGGCGGGGCCGGCGCGCCGGGACGTGCGAGCGCGGGGGTGAGCGCCCGCAGGCGGTCGTCGCGGCGGGCATCGGGATCCGGCCACGAAAGCCCGAGTGCCTCGGCCATCGCCAGGGCGACCGGGGCGGCGTCCTCCTCCAGGAGCCGTGCGAGCTCGTCGGCCACGCGGCTGCTGCCAAGGACGACGGCAGGCGCCGCACGGCGCGCCTCGCCCTCGGTGCGGTCGTCCATCCGGAACCCCAGGCGCGCTGCATACCGCAGGGCCCGCACCACGCGGCTGGGGTCCTCCTCGAAGGCCCCGTGCCGGATCAGGCGAATGCGCTCCGCGGCGATGTCGTCGCGTCCGCCGTGCGGATCGAGGATGGTCCCCGCTTCTTCCCCATGCAGCACGAATGCAATGGCGTTGACGGTGAAGTCGCGGCGGCGCAGGTCGTCGGCGAGGGTACCGGGCGAGACGTCCGGCAGCGCGCCCGGGCGCGCGTACTCCTCCCGGCGCGCGGACACCAGGTCCAGGTGGCGGCCATGCGCGAATTCGATGCGGGCGGTGCCGAAGCGCGGATGCGACAGCACGCGCCCGGCGAGGGCACGGCCCAGGATCCCGGCGAGCGCGATGGCGTCGCCCTCCACCACGAGGTCCAGGTCCGGCCCGTGGGGAACTCCCAGCAGGGCATCGCGCACCGCCCCACCCACAAGGCTGGTGCGCGGGGCGTCCGGCGGCCACGTGATGCGGGGCAGCACGGGATCACGTGAGACCACTGCGGCCACGGCGCTAGCATCGTGTCCATGAGCGATCACGTGGCCTCCAACCTCACCGCAGCCGCCCCGGTGGCCCTCGACGGCCTCGCGGATGCCATCGCCCGCTGGGAGGGGTGCTCCCTCGACGAGCTGCACGCCGCCTCGGAACGCATCCGGGAGGAGGTGCGGCAATGGGCGGAGGACCCCGCGAACGCCGATCGCCCCATCTCCGACGCGCCCGTCTACCTCGACCGCATGGCCGTGGAGGTGCTGGTGGAGCGCAGGTACTTCACCGAATGACCCCGGCGGCGCCGATCACGGCGACCGCCTCGATCTCCACCGCGGCACCGGCCGGAAGCGCCGCCACGCCCACTGTCGCGCGGGCGGGCGGAGCCTCCCCGAAGGCCTCCCCGTAGACCGCGTTCATCTCGCCGAAGGCCCCGAGGTCGGTCATGTACACGGTGGTCTTCACGACGTCGGCCATGGACGCCCCGGCGGCGGCGAGCACCGCGGCGACATTGGCGAGGCACTGCCGGGTCTGGGCCGGGACGTCGGTGGCCACCAGCTCGCCCGAGGCCGCGAGCGGCACCTGGCCGGACACCCACACCACCTCGCCGCCCTGCGCGCCAATCGCCTGGCTGTAGGGCGCCCCCGCCACCGGTGCGGGCGCGTCCTCAGTGCGGATCACGCGCTTGGGCATGCCTACCTCCTCACCGGCACGCCATCGCGCGCCATCGCGGCCTTCACCTCTCCCACGGTATAGACCCCATCGTGGAAAACGGAGGCCGCCAGCACGGCGTCGGCGTGTCCACGCGTGACGGCCTGCGCGAAGTGCCCGAGCGTCCCGGCCCCGCCCGAGGCGATCACGGGCACCGGGGCGGCGTCAGCGATCGCGGCCAGCAGATCGGTGTCGAACCCCTCCTGCGTCCCGTCGCGGTCCATGCTGGTGACCAGCAACTCCCCCGCGCCGCGCCGCGCGGCTTCGGCGGCCCACGCCACGGCCTCGAGGCCCGTCGGCTGACGCCCCCCCGCCAGGTAGACCTCCCAGCCCGACCGATCGGCGCGTCGCTTGGCGTCGATCGCCACCACGATGCACTGATCACCGAATCTCATTGCGGCCCTCTCGACCAGATCGGGATCGCGGACCGCCGCCGAGTTCAGCGAGACCTTGTCCGCCCCGGCCGCGAGCACCGCGCGGATGTCGTCCTCGGTGCGCAGGCCGCCCCCGATCGTGAAGGGGATGAATACCTCCTCGGCCGTTCGCTGGACGAGGTGGATGATCGTGTCACGCTCCTCGTGGGTGGCCGTGATGTCCAGGAACACGAGCTCGTCGGCGCCCTCCGCGTCGTATCGCGCGGCCAGCTCCACCGGGTCGCCGGCGTCGCGGATGTCCACGAAGTTGACGCCCTTGACCACGCGCCCCCGGTCGACGTCCAGGCACGGGATGATCCGGATCATGCCGAGGCCGCGGCCAGGGTGGCGATGGCATCCGCCACCGTGAAGCGTCCCTCGTACAGCGCCCGGCCGACGATGACGCCCCGGATGTTGGGTACCTCCATGCGCGCCAGGGCCACGAGGTCGTCGAGGGAGGAGATGCCGCCCGATGCGAGGATCGTGAGCGGCGGCGCGGCGCTGGAGAGCTTGCGCATCGCCTCGAGGTTGGGTCCGCCCAGCGTGCCATCGCGTCCGATATCCGTGTAGAGCAGGTGCCGCACTCCGGTGCGCACGAGGTCGGTTGCCACGTCCACCGCCGTGCGGTCCGACACCTGCGTCCAGCCGTGGGTGGCCACCTTGCCATCGCGCGCGTCGAGTGCCACAACCAGCCGGTCGCCCAGCCGTCCCGTGGCCCAGCGGAGGAATTCCTCGTCCTCGATCACGGCGGTGCCCACGACCACGCGGTCCACGCCCGTGGCGATGGCCGTCTCGACCGCCGGGCGGTCGCGCAGGCCGCCGCCCAGCTGCACCGTGCCCGGGAAGGTGGCCGCCAGCTGCGCGATGATCGGCGCGTGCATGGGATTCCCCTGCAGCGCGCCGTCCAGGTCGACCACGTGCAGGTTGGTCGCGCCCTCGCGCGCGAAGGCCTGTGCCTGCGCCACGGGATCCTCGTTGAACACCGTCGAGCGCGCGAAGTCGCCCTGCACCAGGCGCACGGCGGCGCCGTCGCGCAGGTCGATCGCCGGGTAGAGCTCGATCATGCCGGCACCGCCGCGCCCTGCCGGACGCCGTCGAGCCAGCGGCCCAGCAGCGCCAGCCCCGCCCCGCTGGACTTCTCGGGGTGGAACTGCACGCCGGCCACCGCGCCGCGGCCCGCCGCGGCCACGAACCCTGTTCCGTGGGACGCCGTCCCCATGACGTCATCGTCGTCATGCGGCACGCACGCGTAGGAGTGCACGAAGTAGTAGGTGCGGTCCGCCGGGCCTCCATCCGCCGGGGCCAGCGCGCAGCCGGGGCGCCACGCCACCTCGCTCCAGCCGATGTGGGGGACCTTGCGATCGGTGCGCAGGCGCTCCACGCGACCGGGCACCAGCCCGAGGCCAGCCACATCCGGGCTTTCCTCGCTCTCGTCGAACAGGAGCTGGAGCCCCAGGCAGATGCCGAGGATGGGCGTGGCCCTGGTGGCCGCATCGGCGAGGACGTCCACGAACCCATGGGCGCGCAGGCGCTCCATGGCCGCCCCGAATCGCCCCACGCCGGGAAGCACGATGGCCTGCGCCCCCGCGACGTCCTCCGGGCGGGCGGCCACCTGCACGCGGGCGCCAAGCCGCTCCAGGGCCTTCCCGGCGCTCCGCAGGTTGCTCATCTCGTAGTCCAGAAGGGCCACCCGTGGCCACGACACCGCTTCGGTCACAGGCTGCCCTTGCTCGACGGCACGCCGCTCACCCGGGGGTTCACGGCCACCGCCGCCCGCAGCGCGCGCGCCACGCCCTTGAAGCACCCCTCGATCACGTGGTGCGGCCCGCCGCCCTTCAGCACGTCCACGTGCAGGGTCATGCGGGCCGAGTTGGCCATGCCACGCATGAACTCGACCACCAGGTCCGTCTCGAACCCGCCCAGCACCATCGGCTGCAGCGATGCGTCAAACGACAGGAACGGCCGGCCCGAGAGGTCGATCGCCGCCTGCACGAGCACCTCGTCCATGGGCACCAGCGCGCTGCCGTAGCGCTCGATGCCGCTCCGATCACCCAGCGCCTGGTCGAGGGCCATCCCCAGCGTGATGCCGGTGTCCTCCACGGTGTGGTGGCTGCCCGTCTCGAGGTCTCCCGAGGCGGTGACCGAGATGTCCACGAGCGAGTGGCGCGCCAGCAGCACGAGCATGTGGTCGAAGAACCCGATGCCGGTGACGGCCTCGGCGACGCCGGTGCCGTCGAGATCCACGCGGACCTCCACGTCGGTCTCCCCGGTTGTGCGACGGATGCTTGCGGTTCTGCTCATGTGGACGACCTGATCTGTGCGGAGCGCCGGTGCTCGGGAAAGCCCTCCGCGTCGGCGAGTGCCGCCAGGTGCGGTGTGAGGGCATCCACTGCGCCCTGCGGGATGTCGACGAGCGCCATGCGGCGCATGTAGGTGGCTGGCCCGACGGCGGACGCATGACGCGCCGCGCCCCCCGTCGGGAGGATGTGGTTGGACCCGGCGACGTAGTCGCCGAACGCCGTGGCGCCGAGCGGCCCCAGGAACACGCACCCCGCACGGCGGATACGGCCCGCGAGGGCCCCGGCCCCGGCGAGGGCGAGTTGCAGGTGCTCCGGCGCGAAGGCCTCGGCAAGGACGATGGCGTCCTCCTGCGACGGGCAGTCGACGAGCGTGATGCTACCAAGGGGCGGGTCCGCGGCGGCAAGGGCGGCTTCCACCGCGTCGGTCACGGCGAGGTCCCACGCGGCGAGCACGCTGGGCGAATCGGGACCGTGCTCCGCCTGCGCCAGCAGGTCGGCCGCGATCGCCGCAGGGTCGGCGGACGCGTCGGCGAGCACCACCAGCTCACTCGGGCCCGCGACCGAATCGATGCCCACGAGGCCGAACACCTGGCGCTTGGCCTCCTGCACCCAGGGGTTGCCGGGACCGGTGATCACGTCCACGGGCGCGAGGGACTGCGTGCCGAACGCCATGGCCCCGATCGCCGCCGCGCCACCCGCGGCGATCACCTCGTCCACGCCCAGCAGGGCGGCTGCCGCCATGACCACGGGGTGCGGCGTGCCGTCCGGCCCCGGGGGACTGGCCACCACGATGCGCCCGACCCCGGCCACCTGCGCGGGGACAACCCCCATGATCAGGCTGGACGGATAGGCGGCGCGCCCGCCCGGCGCATACACGCCGGCAGCCCCGACCGGCAGCACGCTGATGTCCACCACCTGCCCCGCGGGCAGCTCTGCGCGCGCGGACCGGGGCAGGCCTGCCCGGGACACCGCGCGCACCTGGTCGGCGGAATACAGGATGGCCTCGCGCAGGACCGGGTCGAGCGCCCTCTCGGCCGCGGCGAGGGCGTCGGCGTCCACCAGGGCCGTGGTCCGGGCATACCCCGGGCAGTCGAACTGCCGGATGGCATCCACCACCGCGGCGTCGCCGCGGGCACGGACATCGGCGAGCGTCGCGGCCACGGACGCCCCGGGGCCCTCGCCCCCCTGCGGGCGGAGCCCCCGCGCCGTGGCCGCGGCCCCGCCCGCAGGCATGGCGATCCGGCGCACGCCGCTCATGCCGTGGCCTCCCCGAATGCCCGCACGAGGCGATCCATCTCGTCCGCGCGCATCTTGTGGCTGACCCGGTTGGCGATGAGGCGCGCCGTCGACTCGAAGATCGGCTCCCTCTCCACCAGGCCATTCTCGCGCAGGGTGCGCCCGGTGGCCACGAGGTCCACGATGCCGTCCGCGAGGCCCACGAGCGGCGCGAGCTCCACCGAGCCGTTCACCTTCACGATCTCCGCTGCGCGCCCCGTGGCGGCGAAGAACCTCTCGGCGCAGTTGACGTACTTCGTGGCCACGCGCACCACCCCGAAGCGCTCGAGCGCGACCGGGGTCGGGTCGTCGCCATCGCGAGTGCACCACGACATCCGGCATCCGCCGAACCCGAGGTCCGCCAGCTCGTAGACATCCGGCTGCCGCTCCAGCAGGACGTCACGGCCCACGATGCCCAGGTCGGCCGCGCCGCTCTCGACGTACGTGGGAACGTCGCTGGGCCGCGTGGTGATGTACGTGGGTCCGCCCGGGACCTCCACGATGAGCCTGCGCCCGGCATCGCGCAGCGGCGCGACCGGCAGGCCCACGGCCTCGAGGGCCGCCAGCGACTCGTCGAACAGCGCGCCCAGCGGCACGCACACCCTCACGTCCATGGCCCCGCCCCGAGGTCGTCCACGACCGCATCGGTCCCCGAGATGACATCGCGCGCCGTCCACATCCCGTCGCCGCGGCGCACCACGAACCGGCGCCCGTCCGCCAGCGCCAGGGCATCGGCGTCGGCATACGCCGCGGGCACGCCCACGACGGTCACGCCCTCCGCACGAAGCGCGCGGGCAGCGGGGATGAACTCATCGGATCCCCCGACCAGCACGATGCCGGCGTCACCGCGCTCGGCGGCGCGCCCGACCGCGTGGTGCAGGAGGTCGAGGGCAACCGCAACGCCCACAGCGGCGCGTGGCCGCCCGAAGCGGGCGCCCAGTCCGTCGTACCGCCCCCCCACGGCCACGGGCGCGCTGGCACCCGCCGCATAGGCCTCGATCACCAGCCCCGAGTAGTACGACCAGTCGCGAACCACGCCCATGTCGACCATGGGGGCCCCGGCGCCCCCTGCGGCCACCAGGTCGAGGACGGCGCCCAGGCGGGCGCATTCCGTGGCGGCACCCGGGAACGCGCCCGCGATGCGGTCGATCACCTCGGTGCCGCCGCGCAGCGCCGGCAGCTCGGCGAGGACCGCACCGGCCTCGCCGTCGGCGCCCAGCGCGGCGACCGCGCTCCGCCAGTCCACCACGCTGCGCCCGCGGAGCGCTGCCCACAGCGCATCACGCGACGGCCCATCGGCGCCGGCGCCGTCCAGCACGGCGGACACGATCGCCACCGACCCCACCGCGATGCGTGCCTCCGGCACCCCGGCGGCGGCGAGGGCGGCGGCGAGCGCGCTGATCACCTCGGCATCCGCATCGGGCCCCGCGGCGCCCACCAACTCGATGCCGGCCTGGCGCTGCTCGGCCCCCTCGATCTTCCCCGACGCCGGCGGCCGGACGGCCATGGCGTTGTAGGACACGCGCACGGGGTCCGGGTGGTCACCCATGCGGGTGGCCACCAGTCGCGCGATGGGAATGGTCAGATCGGGCCGCAGCACCATCACCCGGCCGTCGTCATCGAACAGCCGGTAGGCCCGGCCCAGCCCGTCCTCGTCGGCACGGTCCAGCACGTCGGCCAGCTCGATGATGGGAGTCTCCACCTCGCGGTACCCGAACAGGCGGAAGGCCCCGGCGAGCGCGTCGCCCAGGGCCCGCAGCTCCGCCGCCTCCACCGGCAGCACGTCGCGAACCCCGGCCGGGAGTGGCACGGGCTCGGTCATGGCCTAGTCGTCCACCCTCTCGATGCGGGCCCCCACGGCGCGCAGGCGCTCGTCGATGCGCTCGTAGCCGCGATCGATCTGCCCGATGTTGCCGATGGTGGTGGTCCCGCTCGCAGCCAGGCCGGCGATGAGCATGGCCATCCCGGCGCGGATGTCGGGGCTCTCCACGCGCTCGCCGTACAGTTGCGCGGGCCCGCTCACCACGGCGCGGTGGGGGTCGCACAAGATGATGCGCGCGCCCATGGCCACGAGCTTGTCCACGAAGAAGAGACGGTTCTCGAACATCTTCTCGAAGATCATCACCTCGCCCCGCACCTGCGTGGCGACGGCAGTGGCGATGGACGTGAGGTCCGCGGGGAACGCCGGCCACGGGCCGTCGTCGATCTTGGGGATGGCCCCGCCCTCGTCCTGGATGACCTCGAGCGACTGCTCGGGCGGCACGCGCAGCGCGCCGTCCCCGATCCACTCCACCCCGATGCCGAGGCGCCCGAAGCCCAGCAGGATCATCCGCATGTCGTCGGGGCGGGCCTCCGAGATGGTGAGGTCCGACCCCGTGATCGCCGCCAGCCCGATGAACGACGCGATCTCGATGTAGTCGGGCCCGATCCGGAACCGCCCCCCGTGCAGCCGCTCCACCCCATCGATGATGAGCCGGTTGGTGCCGATGCCCTCGATGCGGGCACCGAGGGCCACCAGGAAGTTCGCGAGGTCCTGCACGTGCGGCTCGCATGCGGCATTCAGGATGGTGGTGCGGCCCGACGCGAGCACCGCCGCCATCAGCACGTTCTCCGTGGCCGTCACGGACGCCTCGTCCAGGAAGATCTCGGCCCCCTCCAGCCCCGACTGGGTCATCTGGTACGCGCGGTCGGGCGTGTCGATGTCGGCCCCCAGGGCACGGAATGCCATGAGGTGCGTATCGATGCGCCGGCGCCCGATGAAGTCGCCGCCGGGCAGGGGAAGCCGCACCGATCCGGCACGGGCGAGGAGGGGCCCTGCGAAGAGCACCGACGCCCGGATCCGGCGGCACAGCTCGGGATCGAGGTCGGTGCTGCGGATGGCGTCGGCCCGGAAGGCCAGCGAGCCATCCTCGTCCTCGCGCACGGACACGCCGATGTCGTCCAGGATGGCCAGCATCGCGTGCACGTCCAGGATGTCCGGGACGTTCTCGAGGATGACCTCCTCGTCGGTGAGGAGGATTGCGGCGAGGATCGGCAGGGCGGCGTTCTTGTTACCCGTGGGGGTAACGGTGCCGGCCAGCGCGTGCCCGCCCTGGATCACGAACTGCTGGCTCACGGCCGGGCACGCTAACACGCCGCGAGTTCGGCCAAGCCCTCCGTGAGACGCTCGATATCCCCTGCGTTCGTGAAGAACCCGCACGACGCCCGCAGCCCGCCGGGATCGGGCAGCCAGCGCACGATCACCCCGCGCGCGGCCAGCCCCTCTGCCACCTGCTCCGCGGGCTGGCCGGCCACCGAGAACGCCACGAGCCCCGAGGCCGACGCCGCGGGAGGGTCCACCCGCACGCCGGGCACGTCCGACAGGGCATCCCGGCATGCCGCCGCCGCCTGCGCGGTGGCACCGTGCACCCGGTCCCAGCCCATGCCGGCCAGCCACTCGATGGACGCCGTCCAGCCTGCCAGGAGCACCTGCGGGAACGTGGACACCTCATAGCGCCGGGCATCCGGATAAATGGCCACCGAACCATCCCACCCGTGACCCTCCCCGGTCTCATACCCCGACACCGAGAGGCCCACGCGGTCCATGGCCTCCGGTCGCACCCACAGGGCGCCCACGCCCTCCGGGCCGAGCAGCCACTTCTGCGCCGGCAGTGCATAGGCGTCGATATCCCAGCCGAGGGGATCCACCTCGCAGGCACCCGCGCCCTGCGCCCCGTCCACCAGCACGAGGGCGCCCACCGCCCGCGCCGCCCGGGCCGCTCCGGCCACGTCCTGCACGGCACCGGTCATCCACGACACGTGCGACAGCGCCACCAGCCGGGTCCGGGCGGTGCACGCCCGGCCCACCACCTCCTCCAGGGGGCCGCTGCCATCGCCCACCTCGATGAGGTTCATCCGGGCGCCCGCCCGGGCACACGCAATCGCAAGGGGCACGACCAGACCCGGGTGCTCCATCCCGGTCGTCACCACGTTGTCGCCCCGCCGGAGCCCGAGCCCCCAGATGACCGCGTTCATGGCGTGGGTGGAACTCTGGAACAACGCCACCTCCGAGGCGGGCCGCCCCACGACGAGCCCCACCGCCGCGCGCGCCGCGGCCTCGCGCGCCCGGCACTGATCAACGGTCGCGGCACTCATCCTGCCCCGGCCAAGCTGCGCCTCGATCACCTGCCGCATGGCATCGGCGGCGACGTCGGGCAGGGGACCCGCTCCGCCGGTGTTGAGGTACGACTCGGCCGCAAGCGCCGGGAGGCGCGCGCGCACCGCACCCCGGCCCGCGTCCCATCGTGCCGGGCCCGCTGACATGCTGTCAGTGCCCCCGTGCCACGGCGTCGGACAGACGCCGGGCCACCACTGCGGCCGCGCGCTCACCGCTCGACACCGCCCCCTCGATCGACGGATGCATCGTGAAATCACCCGCGAGGAGCAGGTTTTCGATCCCGGTTGCGACGTCCGGCAGGTCGTCCCGCACCCCAGGCGGAACGGCGAACTGGGCAGCCGGGTGCTCCACCACCTCCGCAAGTCGTGCGTGCGCTCGCCATCCGAAGCCCGGATTCCACGACTCTGCGCGCTCGGCCATGGCCGCCTCCAGCGCGCCCGGGTCCGGCCGACCCCCTTCGCCATGCACCGCCGTTGCAAGCAGGCGCACCCCCCTGCCCGGTCCCGGGCGAAGCAGGTTCGACTCCTGGCAGACCAGGTCGATGCGCGGCGCGCCGTCGCGCGGCGCGCCATTCAGCACGATCGTCCTGCCGGAGTGGAACGACCCCGCGAGCTCGTACACCAGGGTCGTCACGCCGCGGGGCACAAGGTCGAGGTCGCGCGCCGCCTGCCGATCGAGGTCCCGCACCAGCGCCCGTGCCGCATTTGCGCCTGCGGCGACCACCACGGCATCCGCCTCGAGCCACTCCCCACCCGACACCTGCACTCCCGTCACCGTTCCGCGGTCGTCCGGGTCGGTGCGGATGCCGTCCACGCGGCACCCCGTGCGCACCGTGCCGCCCAATTGCCTTACCCGAGCCGCGGCCCATGCAGCGATCATCCCGTGCCCTTCCACGGGCACCACTGCCCGCCCCCTCAACAACATCTTCAGCAGCCACCGGAAGTAGCCCGCGTCGGACGACAGCGCCGGGTCCGCCGTGATCACCCCGAACAACGGCCGGAAGAAGCCCTCGACCGACGTCTCGCTGAAGCCCAGGCGACCGAGGTAGCCGGCGATGTCCTCCTCGCGCTCGTGCCCGCTGAGGAGCGCGGCGTCGGGCGCCCCGGCCACCTCTGCCCCCAGCCGGGCCAGGCGCACCACGTCGCCCGGCCGGAACCAGGGGAATCGCGCCACCCCCGCCGGGGAGGGGCTCATCCTCGCCCACTGCGCGCCGTCGTGCACCACGGCACCACGGTCGAACGCCACCAGATCGCGGGGCGTCATGCCGATGTCGCGGATCAACGCCCGCGTGCGCGGATACGCCGTGAACACCGACTGGAACCCGCGGTCCACGGGCTCGCCGCCCACCTCCAGGGTGCGCGCGCGACCGCCCACGCGACCCTCGGCCTCGAGGACGGTCACCACGTAACCGGCCTCGGCAAGCCGGAGCGCCGCGGTGAGCCCGGCGAGGCCACCGCCGACGACGACGACGGACGGTTTCGCGGCGGCCAAGGACACGGCGGCGATGGTACTCGCCGGCGGCGGGCGTCGGGCGGGCAACGACGAAGGGCCGCCCCGTGGCGGCCCTTCTGGTGATGAATCCCGGCGGCGACCTACTCTCCCGCGGACGTGAGTCCGGAGTACCATCG
>CAZEUE010000014.1:0-21548 GCA_964514615.1 uncultured Bifidobacterium sp. | reverse complement strand
ACATCGTGACCCCTGACAGACGCATGTCAGGGGTCAGCAGCGCGACGGCCGAGCGCCCCGGGGCGTCCTCGCGGCGCGCATCCTGCATCAGGTGGAGGCCGATGGCGATCACTGCGCGAGGCTAGCGGTCACGGGCGCGGCTGCGGGGGCGCGGCTGTCTCCGCTACCCTCTGCCGCCGGAAGACGGCTCCGCGCGCGCGGTGCTCCCCGACCCGGTTGGAGACATGAGCTCGATACTGCTCCTCATCATCTCGCTTGCCGCGCCCTGGGTGGTGCAGCTCGCCCCGCCCCGTCAGCGCCTCATCGCCCTGGTGGCCGTGATCGCCGTCCTCCTGCTGTTCGGCATCTTCAGCGGCAACCCGCTGGTGATGTGGCAGTTCTGGATCGGCCTGATCATCGGCATCGTCAGCGTGGTGCTGTTCGTGCAGATGGGCACGCGCTCAACCGGCCGCCGCCGGTGGGAGGACGAGGAGGAGGCCGACCCGACCGGGGAGCTCTAGCCCCCGGTCGACGGCCGGTCAGGCGTTCGGGTCGAGGTTGTCCGCGATCAGCTGGTCGGCGCGCTTCTGGTCGGACATGAAGCGCAGGCCCTTCTTGAGCTGCGCCACGCCCTTGGCCTTCTGCCCGGACGAGATGAGTGCCAGGCCCAGCGCGATGGGGCCGTCCTCGTAGTTGGGATCCAGCGCCACGGCCTGCGTGGCCGCCGCGATGGCCGGCTCGAACTGCCCGGCAGTGATCAGCGCGTAGGCGAGGAATGCCTGTGCCACCGCGTTGCCCGGGTCGGCCGTGACGGCCGCCTGGAACACCGGGACCGCGTCGGTGGTGCGGTCGAGGCGCGATAGGGACAGGCCCTGGCACAGCAGCGCCGGCGCCAGGTTGGGGTCCTTCGCCGCGGCCTTCTCGCATGCGTCGAGGGCACCGTTCAGGTCGTTTCGGGCCAGCATGATCTCGCCCTGGGCGAGGTGGCCGACGGCCGTCCGGCGCAGGCCACGCGGCCACTTGTCGAGTTGGGCCTGGGCCACGTTGACCTTGCCCACGTCGATGCGATCACGCACGTATGCCAGGAGGTAGCCCAGCTTGGGCCTCTTCTCGCGCCGCAGGATGGTGGTGAACACCCTCGTGAAATCGGGCGCGGGGTTCCAGTCGGGCGGCACCTGGATGGTGCCGGTGCGCGGCTCCGCGCCGCGACGGAACTCGATGGGCACCGCCGTGTCGGCGGGCAGGGCCTTCAGGGCCGCGGCCCACTGCCCGGGGGTCGTCACCTCGACGTTGTTCACCTTGGTGATGACGTCGCCGCGGCGCAGGCCCGCGGTGACCAGGATGCCCTTGGGGGCGAGGGCGACCACGAGCTGCCCGCCCTCGGGGATGCGGAGCTGGCGGGCGATGGCCGGCAGGTTGGGCACCGTGAAGCCATCGATGCGGCCACGCGGGGCGGTCAGCTGCAGGCGGAAGGCCTTCTGGAGGCGGTTCGACGTGCGCCCGCGGGCGTCGGTGGCCGTGATGGCGGCGCGGTAGCGCCCGTTGGGCAGCTGGTAGCCCTGGTCATTCACGGCCTGCACCAGGAACCACGCGGCGCCCTGCGCCCGGTCCTTGGGCACCGTGATGGTGCGCACGACCTTCTTGTCCTTCAGGCTGGTGATCTTGATGGTGATCGTGGCGGGTCCGGCGGTGCGCAGGCCCAGCAGGAACCGCGCATGGCCCTGCTGCGCCTTGACGGTCGAGGCCAGGCGCAACTTCGACAGGCGTGGCGGCCCGTTGTACGTCGGAACGGGCGCGGTGGTGGTCCCCGCCGCGGGGGCTGTACTCCCTGTTGTGGTCCCCTGTGACTGCTGCGCTGCGGCCCAGGCGGGCAGTGACAGCGCGGCGATGGAAAGGGGAACCGCCAGCACGGCTGATCGGCGCATGCGATGAACCTAGCACCCCTTGCTAGCGTCGCCGCCCGTGGATGTTTCGCTGCCCACACTCGAGGTACTCGAGCGCACGCGCCGTGGCGAGGACGTGGATCCCGCCGACATCGCCGCGCTGGTGGGCGCCTGGATGAGCGGCGCGGCCTCGGATGCCCAGATGGCGTCGTGGTGCGCCACGGCCGGGTTGCGGGGGGTCCCGTACGACGCCTCCCTCGCGGTGGTACGGGCCCTCCTGGGAAGCGGCGATCGCCTGGAGCTCGCCAGCCTCGGGACGACGGTGGACATCCGGAGCGCCGGGGGCGTGGGTGATTCGGCGCTGGTCGTGGTGGCCTCCTGCATCGCCGCCGCGTCCGGGGCCGTCGTGGCGTCCATCGGCTCGCGCACCATCGCCCATGTGGGGGGCGTGCTCGAGGCCACGGCGGCGGTGCCCGGAATGCGCCCGGTGATGCCCATCGGGGAGTGGGTGGCCCAGGCGCGTGATGCGGGAATCGTCATCGCCGAGGCCGGGGATCGCCTGGTCCCTGCCGAGCGCAGGCTCGCGGCACTCCGCGACGCCACCGCGACGGCCGAGGGCGACGTCGTGGTGGCGGTGGCCGCGGCGGCCCGCGGCATCAGCGGCGGCGCGGGGACGCTGGCCGTGCAGGTGCCGGCCGGGTCGGGCGCACTCCTGCCCGACCTCGACCATGCCCGTGCGGCATGCGAGCTGGTCTCCGCACTCGGTGCCGAGTGGAACCGGGCCGTGGCGGCGTTGCCGGCGCTCCGCGATGTGCCCCTGGCCGGGGTTGCGGGGCACGTGCTCGAGATGGAGGCCGCACTCCAGGTGCTCTCCGGCGGGGGTGATCCCGCCCTCGCGGACGCCGCCACCGAACTTGCGGCCGCGGCACTGGGTGCCGCCGGGCTCGATGGCACGCCGCGCGCGGCCCGCGCCGTGCTGGACGATGGCCGCGCCGCCGCCACGGCCGAGCGGTGGATCGCGGCGCAGGGGGGCGACCCCGCGGTGGTGGCCCGCCCCGGGCTCCTCCCGCGCGGGAACGTGCGCCGCGATGTCGCCGTGGGCTCCGCCGGCGTCGTGCAGTCAGTCGACGCGGGGCTCGTCGGCGCTGCCGCGCGATGGCTGGGGGCCGGCCGGCTCGACCCCGGTCAGGTCATCGATCCCGCGGTGGGCGTGCGCATTGCGGTGCGCCCGGGCGACCGGGTTGCCCGCGGCGACGTGCTGGCGCGCATCGTGGGGTCGGACGACTGGATGGCGCGGCGCGCGGAGGGGATGCTCGAGCGCGCGGTCGTGGTGGGGGGCTGATGCCCGAGCTCCCCGAGGTGGAGACGATACGGCGGCAGCTGCAGCAGCACGTGGCCGGGCGCCGCGTGGCCGGGGCGACCGTGCTCGACCCCCTGCTGGTGGACCCGGAGGACCCACGGCTGTTCGAGCGGCGCCTGTGCGGGCGGTGCATCCGCGAGTTCCGCCGCACGGGCAAGTACCTCATGGCGGAACTGGACGATGGCGAGGCCCTGGCGCTGCACCTGCGGATGACCGGCCAGCTGCTGTGGATGCCCCGCGAGCCCGACGACCCGCCGCCGTTCATGCGGGCCGTGCTGCGCATGGACGACGGGTCGGTGATCGCCTTCACCGACCCCCGGCGCTTCGGCCGCGCGTGGTTCCTGCCACCCGGGCGGGCCGCGCGGGCGCGCGCCTGGGGCGGTCGCACGGGCGTGGACGCCATGTCGCCCCGCTTCACCGCGCGCGCGCTGGGGGACGCGTTGCGCGGGCGGACGGCAGCCGTGAAGGGCCTCATCCTCGACCAGCGCATCGTGGCCGGGGTCGGGAATATCTATGCCGATGAGGCCCTGTTCCGTGCCCGGGTGCATCCGCGGCGCCCGGGCGGGTCCCTGACCGCGGACGAGGTGCGGCGCCTGCACCGGGCCATACGCGACCGCCTGCGCATGGGGATCGCCGTGGGAGGAGCGTCGTTCGACCGGTACCGTGACGCCCACGGCGGACGCGGAGGCATGCAGGACCTCTTCCTGGTGCACCGCAGGCGCGGCGAGCCGTGCCCCCGCTGTCGTACGACCATCCAGAAGGGAGTGGTGGCCCAGCGCGGCACCTACTGGTGCCCGCGGTGCCAGCCGGAGCCGGGGGAGAGCACATGCTGACCGACGTCGCGGGCATCCGGGTGGGGCACTGGACCGACGCCGAGGCGGGCACCGGCTGCACGGCCATCATCCTGCCGCCCGGGACCTGCGGCGGCGTGGACGTGCGCGGCGGGGGCCCCGCGAGCCGCGAGACCGACCTGCTGCGCCCCGAGGCCACCGTGCCGGTGGTGTCGGCCATCGTGCTGTCGGGGGGGAGCGCCTTCGGCCTCGACGCCGCCAGTGGGGTGATGGCGTGGTGCGAGGAGCAGGGGCTGGGCGTGGACACCGGGATCGCGCTGGTGCCCATCGTCGCGGCCGCCGCGCTGTTCGATTTGGGAATCAGCGGCAACGCCCGTCGACCGGGGGCCACCGAGGGCCGCCTGGCCGCCGAGGCGGCGTCCGGTGGTCCGCATGCCGTGGGCAGCGTGGGTGCCGGAACGGGCGCCACCGTGGGCAAGTGCCATGGCCGCGAACATTGGTGCAAGGGCGGCCTGGGTGCGGCATCGACGCGCCTGGCCGGGGGCGCCACGGTCGCGGCCCTGGTCGCGGTGAACGCATTCGGCGACGTGCTGGATGAGCACGGGGAGGTGCTGGCCGGGGCGTGGGAGGACGGGCGCGGCTTCGTGGATGCCCGGCGCGAGATGCTCGACGGCGCGGCGCGTCATGCGCGGCTCGCCGACATGGGCAACACCACCCTGTGCGTGGTGGCCACCGACGCGCGCATCGACAAGGCGGGCTGCACGCTGCTCGCCCGCCAGGCGCACGCCGGCTTGGCGCGTGCCATCGCCCCCTACGGCACCGCGCTCGACGGGGACATCGCGTTCGCCGTCGCCACCGGCGTGCACGACGCCAACCCGATCGTGGTGGGGAACGCCGCCGCCGAGATGGCGGCCGCGGCGGCCCGCGACGCCGTGCGGCAGGCCACCCCTGTGCGCGGCGTGCCCAGCGCCGCCGACCTGCAGACGCGTGCCTAGGCCAGCAGGGGGTCCAGGTCGCCGCGCTGGTCGAGCGCGGACAACTGGTCCCAGCCACCCACCACGGTGCCGTTGATGATCACCTGGGGAAACGTGAACCCCCCGGTCTCGGACACCAGCCGGTCGCGGCCATCGTGGTCGGACCGCGAGATGAACACCTCGTCATAGGCCACGCCCTTGTGGTCGAGCAGGGCCTTGGCCCGCATGCAGAAGGGGCAACTCTCGGTGGTATAGACGGTGACGTCGGCCATGCGCCTGAGGGTAGGCGATCCGCGCCGGGTGCGACACTTGTACCGTGGCGACCATCGAGACCGAGGCCGTGGTGCTGCGCACCCTGCGCTATGGCGAGGCCGACGCCATCCTCGCGCTCCTCACCCCTGCGCTCGGCCGGGTGTCGGCCATCGCCAAGGGCGCGCGGTCAGCGCGGTCGCGCCAGGGCGGGCGCCTTCAGCCCGGCGTGCGGCTGCACGCATCGCTGGCGCAGGGCCGCGGCGACCTGATGGGCCTCCGCTCCACGCAGGTCATCGACGCGGGCGCCGGGCTCTGGATGGATGGCTACCGCCTGCGCGCGACGGGATGCGTGCTCGAGGCCGCGCTCCGGGTGGTGCCCGAGCACGAGGAGGCGGAGGCGGCGTTCAACCTGGTCACGCGCGCGCTGGCGCTCATCGCCCAGGCTCCACCCGGCACGGGTGAGCCGCGGCTGGACCCCGTGGTGATCGGCACGCAGGCCAAGCTGCTCGCGGCCTCGGGGCTGGTGCCGCACCTCGCGTCGTGCGCGGCCTGCGGGGGGCCGCCACCACTTTCGGGATTCTCGCCCCCCGCGGGCGGGGGCGTGTGCGACGCCTGCCTTGTGGGCTCGGGCGCGGAGCGGCTCGACCCTGCCGCGGCGGATGCGCTGGTGGCGCTGCTGGCCCGTCCGCTTGCCGGGGCGCACGAGTGCGTGGATGCCGGCTCGGCGGCCGGGGCGGAGCGCCTGATCGCCCTGATGCTGCGCGAGCACCTGGGCGTGACCCTCCGCTCCGGCACGCCGCTCTAGGTCACCACCCCACGGCGATCACCGCAACGGCCACGAGGATCACGCCCTCGGCGCCATGGTCGTCCACAAGCCCGTTGGATTGCCGATGCCCGCCGTCCACCGCGTTCACGCTCACGGCCCCGTACGGGAACCGCTCCCGCACGGCCTGCAGGTCCACGCGTTCCGGACCGGGCACGGCGATGGTCGCCTCCACGCGCATGTTGGCCCGGTCGCCACCGGGCAGCAGGTCGCGCATGCGCGGGAACAGCACCCGGCGGATGGCGTCCTCCACCGCGCGCACCGCAGCCGTGGTGGCGTTGTCGCCGGTCAGGTCGACGCCGAGCCCGGTCTCGACGATGAGGGGGAATACCCCATCGCTCATCGCGATTCCTCCGGCAGCAGCGACGCGTCCACGGCGTCCGACCCCGAGACCTCGCCCTCTACCAGGCCGTTGTCCGTCATCCACGTGGCCAGTGCATCCCACTGCGCGGTGTCCATGCGGAGCGGCGCGCTCCCCTCGGGCACCAGCGCCGGGATGGTGTCGGCCACCTGTGCCGGGAGGACGGCCTTCGCGATGTCCGGGTTGGCCTTCTCGAGCGCGGCCACCGCGCCACCGGCGTCGGCCACCGCGGCGGCCTGTCCCGCCGCGATGCCCGCGAGCGCGGCGCGAATGGCCTGCGGACGGTCCCGGATGGCGTCCTCCGAGGTCACCAGCACCAGCTCGTCGTAGCGCGGAACGCCGTGGTCGTCGAGCTTCATCACGGTGATCGGCACGTCCTTCATCCGCAGGTCCGGGCCCTCGATGTTCCAGTACGCGCCGATGACGGCATCCACCGTGCCGGACGCCAGCGCGGGCGACAGGCTGTAGCCCACCACCTTCGTCCGGACCTTCGCGGGGTCGCCGCCGTCGGCCTTCACGACGGTGTCGAGGAGCGCCCGGTCACTGGGCACGCCGGCAATGCCCACCACCTTGCCCTCGAGGTCCCGGGGCCGGCTGATGCCGCGGTCGGACCGGGCGATGATGGAGTTGAGGGGCACCTGCGCGATGGCGCCAACGGCCTTCACCGGCACGCCCTTGGAGCGGGCGATGAGGAGCTCCGGCGCGTAGGTGATGCCCAGGTCCCGCTTGCCGGCGGCCACCGCCGTGAGGGTGGTGGTGGGGTCGCTCGGCACCGACGGGGCGATGTCGGCGCCCTGCGCCCGGTCGAGCCCCGTCGACGTGGCCATGTAGATGCCCGCGTGGTCGGCGTTGGGGAACCAGTCGAGCACCAGCGACACCTTCTCCACGGGCCCGGTGCGGGTGGGCGTGGTGGACGCGGTGTCCGAGCCGCCGCAGCCGGCGAGGAGTGCCGGGGCAAGGACGATGGACGTGGTGAGTGCGGCAACTGCGCGCATGGTGCGCATGTGTCTCCCTTCGTGGTGACGGTTCATGACCCGCGTCGCGTGGCGCGTCGGGTCCAGGGCAATGCGGCGCGTTCGGCCAGGGCGACCGCGCCGAAGAGGGCCAGCCCGATCAGGGCCAGGAGCACGACGCCGGCGAAGGTCACCGGCGTCTCGAATTGCCCGGCGCTCAGCCGGGTGAGGGCGCCGAGGCCGCGGTCGGACGCCACCAGCTCGCCCACCACGGCTCCCGATACCACGAACACCGCCGCCAGGCGGATGCCCGTGAACAGGCGCGGCAGGGCGGCGGGAACCCGCACATGGCGCCACGCCCAGCCCTCATCGGCGCCGAGGCCGCGGGCGGCCCGCACCAGGTCGGGATCGGTTCCGCGAAGGCCATCCACTCCCGCCACCACCACCGGGAAGATGCTCATCAGCACGGCGAGCGCCACGATGGCGACGAACGGCGGGAACCACAGCACCAGCAGCGGAGCCAGTGCCACCAACGGGATGACCTGGCTCACCACCACCCAGGGGTAGAGGGCGAGCCGCGCGATGCGGCTCCGGGCGATCAGGTAGGCAATGGCCGACCCGAGGGCCACGGCGAGCAGCAGCCCGATCACGGCGATGAGCACCGTCCACTGCGCGTGGAACCACAGGCGATCGCGTGCGCCCCAGGCCGCCTGCCCCACGGCGGCGGGCGACGGCAGCATCCACTCGCGCGGGGAGGCGATCCAGCTGACCAACTGCCAGGCCACGAGCACGAGCAGGGGCAGCGCCACCGCAAGCGCCACCCGCGCCGGGCGCATCGACCGGCGCGGGCCCGGGCGGGACGGCGTGCCGGCGGCGGCGCGCGTGCGGGCGGTGGTCACGCCACCGCCCCCGCCCGCCGCAGGGCGTCCATCACGGCGGATGCCGTGGCCTGGGGCTCGGACGCGTCCACCGGGATGGCGTCCACGATCCGCATGGGGCGCGGCCCCGCCACCAGAACCCTCCCGGCCAGGGCCACCGCCTCGCCGATGTCGTGCGTGACCAGCAGGATGGTGGGCCGCGCCTCCGCGTGCAGGTGGCGCAGCACGCCGTGCATGTCCGACCGCGTGAGCGCGTCGAGCGCCCCGAAGGGCTCGTCGAGCAGCCACGTGGAGCGACGCGACAGCAGCGTGCGGGCCAGCGCCCCGCGCTGGCGCATCCCGCCCGAGAGCGCGTGCGGGTAGTGCCGCGCGAACCCGGTCAGGCCCAGGCGCTCCAGGGCGTCCGCCGCGGCGTCGTCCGCCGCGTCGGTGCCCGTGCCCCCGAGACGCGCCCCCATGGCCACGTTTTCGTGCAGGGTCAGCCAGGGCATCAGCGCGTCGCGCTGGGGCATGAGGGCGACATCGCCGCCGGTGCGCACGGTTCCGTGCTCGAGCGGGACCAGCCCCGCGATGGCATCGAGCAGGGTGCTCTTGCCGCACCCGGACGGGCCCACGATGGCGGTCACCTCGCCGCCCGCGGCATGGAGGTCGACGCCCCCGAGCACGTCCACGGGCGGGTCGTCGCCCAGGCGGAGGGAGGCGCCGGTCACCCATATGTCGTGCCCGTGCGGCACATCCACTCCCTTCGCTGGCATTACCCAGATCAGGTTCATAGGGTCGAGGCGGTGTGCCTCCTCTCAGCCGCGGTGCGGCTCCCCTGTTGACGCGAGCGTAGCAGCGCGGGGCGTCAGCCCCTGCGCACCTCCACCAACTCGATGCGGTAGCCGTCCGGATCGCGGATGAAGCAGATGGTGGAACCGCCCGGGCGCGAGGCGTACGGCGGCTTCTCCGGGGTGATGCCCCGGGTGGCGAGGTCGTCGAGCTCGGCCTGCATGTCGTCCACCGAGAGCGCGATGTGCCCATAGGCCTCGCCCAGCTCGTAGGGCTCCGTACGGCCGTCGTTCAGCGTGAGCTCCAGGCGCTCGCCGTCTCCCGGCAGCGCCAGGAAGATCACCGTGGCGGTGTCGCCGCCCACGCGCTTGCGGCTGGTTTCCTCGAACCCGAGTGCCCGGTAGAAGGCCAGGGAGCGGTCCTCGTCGAGGATCCGCAGCATGGTGTGGATGAGCGCCCGCGGCATGTTCCGCCTTCCGTTCGCATGGCCGATCGGGCCAAGGCTAGCCCTAGAATCGCAGGCGATGGAGCCCGCGAACTACACGATCTCGGATGCCCATCCGCCCACGGGCGACCAGCCCAAGGCCATCGCCGCCATCGACGAGGGCCTGCGCGCCGGCGAGCGGTTCCAGACGCTGCTGGGCGTCACGGGCTCGGGCAAGACCTTCACCATGGCCAACATCATCGCGGGGTCGGGTCGGCCGGCCCTGGTGATCGCGCACAACAAGACCCTCGCGGCCCAGCTGTGCAACGAGTTCCGCGAGTACCTGCCGGGCGCGGCGGTGGAGTACTTCGTCTCGTACTACGACTACTACCAGCCCGAGGCCTACATCGCGTCCAGCGACACCTACATCGAGAAGGACGCCTCGATCAACGACGAGATCGACCGCCTCCGGCACGCAGCCACCGCGGCGCTGCTGACCCGGCGCGACGTGGTGATCGTGGCGTCGGTGTCGTGCATCTACGGCATGGGGTCGCCCGAGCGCTATGCCGAGCGCCTCGTGATGCTCGAGGCGGGGGCCCGGGTGTCCCGTGACGACATCTTCCGCCGGCTGGTCGACGTGCAGTACCAGCGAAACGACATGGTGCTCGAGCGCGGCCGCTTCCGCGCGCGCGGCGACGTGTTCGAGATCCAGCCGGTCAACGCCGAGACGGCCTACCGGGTGTCGATGTTCGGCGACGAGATCGAGAGCATCACGCACTTCCATCCGGTCACCGGCGAGGTGTTCGGCGACCTGCAGTACGCGGCCATCTACCCGGCCACCCACTACGTGACCCCGCAGGACACCCTCGAGCGCGCGGTCAGCGAGATCCGCGACGAGCTCGAGGAGCGCTGCGCGCTGTTCGACGCCCAGGGAAAGCTGGTGGAGGCCCACCGCCTGCGGCAGCGCACCGAGTACGACATGGAGATGCTGCGCGAGGTGGGCTTCTGCTCGGGCATCGAGAACTACTCGCGCATCCTCGACGGCCGGGCGCCGGGCGAGCCGCCGGCCACGCTGCTCGACTTCTTCCCGCCCGACTTCCTGTGCTTCATCGACGAGTCGCACAACACCGTGCCGCAGCTGCGCGGCATGTACGAGGGCGACCGCTCGCGCAAGATGGCCCTGGTCGAGCACGGCTTCCGCCTGCCGTCGGCCGCCGACAACCGCCCCATCCGGCTCGAGGAATTCCTCGAGCGCGTGGGCCAGGTGGTGTTCGTGTCGGCCACCCCCGGGGAGTTCGAGCGCGGCAACTCATCGCGCATCGTCGAGCAGATCATCCGGCCCACCGGGCTGGTGGATCCCGAGGTGGACGTGCGGCCCACCGAGAACCAGGTGGACGATCTCATCGCGGAGATCCGCGCCCGGGTGGATGCCGACGAGCGGGTGCTGGTCACCACGCTCACCAAGCGCATGGCCGAGGACCTCACCGACTACCTGGTGGACGCCGGCATCACTGCCCGCTACCTGCACTCGGACATCGACGCCATCGAGCGCATCCGCGTGGTGCGCGAGCTGCGCCTGGGCGAGTTCGACGTGCTCGTGGGGGTGAACCTGCTGCGCGAGGGGCTCGACCTGCCCGAGGTCTCGCTGGTGGCGATCCTCGACGCGGACAAGGAGGGCTTCCTGCGCGGGCAGACGGCGCTCATCCAGACCATCGGTCGCGCGGCGCGCAACGTGAACGGGCGCGTGCTCATGTACGCCGACCGCGAGACCGAGGCCATGCGCGTGGCCATGGGGGAGACCTCCCGGCGTCGGGAGATCCAGCGCGCGCACAACGAGGAGCATGGGATCACGCCCGAGAGCATCAGCAAGGGCGTGTCGGACATCGTGGAGTTCCTGGGGCTCACCGGGGGCGGCGGATCGCGGCGCACGGGGAAGAAGGCCCATCAGGTGCCCGAGGGCGCCACTCCCGACGAGATCCGGCGCGTCATGGTGGAGGTGGAGCAGGAGATGATGGTCGCGGCCGAGGAGCTGCGGTTCGAGCAGGCCGCCGAGCTGCGCGACCGCCTGGGCGTGCTGCGGGCGGAGCTGGGCGAGGAGCCCGTGGCCGCCGGGGCGGAGGGCTGATGGCCCGCGACGAGCGCATCCCGCCCGATCCCGATCTGGTCTTCCGTTCGCTGGCGGCGCCGGGAATGGAGGAGGACGACATCTTCGCGGCCCTGCTGGGCCTGCCGGGGCGCGGGGCCTTCTGGGGCGACAGCCACCCCTCGCCGTACGCGCCCGCGCCCGCGGAGTGGAGCGAGGATGACGAGAACCGTCGCCGGCGCGAGGAGATCCTCCGCCGCTGGGACCCTGACCCTTCATGAGGTTGAGAACCATTCTCATTTAGGATAGGTTGGCCCAATGGGAATGAGGAATGCACTCAAGGTTGCCGCCGCGATGGCCGTGGTGGTGGCCCCCGTCACCCTCGCGGCATGCGGGGGCGGTGGGGACGGCACGGCGGCCACCACCCCGACCGCGGCGGCTGACGCGCCGCTGATCGTGGCCACCACGCCGGTGCTGGGCGCCATCGTGCGCCAGGCGGTGGGGGACCGCGCGCGCGTGGAGGTGGTGATGCCCAACGGCAGCGATCCGCACGAGTGGCGCCCGTCGGCTCGGGACGTGGCCGGGATGGAGCAGGCCGACCTGCTGGTGGAGAACGGCCTCGGCCTCGAGGAGGGACTGCAGGAGGCCATCGCGCGGGCCCGCGAGGGGGGCACGCCGGTGTTCACCGCGACCGACCACGTGGACGTGCGCATGGTGAAGGACGCCGGCACCGCGAAGGGCGCCGAGGATGACCATGACCATGACCACGACCACGCGGGCGAGGAAGCCCATGACCACGGGGCTGCCGACCCGCACTTCTGGACCGACCCGGCCCAGGCGCGGCGCGTCACCGCGGCGCTTCCCGCGGCCGTGCGCCGCGCCACCGGCGCGGACGTGCGGGCGCAGGCGGCCGCGGCCCGCCAGGACCTCGTGGCGCTCGATGCATCTGCCCGGAAGGCCTTCGCCGCCGTGCCGGCCGATGCGCGCCGCCTGGTGACCGGGCATGAATCGCTCGGCTACCTGGCCGACCGGTACGGGCTCGACGTGGTGGGCGCCGTGACGCCGTCGCTGTCGTCCGAGGGGCAGGTGTCGGCCGCGCACCTGAAGGACCTCGAGGACGCCATGCGCGAGGCCGGAGTGCGGGTGGTGTTCACCGAGACCGGGCTGCCCAACGCGGTCGCCGACGCCATCGTGGCCGAGACCGGGGCCACGGTGGTGGAGGTGGGTACGGAGGCCATGCCGGAGGACGGCTCCTACTCCACCTACATCCGCGACCTCACGGGTCGCATATCCTCCGCCCTCGCCAACTCCGGGGGCTGAGGCCATCGACATCCTGTGGGACCCCTTCGTGCAGAGCGCGTTCATGCAGCGCGCCCTCGTGGCCGCCGTGGTGGTGGCCGTCGCCACCGGGGTGGTGGGCACCCTGATGGTGCTGCGGGGGATGGCCTTCCTGGGTGACGCGCTGGCGCACGGCGTGCTGCCGGGCATCGCCGCGGCGTTGCTCATCGGGATCCCGTCGGTGGTGGGGGCCCTTGCGGGCGCCGCCGTGATGATGGGCGGGGTCACGGCCGTCACCCGGCGCACGCGGCTGTCGAGCGACGTCGCCATCGGCCTGCTGTTCGTGGGCATGCTGGCCCTCGGCGTGGTGATCATCTCGCGGTCCGCCGACTTCGCCGGCAGCCTCACCGACATCCTGTTCGGCGAGGTGCTCGGCGTGTCGTGGCCGCAGATCGCCTGGCAGGCCGGAGTCGCCGTCGCGGTGGTGGCGCTGGCCTGGGCGCTGCGCAGGCCCCTGCTGCTGATGGCCATGGACCCCGACCAGGCCCGGGTGGCGGGCTACCGGGTGGGCCTGCTGGAGGCCGTGCTGCTGGGGATGATCGCCATCACCGTGGTGGCGTCGTTCATCGTCGTGGGCGCCCTGCTGGTGTTCGGCATGCTGCTGGCGCCCGCGGGCGCCGCGGCGCTCATCACGCGCCGCATCGGGTCGATGATGATCGTGGCCGCGGGCGTCGGGGTGCTCAGCGCCTACGTGGGCCTGCTGCTCTCGTGGTACCTCGACCTCGCGGCCGGCGCCATGGTGGTGCTCACGGCCACGGTGATCTTCTTCGTGGTGCTGGTGGCGCAGGAACTCCTGGCGTGGCGCCGGCCGCACCCGGAGCATGCCTCGTGACCCCCCTCGTGGAGTGCCGGGCGCTGGCCGTGGGGTACGGCGGGCGGGCCGTGGTGCGCGACATCGACCTGTCGCTCGACCCGGGCACGTGGCTGGCGGTCATCGGCACGAACGGATCGGGCAAGAGCACGTTCCTCAAGACCCTGGCGGGGCTGATCGCACCGGTGCAGGGGGCCGTGCAGGTGGCGGGCGCCCCGCCGGCCGAGCGCGCGGCCGTGGTGTCGTACCTGTCGCAGTCGCACGAGCAGGGGTTCCTGCTGCCCATCCGGTCGCGAGACGTGGTGCGGATGGGGCGCTGGCCGGCCCGTGGCCTGATGGGTCGCCTGCGCAGCGACGACGAGCAGATGGTGGACCGGGCCATGGACGCCCTGGGCATCCGCGACCTGGCCGATGAGCCGCTGGGCACGCTGTCCGGTGGGCAGTGCCAGCGCGTGCACCTGGCGCAGGCGACGTGCCGCAACGCGCAACTGATGCTCCTGGACGAGCCCACCTCGGGGCTGGATGCGGCCAGCCAGGAGCGGTACCTGGCCCTGATGGACTCCGAGCGCGCCCGGGGGGCCGCGATCGTGAGCGCAACGCACGACGTGCGCGAGGCGCGGCGCGCGGACGTGGTGCTGGTGGTGGCCGGACGGGTGGTGGCCTGCGGGCCGCCCGGGCAGGCGCTGACGGCCCAGGTGCTGGCCGAGGCCTTCGGCGTGGTCATCGCCGACCCCGACGGACCGGTGGTGATCGACCCCCACCACGGCCACGGGCACCATCACGGCCCCGGTGCGCCACACGTGCACGGCCACGTGCCAGGGCACGATCACCACGGCCACGAGCACTGACGCCCATGGCCGGGACATAATGGTGCGGTGACCTCCCCGCAGGCAGCGGCCCCGTCCGGCCGCCGGAAGCGTCCCGCGTGGCAGCGCGTGCTGATCGTGGCGGCCGTGATCGCCGTGGTCGCGGTGCTGCCGGCCGTCGTGGCCGGCTGGCTTGCCGGCGGGCATGCCGCGCTGGCCGTGGTGCTGGGTGAGGGGGGAGCCCTGCTCGGCGCCACGCGCGGCGGGGTGGCGCCCATGGCGCGCATGGTGCCGGTCCTCGGAGTGGTCACCGCGCTTGCCGCGCTCGCAGGGTTCGGCTGGGGGTGGGTGGCGCTGATGGCCGTGGTCGGGGTGGCCGCCGGCGTCGGCTACCCGCACGGGTACGCGCCCGCGCTCCTCGCCAGCGCCATGCCGGCGGTGTTCATGCTCGAGGGCCTCACCGCGTGGCGGGCGGTGGTAGTGGGCGTGTTCGCGCTGCTCGCCGCGATCATCGGCGTTCTCCTCGCCCGCCACTTGGGCGTGCCCGCCACGCTGCCCGCCCCGGCAACGGGGAATCGGCTGGAGTGGTTCTACGGCGCCATGGGCATGGTGGCCCTGGGCGGGGGCGCCGCCATCGCCGTGGGCAGTGGCATCCCGCATGGGTACTGGATCGTCCTGACGCTGATCATCGTGGGCGCGGCACTCGCCGCCGGGGACACGCATCGCAACCGGCAGCGACTGGCCGGCAACCTGGGCGGCCTGGCGATCACCATCCCCATCTCGTTCGTTCCCCTGCCGGCGTGGGCGTTCTACGCGCTCGCCTTCGTGCTGCTGGTGGTGGCGTTCAGCTTCATCACCCGCCGCTACTGGCTGTACGCGCTGCTCGAGTCGGCGGCCGTGGTGCTGCTGGTCTCCGCGGGGCAGGCCGGCACGACGATCCTCGAGACCGGCGAGGCCCGCGCGGCCGCCACGCTGATCGGCTGCGCGCTGGTGGCCCTGCTGGTGGCCGGGGTGCGGCTGGCACTCCCGCACCTGCCGCGCGTGAGCGCCCCTGGCGCAGTCGACGCCTAGGGACTCCCGGGGCCCGCGCAGGCGGCGCAGCGTCCGTGCAGGGTGATGTCGTGGGCCTCCACCCGGAACCCCTGCCGGTCTGCCATCTCGTGGAGGGCGCGCTCCAGGTGGTCGTCGGCGATGGGCACCACTGCGCCGCACTGCCGGCACACCGCGTGGTGGTGATGGTCGCCGCCGGGGTGCGCGGGCTCGTACTTGGCCACCGGGCCGCCGAGTTCCACCCTGTGCACCAGGCGCAGGTCGGTGAGCGTGTCGAGCGCGCGGTACACGCTGGCCATGCCGGGGGTGGGGCCCGGGGCGTCGGCCAGGGCGTCGCGGATCTCCTGCGCGCTCAGGCAACAGTCCTGCCCGGCAAGCAGGTCGACCACCGCCTTGCGGGCGCCACCCGCGCGCAGTCCGGCCGCGGCGATGGCGGAATCGGCGTGATGGACCCAGTCGGCCCGCTCTCGCGCAGTGGTCATGGCCCGCATGTTCGCAGGCCGGGGCAGCGGACCGCCGGGATACCATGGCCATGGTGAGTTCCATCAGCGTCGTCGGTGCCCGGGAGCACAACCTCAAGGACGTCTCGGTCGAGATCCCGCGGGACCGGCTGGTGGTCATCACCGGGCTGTCCGGGTCCGGCAAGTCGAGCCTGGCCTTCGACACCCTCTACGCCGAGGGGCAGCGCCGGTACGTGGAGAGCCTCTCGGCATACGCGCGCCAGTTCCTGGGGCAGATGGACAAGCCCGACGTGGACGACATCGAGGGGCTTTCGCCGGCGATCTCGATCGACCAGAAGACCACCAGTCGCAACCCGCGGTCCACCGTGGCCACGGTCACCGAGGTCTACGACTACCTGCGGGTGCTGTACGCGCGCATCGGGGTGCCGCACTGCCCGGTATGCGGCGTGCAGATCGCCGGCCAGAGCGTGGAGCAGATCGCCGACCGCGTGCTGGCGCTGCCCGAGGAGACCCGCTTCCTGGTGCTGGCGCCCGTGGTGCGCGACCGCAAGGGCGAGCACCGGGATGTCATCGACCACATCCGCGACGAGGGATTCGCGCGCGTGGCGGTGGACGGCCAGGTGCACGCCATCGACGACGTCCCGGCGCTCGAGAAGAACAAGCGCCACACCATCGAGGCGGTGGTGGACCGCCTGGTCATGCGGTCCGACCTGCGGCGGCGCCTCACCGAGAGCCTCGAGACCGCCAGCCGCTTGTCCGACGGCCTGGTGCGCATCGAGGAGGCAGACGGCGACCGGCAGTCATGGACCTACTCCGAGAAGCTGGCGTGCCCCGAGCACGGCGCCTCGCTCCCCGAGCTCGCCCCGCGCATCTTCTCGTTCAACGCCCCGCAGGGGGCATGCGACGAGTGCCAGGGGCTGGGGTTCATGCCGGAGGTCGACCCCGAGCTGGTGATCGACCCGGAGCGCACGCTCGCCGGCGGGGCCATCCTCCCCTGGGCGGATCGCACCACCGACTTCTACGCCCTGCTGCTGCGCTCGGCGTGCGCGCACTGGGACATCCCCATGGACGTCCCGTGGAAGGACCTGCCGCAGGAGGACCACGACCTGCTGCTCCTCGGCCCCGACCGCGTGGAGCGGCTGGACCTCGGCACGCGCAGGCGCCGCGGCTACTCCAGCACCGCGCGCTTCGAGGGGGTCATCCCGCAGATGCGCCGACGCTACGCGACCAGTGGATCCAACCTGGTGCGCGACCGCATCGAGCAGTACATGTCCCCGAATGCGTGCGCATCATGCGGCGGTGCCCGGCTGCGGCCCGAGATCCTCGCGGTCACGGTGGGCGGGAAGAGCATCCACGAGCTCACCGAGATGTCCATCGAGGATGCCCTGGGGTTCCTGGAGTCGGTGGAGCTCACCGCCACCGAGGCGTTCATCGCCGAGCGCGCGGTGGCCGAGATCTGCGCGCGCCTGAAGTTCCTCGTGGACGTGGGGGTGGGGTACCTGCACCTGGCGCGCGCCGCGGGGACGCTGTCGGGTGGCGAGGCGCAGCGCATCCGCCTGGCCACCCAGATCGGGGCGGGCCTCGTGGGGGTGCTGTACATCCTCGACGAGCCATCGATCGGCCTGCACCAGCGCGACAACCGCAAGCTCATCGGCACGCTCGAGCGCCTGCGCGACATCGGCAACACGGTGCTGGTGGTGGAGCACGACGAGGACATGATGCGCTCGTCGGATCACCTCATCGACATGGGGCCGGGCGCCGGCGAGCACGGGGGCCGCGTGGTGGCGGCCGGCACCGCCGCCGAGGTGGAGGCCACCGATGGGTCGGTGACCGGCGCCTACCTGTCGGGCGCGCGCGCCATCCCCATCCCGGCGCAGCGGCGCGAGCCGCAGGGATGGCTGAGCGTGGAGGGCGCCCGCGAGAACAACCTCCGCGACATCGACGTCTCCGTGCCGGTGGGCGTGCTCACGTGCGTCACCGGCGTGTCGGGGTCGGGCAAGAGCACCCTCGTCAACGAGATCATCCTCAAGGCCATGGCCGGGCGGCTCAACCGCAAGCCGCTGCGCCCGGGGCGCCATACGCGCATCGAGGGGATGGAGCAGTTCGACAAGGTCATCGCCATCGACCAGTCGCCCATCGGTCGTACGCCGCGGTCGAACCCTGCTACCTACACCGGCATCTTCGACCATGTGCGCGAGCTGTTCTCCATGACGGCCGACGCCCGTGCCCGGGGCTGGGCGCCGGGCCGGTTCTCGTTCAACGTGAAGGGCGGGCGGTGCGAGGCCTGCAAGGGCGACGGCACCATCACCATCGAGATGCACTTCCTGCCCGATGTCTACGTGCCGTGCGAGGTGTGCGGGGGCAAGCGGTACAACCGCGAGACCCTCGACGTCTACTACAAGGGCAAGACCATCCACGACGTCCTGGAGATGAGCGTGGAGGAGGCGGTGGAGTTCTTCGCCCCCGTCGAGCGCCTGCGCCGTCGCCTGCAGACGCTGCACGACGTGGGGCTCGACTACATCCGCCTGGGCCAGCCGGCCACCACGCTGTCGGGCGGTGAGGCCCAGCGCGTGAAGCTGGCCACCGAGCTGGCGAAGGTAGCCACCGGGCGCACGCTCTACGTGCTCGACGAGCCCACCACGGGGCTGCACTTCGCCGACATCGAGAAGCTGCTCGAGGTGCTGCAGCGCCTCGTGGACGCCGGCAACACCGTGCTGGTCATCGAGCACAACCTCGACGTCATCCGCGCGGCCGACTGGATCGTCGACCTCGGTCCCGAGGGGGGTGCCGGGGGTGGCCTGGTCATCGCCACGGGCACGCCGGAGCAGGTGGCGGGCGTGGCCGACTCGCACACCGGGCAGTTCCTCGCCCAGGTACTCGGCGTCGCGGGCTCCTCCGGGCCGCGCAAGCGCCGGCGCCGTGCCCGCGCAGCGGCGGCCGCCTAGCCGGGCACTGGCATCATCGCGGCATGCACGACGACGAATTCCAGCGCCTGCTCGCGCTCCTGCGCATTCCCAGCATCAGCGCCGACCCCGATCACGCCGACGACATGCAGGCCGCCGCCGCGATGGTGGCCGACGAGGTCCGGAGGGCGGGCGGCACCGCCGAGGTGACGGTCACCTCGGGCCACCCCCTCGTGGTGGGGGAGGTCCCACCCAGCGACGGCCGCCCCGATGCCCCCGTGGTCACCATCTACGGGCACTACGACGTGCAGCCGCCCGGCGACCTCGCGCTGTGGACGAGCCCGCCGTTCGCGCCCGAGGTGCGCGACGGCAATCTGTACGCGCGCGGCGCCAGCGACGACAAGGGCAACATGTTCATGCTCCTGGTCGCGTTGCAGCGGCTGCGCGCCGAGGGCGCGCTCCGCGTGCGGGCACGGGTGCTGATCGATGGCGAGGAGGAGAGCGGCGGCCACTCGGCGGTGGACTGGGTGGCCACCGAGGACGACCCGCCGCGCGCGGCGATCATCTTCGACTCCCCGATGATCGGGCCCGGGCGCCCGGCGGTGTGCACCGGCCTGCGCGGGCTGGCGTACGTCCGGGTGCGCCTTCGGGGCGCGGAGGCCGACCTGCACTCCGGCATGCACGGCGGCGCGGCCCTCAACGCCGTGCATGCGCTGGTGGATGTGCTGTCGGCCGTGATGCCGCGCGAGGGCAGGGTGCCGGCAGGGCTCATGGAGGGAGCGGCAGAGCCCACGGCGGATGAGGCAGCTGCCTGGGGCACCCTGCCCCGCGGCGCGGACGTGCTGGCCGAGGCGGGCGGGCGCCCGGCGGATGCCGCCGCCGCGGGCGAGTACCACCTGCGCACCACCATGCTCCCGTCGCTCGACGTGCACGGGCTCCGGGCCGGCGACCCCGGGCTGGTGGCCACGGTCATCCCCGCCGTCGCCGAGGCCACGCTGTCGTGCCGGGTGCCGCCCGGCGCCGACGCCGGGCGCCTCGCCGATGTGCTCCGCGGGATGCTGGAGCAGGCCTGCCCGCCGGGCGCCGACATCGAGGTGGAGGGGCTGGGCGTCGCCGGAGCCAGTCGCATCGACCCCGACGACCCAGTCGTGCGCGCTGCGGTGCGGGGCATGGAGCAGGCAACCGGACTGCCCGTGACGCCCGTGGGCATCGGCGGCAGCATCCCGGTGGTGGCCGCCATGGCGGCACGCGGCACCTCGGTCATCCTGAGCGGCTTCGCCCTGCCGGACGACGGCTACCACTCACCGGACGAGCACCTGCGCGTCGAGAACCTGGAACTCGGGGTGCGCGCCGCCCAGGGGATGCTGCAGGCGCTCGGCTCCCTGTAGCCTGCCCCGGCCAACGATTCGACGCGAAGAGGGAGTTCTGATGGCGAAGCTGTGGGGTGGGGAGACCGACAAGGCGGTCGACAACTTCCCGATCTCGGGGGAGCCGGTGCCTGCACCGGTCATCCACTGGCTCGGCCGCATCAAGGCCGGCGCCGCCCGCGCCAACGCCCAGCTGGGCCTCCTCGACAAGGGCGTGGCCACCGCCATCGCCGAGGCCGGGATGGGAGTGGCGCGCGGGGAGTTCGACGACCAGTTCCCCGTGGACGTGTTCCAGACCGGCTCCGGCACGTCCAGCAACATGAACGCCAACGAGGTCATCGCCAAGGTCGCGTCGCGCGAGATCAAGGGCGTGAAGGTGCACGCCAACGACCACGTGAACATGGGCCAGAGCTCGAACGACGTCTTCCCGTCGGCCGTGCACCTGGCCGCCCTCGATGAGATCACCCACGAGCTGCTGCCGGCGCTCGAGGCGCTGGAGAAGTCGTTCGCGGCCAAGGCCAAGGAGTTCGGCGGGCTGGTGAAGGCCGGGCGCACGCACCTCATGGACGCCGTGCCGGTCACCCTCGGCCAGGAGTTCGCGGGCTACGCCGCCCAGGTGCGCCTCGGCACGCAGCGCCTGAAGGCCACGCTGCCGCGCCTTGGGATGGTCCCCCTGGGCGGCACCGCAACGGGCACGGGCCTCAACACGCATCCGAAGTTCGCGAAGATGGTGCGCGAGATCATGGCCAAGGAGACCAACCTCAGGATCTCCGCCCCGGCCGACCCGTTCGAGGCGCAGGCCAACCGCGACGGCCTGGTGGAGGCCTCGGCCGCCCTCAAGATGGTCGCCGTGTCCCTCACGAAGATCGCCAACGACCTCGCGTGGATGGGTTCGGGCCCGCGGTGCGGCCTCGGCGAGATCTTCCTGCCCGAACTCCAGAAGGGCTCCTCGATCATGCCCGGCAAGGTCAACCCGGTCATCCCCGAGGTGGTCATGCAGGTGGGCGCCCAGGTAATCGGCAACGACGCGGCCATCACGGTCGCGGGCACGCAGGGCAACTTCGAGCTGAACGTGCGCATCCCGCTGATGGCCCGGAACCTGCTGCAGTCGGTCGCGCTGCTCACCAGCACCGCCACGGTGTTCCGCACCAAGTGCGTGGACGGCATCGAGCCCAACCTCGAGGGCCTCGAGCGCCACGCCGAAGGCACCCTGGCCGCCGCCACCGCCCTCAACCCCTACATCGGGTACGACCTCGCCACGGACATCGTGAAGGAGGCCA
>CAZEUE010000013.1:0-22820 GCA_964514615.1 uncultured Bifidobacterium sp. | reverse complement strand
CTCGGCCCGTCAGGCCCCCGAGGTCTCACCCCGGATCATCAACGGCGGCCCGATGGGCATTGACTCTGCCCCGTGGCAGGTCACCCTTGTTGATGCGATCAACGCCGACAACCCAAACGCGTAGCCCTGCGGCGAATCCCTGCTCAGCTCGACCATGGTGGCCACCGCCGCGCACTGCGTGCCCGGCCTCGCACCAAGCGCGGTGGCCGCCAGGTCGCGCACGGGCAGCACCGCCTCGCGGAGTGAGCCCGCCGGCTCCTCATGGGTTCCGGCCTGCAGGCGGACGGAGAGCACCCCGCCGGGGGCGGTGAGCATGACCACGCGCCCCGTGCCGCCCCCCGAATCGTGGGTGGCGATGAAGCCCAGGCAATCGCGGTACAGCCCGAGCGCCCGGTCGATGTCGGAGACCGGCACGGTGAGCGTGGAGGCCAGTGGGACCTTGGGCAACGCCGCCTGCCCGGACGGCACCGTGGCCTTTAGCGTCTGCCCGACCTCGCGGGGGCGGGGCGCGTTGGGCCTCAGACCCAGCGGGTGTACCCCGGGCGATGAACTCCGCTACGGTCACCCGATGCTCCCCCGGACCCTCAGCGCTTGGGCCGTCGTCGCCCTGGCCCTCGCGGCGGCAGGTAGCGCGATGGCGGGAGGCGTGGGTGCCCCGTGGTATCCGAACGTGGTCGGTGCTCCGGCCTCCGGCACCTGGGACAGAACTCACACCTACGCGGTGAACGGCACGAGGCGCACCTGCACCCTCACCCGTGGGGCGAAGTGCGTCGGTGCGAAGCTTCGCGGCCGTGTGAAGCACCACGGTGACCTGCGCAAGGCCAACCTGCGCCGCGCTGATCTGCGCTTCGCCGATCTCCGCGGGGCCAACCTCGCAGGCGCGGACCTTCGAAGCGCGAATCTGACGCACGCGGACCTTCGCGGGGCGAACCTCAAGGGGGCAAAGTTCCGCTACGCCGCGCCGGTGCACCGGAAGAAGGCGAAGCGCAGCAACCAATACTGGCTCTGTGGCGAGGCCAGCTGCGCTGGCGCGACGCTGAACTACGCGAACCTGGGCTATACGAACCTCGCGGGTGCTGACCTGCAGGGTGCGGACCTGGTCTACGCGAGCCTGTACGAGGCGAACCTGACTGGTGCGAACCTGGCCGGCGCGAGCCTGAACTACGTGACTGCGAACTACGCGACGATGACCGACGCGACCCTGACCGACGCGTATATGCCCTTCGTGAACCTGACCGGCGCGAATCTGACCGGCGCCACCCTGACCGGCGCCAACCTGTCCGCCGTTACGTGGAGCAACACCACCTGCCCCGATGGCACCGTGACCAACACCGGCTGCGCGACCTAGCGGGGCGGGCCGCATGCGGTTGCAGCCCCTCGGGGTAGGGGCCGGACCCTGTTGCCCACTATCATCCCGGTATGCGCCGCTGGAGCCTCACCGTCGCGGCAGTCACCGCCGCTGTACTCGGAGCGGCCGGCGGCGCGAGCGCGCAGCTGCAGCAGCGGTCCATCCCCGGAGGTGGCGTGGACCAGCAGCAGGCGGGAGTTCCGGGCACCAGCACCCCGCGCGTCGCGGGCGTGGACCTGGCATCAGGCGATGCTGATCCCGCGTGGCTGATACGGCCCAGCGCTGTCGTCATCACCCACGGGGGCGAGGGGTCGGGGCCCCTGCCCGGGGCAGCCTCATCGTCGAACGCGGATGCCTCAACGGGCCCGGCGCCGCTGGTGATGGCGAAGAGCCAGCTGGTGGGCAATGACGTCCGGGCATTCGTGGTGAGCCAGGTCCCGGAGGGCTCCGTCGTCGAGAAGTGGGACGGCACGCGCCAGCAGTGGACGGGCTTCGCCGCGACGCCGCCGAGCAGCCCCCGGGCCCTGATGCGCTTGCTCGCCCAGCGCCTGGTGAATCGGGGGGATGCCATTCGTTGGGTGCCGCCGGCCTCTACTCCCGCCGCGCAGCGCGCGTTCTCGATGAGCGACTGGGTGAAGGCGGGGATGCCGGTTCCCTCGAGACCGCGGGTGCCATAGGCATCGCGCCCGCCGCGGGGCCCGAGTACCGTGCGGGCATGGATGGGTTGTGCGAGTGCCCTATCTGCTCCACGCCCTTCGTGGCCGACGACACCGGACGCCTGGAGCGCGAGCGGCTGATCGCCGCGGGGTATGGAGGATCGGGTCGCAGCCGCTACCGCGACGAGCCGGTGTGCGCCGCGTGCGCCCAGCGCGAGGCGGCGGGGTTCTTCGAGTTCCGCGACCAGCTGATCGACGAGGACGACATCGGGGTGTAGGGCGTCAGGCCCCGGGCGCGCCCTTGTTGAGGTAGTCGAGTATCGCCCCGTCGGTCATCTGCTCCACGGGTGCGTGGTCGTCGGTGAACACCTCGCCTCCGGGCGACACCGGGGTGAGGAGGGGCGACAGCACGCGGGCCGCCGCCGCCGTATCGCCCGTTGCCGTGGCCAGCCGGGCCCGTGCATCGGCCGCCGCCGCGGCGTCGTTGAACCCCAGCACGATGCTGTTGAACTGCCCGTAGCGGGCGGTCAGCACGGCCGGGAACACCGCGCGCATGGTGGATGCGATGCGGTCCACCACCTCGTCCTCGTCGGGCGGCGTGCCCACGTTGATGGCCACCAGCCCGTTGGGCGTGAGCCGGTCGCGCACCTGCTGGAAGAACTCCACCGTGGACAGGTGGAACGGGATGTACGGCTGGGTGTAGGCGTCCACCACCACGGCGTCGAACGGCCCGCGGTCGGCGGCAAGCCAGAACCGGGCGTCGGCGTCGTGGGTGGTGAGGTTGGGCCCGGCCATGTCGAGGAACCGGTTTCCGGCCTCGGTGACCACCGGGTCGATCTCCACGCCGTCCACGCGGACCTGTGGCCAGGTGAGGCGCATCTGCCGGGCGGTGGTGCCCCCGGCGTTGCCGAGGACCGCGATCCGGGCATCGTCGCGCCCGGCGAGCAGCGGCAGGGTGAGGAAGGCATCCCAGTACCCGCCGGTGAGCGCCCCGCCACCGGGCGGCACCACCGAGTGCAGCGCCCACCCCTCGTTGAGGCGCAGGATGCGCTCGCCATCGGCGGCCTCGCTCACCTGCACGTACTGGTACGCCGATTCGTCCTCGAACAGCACCCTCTCGCCGGGCTCCTGCTTGATGCCCCCGGTGGGCAGGGCCAGCATGCCGGCCAGCACCAGCGGCGCGGCCACCGCGCGCGCGCCCAGCAGCGGCACCGCCGACAGGGCCAGCACCGCGGCGATGAGGATGAGCGTGCGGCGCGTGCCGAAGGCGGGGATGAGCACCAGCACCGGGAGGAAGGTGCCCACGATGCTCCCCACGGTGGAGATGGCGTACAGGCGGCCGGCGACCGACCCGGCGCTCTGGACGTCGGTCACCGACAGCCGGATTGCCCACGGCGACACCGTTCCCAGCAGGGTGATGGGCACGAGGAACATCAGCATGGTGCCCACGAACGACGCCACGAATGCCCCGGCCGAGAGATCGGCGAACGCCCCCTGCGCCGCCTCGAAGATGGGGGTGAGGGCCAGCGGCAGCACGGCCACCGTGATGGCCGCCACGATCACCACGCCGCCCAGGATGCGCGGGTTGGGGTAGCGATCGGCCACCTTGCCGCCCAGCCAGTAGCCCAGCGACAGGTAGATGAGCGTGAGGCCGATCACATTGGCCCACACCAGGTTGCTGGCCCCGAACCACGGCGCGAGCAGCCGGGCCCCCGTGAGCTCGGCCCCCAGGGTGGACGCCCCGCCGACGAACACGAGGATGGGCAGGGAGAAGCGCAGCGGCACGCCGCGAGCATATGGCACGGTGGTCGTCAAGGCGGGGACACCCGGCATCGGTCTCGTCACCGCGGGTGGGTTGATGGTGCTCGCCGGGTCGGCGCTGGTGTTCGTGGGGTGCGCGCAGGAGCAGCCCCGGGTCAACGACGCCGGGTATCCCGGGTTCGACTTCCAGCCACGCGAGCGCTCCGAGCGGTGCACGGGGCAGGGTGACGCGCGCACGTGCCGGGTGGTGTGGATCGGGGACTCGGTGATCGGCGACCAGGTGGCCGCGCGCGACCTCGTCTACGAGGGGGACGATGGGGTGGGGGCCGGGTCCACGGTGCGCGTGGCCTGGGTGCCCGCCACCCGGCGGGTCATCCCGGTCGAGGGCGGCATCAACCGCCAGTGGTGGTTCGTCGCCGCGGCCGTGCTGATCGTGGCGGGGGCCGGCATCGAGGAGTGGGGCCGGCACCGCATGCGCATCCACGGGCGGCGCCCCGCGCCGGAGTGACGGGGGCGGCTGGTAGGGTCGCGAACGAGCCGGCGACGTCCACGGAGGGCCCCTCGTGAAGCTGTACATCGACACCGCGAACCTCGATGACATCGAGGAGATCGCGTCCTGGGGGGTGCTGAGCGGCGCCACTACCAACCCCACCCTGCTGGGGCAGGTGGAGGGAGACGAGGACGACATCTACCGCCGCATCTGCGAGATCGTGGGCGGGCCGGTGTCGGCCGAGGTGGTGGCCGATGATGTCCCCACCATGATCAGCGAGGGCCGCCGCCTGGCGGCGATCGACCCGCACATCGTGGTGAAGCTGCCCACCAGCCGCGAGGGCCTCAGCGCCACCGCCGCGCTGGCGCGCGATGGCATCCGCGTGAACATGACCCTGTGCTTCACGGCCAATCAGGCGCTGCTGGCAGCAGCGTCGGGCGCGGCGTTCGTGTCGCCGTTCATCGGTCGCTACGACGACATCAACGAGGACGGCCTGGGGCACCTGGCCGAGATCGTCGAGGCGCTGGCGGCGTCGGACTACGACACCGAGGTGCTGGCCGCGAGCGTGCGCACCCCGGTGCACGTGATGGAGGCCGCGCGCATGGGCGCCGACATCGCCACCATCCCGCCCAAGGTGTTCCGCCAGATGCTGCATCACCCGCTCACGGCGGCGGGCATCGAGAAGTTCAATGAGGACCACGCCGCCCGCCTGGCCCGGAAGGATTCATGAGCACCAACGACGTACCGGCACCCGTGCCCGCCTCGCTCGACGGGCATTCGATCGTGCCCGCCACGGACTTCCTGCGCGTCACCGAGCAGGCTGCGCTGGCGTCGGCCCGCTGGGTGGGGCAGGGCGACCGGCATGCCGCCGACGGCGCGGCGGTGGACGCCATGCGCAAGGAGTTCAGCGCCATGCCCATCACCGGTGAGGTCATCATCGGCGAGGGCGAGAAGGATGAGGCCCCCGAGCTCTACGTGGGCGAGGTGCTGGGCACGGGCGGCATGCCCTGCGAGATCGCCGTCGACCCCCTTGAGGGCACCGACCTGGTGGCGCGCGGCGACGCCGGCGCCATCGCGGTGTGCGTGATCGGCGCGCCCGGCGGCGTGATGGCCGCCCCTGACATGTACATGCAGAAGATCTGCGTGGGCGCCACGGCAAAGGGGCGGGTGGACATCGACGCCCCCATCGCCGACACGCTCGACACCGTGGCCCGCTGCTACGACCGCCGGGTGAAGGACCTGTCGGTGATCGTGCTCGACCGCCCGCGCCACGAGGAGATGATCGAGGAGATCCGCCGCCAGGGCGCGCGCATCAAGCTCATCCCCGACGGCGACATCACGGCCAGCATGTCGGCCGCGGTGCGCGGCACGGGCGACCACCTCTACATCGGGATCGGCGGCTCCACCGAGGGCGTCATCACGGCCGCCGCGCTGGAGTGCCTGGGCGGCGAGATCCAGGCCAAGATGTGGCCCAAGGACGCCGCCCAGCGCGAGCGCCTGGTGCCGTTCGGCCTGGAGGACACCGACCGGGTGCTGACCGCCCGCGAGCTGGCGCCTGCGCCGCTCTACGTGCTGGCCACGGGCGTCACCGACGGCAACCTGCTCAAGGGCGTGCGCTACTTCAGCGATGGCGCCAGAACCCATTCCATCCTCATGGACCTGAGGACGCGTACCGTTCGGTTCGTGGACACCATCCACATGTTCAGCCGCACGCCGCTGAGGGAGATCAGGCTGTGAGTGACGAGGAGTTCCCGTTCGGCTTCGCCTTCGGCGAGGGCGCGTCGGAGGAGTTCAAGGAGCGCCTGAAGGAGATGATGCGCGCCCAGCGCGAGGCCATGGAGGAGATCCAGGCCGAGGGCGGCGGGCACATCCAGCCGGTGGACCGGTTCCAGGTGATCCAGTTGGCGGTGCAGATGGCGTCGGCCGGCATGGGGTCGCTGAAGCCGCTGGACACCCCGGACGAGGCCGCCGACGCCATGGGCCTGCTGTTCGCCCGGGCCATGGCGGCGCTTCAGGGCAGCATCACCCCGCCGCAGTAGGGGGCTGCGCCGGCACGGTCCGGCGCGTGGGCCGGCACCACCGGTAGATCCCGTGCGCGCCCCGGGGCGCAAGGGTGGGGGAGTGGCGTCATGTCGCTTCGACTCCCTCTCGCCGGTGCCCGGCACGCTTTCCATCGACCGCGGCCGGGTGCTGGCGGGCCGCTGTGCCATCGCCCGCAGGCCGCTGGCCCGGCTCGTCGGCCTGCTGGGCACGCCCGACCTCGGCCCGCACGAGGCCCTGGTGCTCATGCCCTGCAACGCCGTGCACGGCATCGGACTTCGCGTGCGCATCGGCGTGGCCTTCGTCGATGGCCGCGGCCGCGTGCTGCGCGTGGTGGACCCCCTGCCGCGCAGGGGCGCGCGGTGCCGGGGCGCGCGGGCGGTGATCGAGGCGCGGAGCGGGGTGCTGCGCGTGCGGCCCGGCGACGAGATGCGCGTCGGCGGCGCACCGCTTTTCCCGCACGGTGGGAACTTCGCGTCACGGGGGAGGGGGAGCACGGGCGGGGCCCGCGCGTTGTCCGGTCACCGGGGGCACACGGCCCCCGACGATGATCGGAGGCAGTGAATGACCACCCTGGCACCTCACCGCTCGGTGCTGCTCGTCGGCCCGCGTCCGGCATCCGGCAGCCTGGCGCAGGACCTCGAGGCCGACCGCTTCGACGTGATGCTGGCGGCCGATCCCGATGAGGCGCGGGGCATGTTGCGCGCCGCCTGCCCGTCTGCGGTCATCGTGGACCTCGACATGCCGTCCTCGGGCGGGCTCGAGGCCGTGGGCCTGGTGCGCGAGGGCGGCCCCGACGACCCGTGGGATGCCGCCATCCCCGTGCTGGGCGTGTCCGGCGCGTGCGAGCCGCACCGGGTGGTGCGTGCCCTCGAGCGCGGCGCCGACGAGGTGGTGGGCACGCCGTTCGCCTACGTGGAGCTGCTTGCGCGCCTGAAGGCCCTGATGAGGCGCGCCGACGGGGAGTGGGCCGCGGGAATGCTGCGCGTGGACGACATCGTGATCGACCGGCGCGCCCGCCGGGTCACGCTGGGAGGTGTTCCCGTGGTGCTGTCCGCAAAGGAGCTCGGGCTGCTCACCGCGCTGGCGCGCGATCCCCATCGGGTCGTGAGCAAGCAGGAACTTCTGCGCGATGTGTGGGGGTACAAGTCGATGGGGCGCACCCGCACCGTCGACAGCCACGCGTCCCGGCTTCGCGGCAAGCTGGCGTCGGTCTCGGGGGGCAGGCGCTACATCTTCAACGTGTGGGGGCTCGGGTACCGGCTGGTGGCCGACGATGCCTGAGACCCGGCCCAGGGCGCTGGTGGTCGACCATGCGGTTGCCGTCGCGTCCGGCCTCGATGCCCATCCGATTGCGCGCGTGGTGCCGCCACCGGCCCGCCGGTCCGGTCGCCTGGCTGCCGACCGCGTCATCGACGTGCTCGAGGATGCCGGCCCCAACGCCCTTGTGATGGCCCGGCCGCCGTGGTCCGACGCCGCGACGGCACCCCTGCCGGCGATGGCGATCGTCATGGGCATGGAGGTGCTGTGGCTGCCGCCCGCCCTCGGTCCCGCCGGGTGGGCGTGCGCCCTCATCGCCGCATGGGCCCGCACCACGCCGCCCGACGACCTGCTGCGGCGCGCGCAGGTGGCCGTGGGGCTGGCGGGGATGTCGCCTGCTGCGCTTCCGGTGCGTGAGTGGGGCCCGGATGGCACGCCCGTTCCCGCGATGACGCCCGACTCGATCGCGCGGTGGTGCGACTGCGCGTGGTGCCCGTGTGGCTGGTGCGGGCAGGGTGGCATGGATGGCGCACCCTGCCCGGCCTGCGGCCAGCGGCCGGTGCCATGAGGGGGGTCCGCCTGCGGCGCCCGGGCGCGTGGTTCGTGCTGGCGGCAGTGCTGGCCGTCGGGGCCTTCCTGCTCGCGCGCGGCGCGGGCCAGTCGGCGCCCCCCGGGCAACCGGTGGTGGTGGCCGCCCGGTCGGTGGCACCGGGCACGTTGATCGGCGCCGATCACGCCGGGCTGCTGGGCGTGGCCATGGTGCCCGCGGGCGCCGTGCTGCCGGGCATGCTCACGAGCCCCGATGACGCCATCGGGCGCCGGGTGGCGGGAGCGCTTGCCGCGGGCGAGCCGGTCACGCATGCGTCGCTTGGCGGTGACCCGCGGAGTGCCCCCGCACCCCTGGGCCCCGGCGAGCGCGCGATGCCCGTGCCCCTGCGCGCGGCAGGGGCCGCGGCGGCAGCGCCTGCGCCCGGGTCCCGCGTGGACGTGCTGGCGTCGGATGGCGAGGGGCTCGCGGGGCGCACCCGCGAGGTGGTGTCGGGGGCCGAGGTGCTGGCGGTCATGCGCGCCGATCCTGCCGACGGCGATGTGGGCGGCGATGCCATCGTGCTGCGGCTCACCCGCGAGCAGGCACTCGAGGTAACACGGGCGCTGGACTTCGCCCGCGAGGTGCGGGTGGTGTCCCGACCCGTGGATGGCCCGTGAGCGGCATCGTGGTCATCGGGATGGCGGGCGGGTGCGGCGTCACCACGCTGGCATGCGCCCTGGCGCTGCGCATGGCGCAGCCCGGCACGCCGCCCCTGCTGCTGGATGCGGGCGTCCATGGTGCCGGCCCGTCCGCGCTCTGGGGCATCGCCCCGGCACGCGCCATCGACGACCTGTTGCCCTTGGGTGACGGGATCACGGCCGATCACCTGGCGCACCTCACTCACCGGCATCCGAGCGGGGTGGACGTGGTGGCGGGCGCCGCCGGGCCGACGGGCGCTGTGGCCCTGGGCACCGCCGCCGCCGCCGCGGTGGCGGCACACGTGGCGGGCCGCGGGCAGTGGGTAGCCGATGCGGGAATGGGCGATGGCCCGCTTGCCCGGGCGCTTGCCGGCGTGGCCGCGCGGGTGGTGGCCGTGGTGCCGGCCACCGTGCAGGGGGCGGCGCGCGCCGGGCGCATGCCGCATGCGGCCTCCGGCGGCGCATGCACGGTGGTGGCCTCGGCGCTCCCCGGTGGGCACGCGTTGTCGGCTCGCTCCATGCGGGCGGCGCTCGCTGGGCGCGAGATCCTCGCGATGGGCCGCGACGACCGTGGTGCCCTCGATGTGGCCGAAGGCCGCGCACCGCGCGGCCGTGGCCTGGCGCGCACCGTCGGCGCCGTGCTCGAGGACGCATGAGCCCTCCCGGCATCACGCCCGATCCGCTTCTGGTGGAGGGCATACGGGCAGCCATCGTGCGGGGCGGCCTCATCACCGCCCCCTCAGCCACCCGCGAGGCAGTGGCCGCGCTGGCTGAGGATGCGCTGGATGAGGGCCGACACATCCTGCCCGCCGAGGAGCGACAGCAGGTGGTCACCGCGGTCGTGGACGCCACCCTCGGGCTTGGTCCGCTGGAGCCCCTGCTCCGCGACCCGGAGGTCACCGAGGTCATGGTGAACGGTCCGTCGCGGGTGTGGGTGGAACGGCAGGGACGCATCGAAGCCGTGGACACGTGCTTCGCGGATGCCGAGCACCTGCTGCACGTGATCGATCGCATCCTCGCACCGCTGGGGCGTCGCCTGGACGAGGCCAGCCCCATGGTGGATGCCCGCCTTGCCGATGGGTCGCGCGTGAACGCCGTGGTGCCGCCGCTCAGCATCGATGGCCCGGTGCTCACCGTGCGTCGGTTCCCGGGCGAGCGGCTGGGCGCCGACGACCTGGTGCGGTTGGGCGCGATGACCGCCGACATGCGCGAGGTGCTGCAGGCTGCCGTTCGGGCGCGCCGCAACATCCTGGTGACAGGCGGCACCGGCAGCGGCAAGACCACCACCCTCGCGGCCCTGTGCGCGGCCATCCATCCGGCCGAGCGCGTCATCACCATCGAGGACGCCGCGGAGTTGCGCCTGCCGCTGGCGCATGTGGTGCGCCTGGAGGCGCGGCCGGCGGGCGTGGAGGGGCGCGGCGCAGTACCGATTCGGGCGCTGGTGCGCAACGCGCTTCGCATGCGGCCCGACCGGATCATCGTGGGCGAGGTGCGCGGCGGCGAGGCGCTCGACATGATCAGCGCGCTCACCACCGGGCACGAGGGATCGCTGTCGACGCTGCATGCGTCGTCGCCGCGGGAGGCCCTGCGCAGGCTGGTGACCCTTGCCCTGATGGGCGACCTGGAACTGCCGTGGAGGGCGGTGGCCGATCAGGTGGCCAGCGCCGTGGACCTGGTGGTGCATCAGGCGCGCGATGCCTCCGGGGCGCGGCGCACGGTGGAGCTCGCGCACGTGGTGCGCGGACCCGATGGCCCCGAGGCCGTCCGCCTGTGCCGATGGAGGCCCGGTGCGGCCGGTGGCGGCAGGTTCGTGTGGGCGCCCGGCGCGGCCGCATGGCGCGAGGGCCTGGCGCCGTCATGAGCGTGGCCGGACCGCTCATGGCCGCCCTTGCCGCGGCATGCGCCGTGGGAGGCGCGCGCGCGGTGGTGGCAGCCCGTCCGCCGGTGCCCGGGCGCCGCTCGCGCAGGTGGTCCGGGGTGGTGGCGCGGGTTCCGGGGGGTGAGGCGCTCGCGCACCGCCTCGACCGCGCCGGGCTGCCGTGGGGCCCCGACGCGCTGGTGCTGGGCGCCGTGGGGGTGGGCGTGGCGACCGCGCTGGTGCTGCTCGTCGTGCTGAGGCGCCCGCTCGTTGCCCCCGTGGGCCTGGTGGCGGGAGTGGTGGCACTGCGCGCGGTGGTGTCGGTGGCCGACCGGCGCTACATGCGCCGGGTGGGCGATGCCATGCCCGCCGTGGCCCAGATGCTGGCCGGCGCCGTGGCGGCCGGCCTGTCGCTTCGGCAGGCCCTGGTGCGTGCGGCGCGTGACACGCCCGATCCGCTGGGCGCGGAGCTCCGCCGGGCGGCGGACGAGATGCAGCTGGGGGCACGCGTGGATGCCGCGCTGGCCGGGGTGGCCGGGCGCCTACCCGATCCCGACCTGGGCCTGCTGGTCACCGCCATCCTCGTGCAGCGACGCACCGGCGGCGACCTGGCGCGGGCCCTGCGTGACATGTCCGGGCGGCTGGAGGAGCGTGCCCGGTTGTCCCGCGAGTTGCGGGGGGCTACGGCGCAGGCCCGCGCCACGGCGTGGATGGTGGCCGCGCTGCCGGTGATGGGGGCCGCCCTCGCCGAGGCGGCGGCGCCAGGGCTGATTGCCCGCACGGCGTCGTCCCCCGCGGGGCTCGCGGTGATCGGCGTGTCGGTGGGGCTGCAGGTCGTGGGCATCGCGCTGATCCGGCGTATCGCGGCGGTGCCCGCCTAGTGCCGGGGCCCGCCGCGCTGCTGGCCATGGCCGCCGTTCTCTGCATGGGGCTGGGCGCGGCACGGGCCCGTGCCGCGGCCACGGGCAGCCGGCGAGCGACGCCGGATGTGCCGGGAGCAGTGCGGCTGCTGGCACGCGTGCCCCTGCCCGCCGCGCTTCGCCGCATGGCGGGCGGCAGCGCCGACATGGCCACCATCGATGCCGCCGGCCTGCCCCGCGACACGGCGGCGGCGCAGGTGGTGCGCGCCCGGGCCGGGGGAACGGCGCTCGGCCTGCTGGCGGGCGGGGTGGCCACCATCGTGGCCACCCCCCTGGTGGTGCTGGTGCCCGTCGCGGCCGTGGTGGGCCGTGCGCTGCCGGTGCGGGCCGTGGCCGCCCGGGCGCGCAGCCGTCGTCGGGCCATCGTGTCCGCCCTGCCCGACCTGCTCGACCTGATGGTCATTTGCGTGGAGGCCGGGATGGCGCTCGATCCCGCCCTTGGGTTGGCGGCGGACCGGCTGGGTGGCCCGCTGGGAGACGAGGTGCGCGCCACGCTCGACGACCAGGCGCTCGGCACGCCGCGGCGGCGTGCGTACCAGGGCCTGGCGGCCCGCACGGGGTCCGACGACGTGGGCCGGCTGGTGGCGTCGCTGCTGCAGGCGGAGGAACTGGGCACTCCCCTGGCCACCGCGCTCGCCGGGCAGGCCGAGGCCCTGCGGGCATCGCGGCGGCAGCACGCACGCGACCGCGCCGCCCGCGCCGCGCCGCGCATCCAGTTGGTGGTGGCGCTGGTGATGGTGCCGGGTGCCATGGTGCTCATCCTGGGCGTCATGCTGATCGAGCTGGTCGCGCAGGTGGGCGTGGTGATGGGGGGTACGTGAACCAGCGCGGATCCACCACGGCCGAGTACGTGGGCATCGTCATCGTGATCGTCCTCGTGTTCATCGGGCTCGTCGCAGTGCGGTCGGCCACGCTCGGTGACCGCGCCCCGGTGCGCCCGCTGCCGGCCATCCTGCGCCTGGTGCAGGCCCCGCTTGCCCCCATCGCGGCGCCGCGGCCCGTGCGGCCCCCGCGTCCGCCGGTCCCCCGCCCACCGCGCCGTCCGCGTGCGGCTGACGCCGCGCCGCCCACCGTGCTGCTGCCGCCCTGGGCCTCGGGGCGCTGAGCAGCCAGTAACGTCGGCGATGTGGATGACGCAACTCCATGCCCGCGCTGCGGGGCGGGCTCGCACATGCTGCTGGTGCCCCGGGACCGGCACGGGGCGGTGACCGCCCGCGTGCGCCTGTGCACCTCCCGCGTATGCGGGGTGGGGTTCACGGAGCCGCCGCCGCATGGCGCGGAGGCCGCGCCGGCGTCTGCCCCCGGTGGCGAGGTGGAGGAGCGCCTGGCCATGCGCGTGGTGGCCGCGGGGATGGCGCCCCTGGCGTCGATGCTCGCGCCGGGCGCCCGCGTGGTGGACGTGGGCGCGGGCTCGGGCCTGCGTGCCCGGGCGCTGGCGCAGAAGGGGTTCGAGGTGCTGGCGGTGGAGCCCGATCCGCGCGAGGAGATGCGCGCACACGCGATGATGAGCAGCCTGCCGCCCGGGCGCGTGCGGGTGGTGCGGGCCGGCATCCACGACCTCGGGCAGGTGATGGGGGATTACCGGGCGGATGCCGTGCTGATGTGGCACGTGCTCGAGCACCTGCCGGACCTCGACGCGGGGCTCCGCGCCGTGGCGCAGGCGCTGCGCCCCGGCGGCCTGCTGAACGTGGCAGTGCCCAATCGCGCATCGGCCGAGGCGCGGGTGTTCGGGTCCCGCTGGCATGGGTGGGAGCCATCGCGCCACCGGTGGCACCTCGATGCAGATGCGCTGCGGATGGTGCTGGGCGCCGCGGGATTCTCGGTGGCCGGTATCGGCACGCGCGGCGGGTGGGGGTACCCGTCGGGCCTGGCGTTCTCGCTGGCCCCGGGCCTGGACCCGCAGGTGCACCCGCGGCGCTCCGCCGCGGGCAGGGCGCTGGCCGCGGCGCTGGTACCCGTGGCCGCCGCGGCACGCGCGATGGGGCGCGGGGGCCAGCTGGTCACCATCGCGCGGCGCGCGGGGGCGCCCTAGGCGCTATTCGCCCTTGCGGTGATTGGCGTCGCGCGGCGGTGCCAGCGCGGCGTCCACGTGGGCGATGGCCGCGTGGATTCCGTTCTCGCCGGCCTCCAGCCACGCCCAGCAGGGCCGCTGGTCGTCCTGCGTGCCCTCGCCCACGCTGCCCGGGTTCACCACAAGGCGGCCCTCCACCCAGCGCAGCATGGGGGAGTGGGTGTGGGCCGTCACCAGGACGTCGGCGCCCAGGGCGTCCATGGTGGCGATGATGACGTCGTCGGCGGCAGCGTGGTCCACCGCGCCGGGGGGCACGGTCTGGTCGCCGTGCACGGCCACCACGCGATGCGGCCCCAGCATGGCCTCCACCACCGCTGGCAGGGAGTCCAGCCAGTCGAGGGACTCCTGGCTGAGCATCGTCTTGGTCCAGGTGCGCGTGCCCGGGCGCATGTCGCGCACGTGGGTCTTGGGCTTGACCTTCTTGCCCACCACGCGGCGGTCGGTGTTTCCCTCCACGCAGGGCCAGCCGGTCTTGCGCACGCGCTTCACGCACTTCTCGGGCTCCAGCCCGCGCAGCACCACGTCGCCGGTGACGAGGCCCCGCGTGATGCCGGCCTGTGCGATGGCGTCGAGCACGGCGTCGAGGGCCCGGAGGTTGGCGTGGATGTCCCCGAACACGGCCAGCCGGTCAGCGTCGCTCACATGGCTGACGATACCCGCTGGCGCCGCCCCGCGCGGCGGGCCCCGTTACGGGCTCGCAACCGGGCCGCCGGAACCGACCCGCGCACCCGGGGGCGGGAGCAGCACCCCCGGGTGCAGGGGTCCTACGCCGCGCGCCGGTCCGGCGCGGCGACGGACCCGCCGGCGATGAGGACCGGGCGGAACTCATCGCGCGAATGCACCAGGACGGGGCGGGGGAGCATGGCCTGGCGTCGCCGCTCGCGCCGCTCGTCGTGCACGCGCCGGGCGCGCATGCGCCTCTGTGCCACGACCCGGCTGCGGAACGCGGCCGCCAGGGTGAGGCCGGCTGCTCCGGCCAGGGGCAGCAGGACCATCGCGTAGTCGCCGGGGTGGGTGGCCAGCGTGGCCACGGCGCCCAGGGCCAGCCCCAGGGTGAGGCCCGCGCCCAGCGCGGCGAGGCCGGCGGCGCGCCCGCCCGCGGGGCGGCTGCCCGCGCGCCGGCTGCACGTGCGCGTGGTGGTGGTCGTACGGGACGGGGTGCCGCCGTCGGTGGCGGGCACGAGGGTGAGGTGTGTTCGCGTGTTCATGCGAACAAATGTACGACCCCCCTCGGACGGAACAGGTGTTCTCACCGCACGATGCATTGCGCGCGGGCCCCGGGGGGCGCACGACGCGTTGCGAGGTGCCTGCGGGTGGCATGGTGGGGGCAGAGGCGAACAATCTGGGGAAGTTGGGTTGCATTGTGGGGATAGTGGGGGTAGGTTGCATCAGGTGGCACCCCGACTGCTCAGCGGCACGTATGAATGCAGCCTCGACGACCGGTCCCGGGTGGCGATTCCCTCCCGCCTGCGCGAGCCCTTTGCCGACGGGACCGTGACGGCCTGGTGGCTCGACGACTGCCTGGTGGTGGTGCCCCGGTTCGAGTGGCCGGGCTTCATCGAGGGCACGTTCGGCCGCATGAGCGTGCTCGACGATGACCAGCGCGAGCTGAGCCGATTCCTGCTGGCGGGGGCGTTCGAGCAGGAGGGGCTCGACAAGCAGGGGCGCCTGCTGGTGCCGGCCGAGCTGCGCGATCATGCGGGGCTTGACGGCAAGGTGAAGGTGGTGGGGGCGGGCTCGTACCTGGAGCTGTGGGATCCGGCCCGCCTCGAGGCCAGGTTCCAGCGGCTGCGCAAGGACGGCGTGGCCCAGCGGGCCGCGCGGCTGGCCCAGCGCATGGACGGGGGCCGGGGATGAGCGCGGCGGCGTCGCGCATCGAGGCCGCGCCCGCGGCTGCCGGCGGCGCCCCCCACGTGCCCGTCCTGCTCGATCAGGTGCTGGCGCTCACCGCGCCCGAGCCTGGCGAGGCGGTGGTGGACTGCACCTTCGGGGCCGGCGGACATGCGGCGGCGCTGGCCGATCGCGTCGGTCCCACCGGGAGCCTGGTGGGAATCGACCGCGACCCCGAGGCCGCGCGCCACTTCGAGGCGCGCATGCCGCACATGCCGTGCCCGGCGCGCCTCCTGCCCACCGACTTCGCCACGGGCCTGGCCCAGCTTCTCGAGGCCGGCGAGGCCGCCGACGTGGTGCTGATGGACCTGGGGCTGTCGTCGATGCAGGTGGACACCGCCGCGCGGGGCTTCTCGTACTCGCGCCAGGCGCCGCTCGACATGCGCATGGACCCCTCCACCGGCGTGAGCGCGGCCGACCTGGTGAACACGGCCGACGAGCACGACCTGGCGCGGTGGTTCCGCGAGTACGGCGAGGAGCGCTACGCCAAGCAGATCGCCCGGGGCATCGTGCGCCGTCGCGCCGAGGCGCCCATCCTCACCACGGGCGACCTGGTGGAGGTCATCCGCGGCGCGGTGCCCACGCCCGCGCTGTTCGCGGGCGGGCACCCGGCCAAGCGCGTGTTCCAGGCGCTCCGCATCGAGGTCAACGACGAGCTGGGCATCCTCGAGCGGGCGCTGCCGCTGGCATTCGACCTGCTGCGCCCGGGCGGGCGGCTGGCGGTGATCGCCTTCCACTCGCTGGAGGACCGTATGGCCAAGCGCTTCATGCGCGACCGCACCCGCGGCTGCATCTGCCCGCCGGACATGCCGGTGTGCGGGTGCGGGCAGCAGCCCGAGGGCCGCATGGTGGCCCCCAAGGCCGTCAAGGCCGTGACGGGCGAGATCGCCGCCAACCCACGCGCGCATTCCGCGCGACTGCGCGTGATTCGCAAGGGGTCCGGATGAGCACGCGGGGAGGGGCGGCACGCCTCCCGAACCCCGGTGACAGGCACCCTGTCCACAGGCACCGTGCACCCGGGCCGGCCGCTCCTGCGCAGGCCCGGCCGCGTCCGCGGGTCATCCACTCGCGCACGCCCACGCTTCGGGAGCGGCTGCACCTGGATGGGGTGCGGCTGGCCTGGGTGGTGGTGCCGCTCATCGCCCTGCTCCTGGGCGGGGTGGTGTTCGTGAACGTGCAGCGCCTCAACCTCACCACCAAGACCGCCCAGACGGTGGACATGTACAACCAGGCGCAGGCCGACATCCTGCGCCTGAGGGCCGCGCTGGCCCAGAAGGACGGCCAGGTGGTGGAGCAGGCGGCCACGCGCCTGGGCATGGTGCAGGCGCCGGGCAGCGGCCTGACCTACGTGAGCGTTCCGAAGGACGCACGGATTGCGCCGGGACAGGCACCGCGCACCCGCTGACGACGCGCGGCCGGGCCGTCGCGGGGGAGACGCCAACCGCGTCGCCGGCCGCCGCATCCGCGTGGTGGCCATGGTGACCGTGGCGGTGCTGGGCGTCATGGCACTGCGCGCCGGGTGGATCGCCACGGTGGAGGCCGGCGAGCTCTCGCAGAAGGCCCAGGACCAGCACGAGACCACCACCAAGCTCCCGGCCCCGCGCGGGCCGATCCTGTCGGCCGACGGCCGCGAGCTGGCCGTGGACAAGCACGCCGTGGCCGTGACCGCCACGCCGTACCTGATCACCGACAAGCGGGGGACCGCCGAGAAGATCGCCACCGCGGTGGGCCTTCCGGCCAGCGAGGTGGAGAAGCGCATCTCGGGCCGTGGCGGCTACGCCATGCTCAACACGGGCGTGGACCAGCAGCGCGAGCGCTACCTCCGCAAGCTCGACCTGCCCGGCATCACCCTGCAGGACACCCAGAAGCGCCTCTATCCGCTGGGGTCGGTCGCCGCGCAGCTGGTGGGGATGACCGACGACTGGGGCGCGGGCCTGACCGGCCTCGAGAAGACCATGGAGTCGCACCTGAAGGGCAGGGAGGGCCTGCGCGAGGAGGCACGCGACCCCGACGGCCGCGCCCTCAGGATCATCCGCGACAAGGCGCCCACCCCCGGGCGGCCCATCACCCTCACGCTGAACAGCGCGATCCAGCAGAAGACCGAGGCCGTGCTGGCCGACGTGGTCGACAGGAACGACGCCGAGGCCGCCTCGGCGATCGTGATGCGGCCGGACACGGGCGAGGTCCTGGCGATGGCCACCGTGCCGGGCTTCAACCCCAATGACCGCGACACCTTCGTGCCCGAGACCGAGCGCGTGCGGTCGATCACCGACGCCTACGAGCCCGGCTCCACCTTCAAGCTCGTGGCCGTGGCGGGGGCCATCGAGGATGGCGTGGTCACGCGGAACACCATGTTCAACCTGCCCGAGACCCTCACGCTCTACGACCGCACCCTGAAGGAGGCCCACTACCGGCCCGCGGTGTCGTGGACCACCGAGCAGATCCTCCAGAACTCCAGCAACGTCGGCACGGTGATGATCTCGCAGCGGCTGGGCGAGAAGAAGACGCACGAGTGGATCCAGAAGTTCGGCTTCGGCCAGAAGACCGGGTTCGACTACCCCGGCGAGGTCACGGGGTCGCTGCCCGCGCTCGAGGACTGGTCCGGGGTGTCGATCCTCAACATCCCCATCGGCCAGGGCATCTCGGTGACCCTGGCGCAGATCGCTGAGGCCTATGGGGCCATCGCCAACCGCGGGCGCATGGTGCCGCCGCACATCATCAAGAAGGTGGGGGACCGCGTAGTGCCGCACCCGCGCGGCCAGCAGATCATCACGCGCCGCACGGCCGAGCAGCTGAACGTGATGCTGCAGAAGGTGGTGAGCGACGACGGCACCGGAAAGGAGGCCCGGATCGAGGGCTACAGCGTGGGCGGCAAGACCGGCACCGCCAACAAGATCGACCCCAACACCGGCCAGTACACCGAGACCTACATCGCGTCGTTCGTGGGATACGCCCCCGCCACCCGCCCCGGAGTCGTGACCGCCGTGATGGTGGACGAGCCCGCCGCGGGCAGCTTCTACGGCGGTGACGTGGCCGCCCCGGCCTTCGAGCAGATCACCGAATTCGCCCTGCGCCAGCTGCGAATCGCCCCGTAGGGACGTAGCCGGGGCCGCTGGTATCGTGGCCCCCCGGATGAGGCTCCTCGACCTGACCGGCGCCGTGCCCGGTGCGCGGATCGTTGCGCCGGATGAAGCCACCCCGGACATCTCCGCCATCCGGTACCGCTCGGGCGACGTCCAGGCCGGGGACATGTTCGCGTGCCTGCCCGGCACCAACGCCGACGGCCACGACTTCGCGCCCGACGCCGTGGCGCGCGGCGCGGCTGCGCTGCTGGTGCAGAGGCCGCTCGACCTGCCCGTGCCGCAGGTGGTGGCGGCAGACCCCCGCGCGGCCATGGCCATCGTCGCGGCGCGACTGGCGGGCGACCCCTCCCGGCACATGGCGGTGGTGGGCGTCACGGGCACCAACGGCAAGACCACCTGCGCCTACCTGCTGCAGTCGGTCATGCAGGCGGCCGGCATGCCGTGCGGGCTCATCGGCACCGTCGAGGTGCGGGTGGGTGGCCGGTCGTCGGTGCCCACGCACACCACGCCCGAGAGCGTGGAGATGCAGGGCCTGCTGGCTGCCATGCGCGCCGCCGGCGACGCCGCCTGCGCCATGGAGGTGTCGTCGCATGCGCTGCACCAGGGCCGCGTGGCCGGCCTGGCGTTCGCGGGCGCCATGTTCACCAACCTCAGCCGCGATCACCTCGACTACCACGGCGACATGGAGTCGTACTTCCAGGCCAAGCGGCTGCTGTTCGCCCGTCCGGATGGCCATGGCCCCAATCCGCCCGCAGCCGTGAACGTGGATGATCCCTGGGGCCGCCGCCTGGCGGACGAGTTGGGCGCGCTGCGCTATGGCATCGACTCCGCCGATGCCGACGTGGCCCCCACCGCGCTCGACATGGGCCCCGCGGGGTTCACCGCCACCGTGCGCACGCCGCGCGGCCCCCTGCAGGTGCGGTCGGCGCTGCGCGGGCGCTTCAACGTGATGAACGTGCTGGGCGTGGTGGCCACGGGCGAGGCCATGGGCCTCGACGCCCAGGCGGTGGTGCACGGCATCGCGGCGCTGCCCGGGGTGCCGGGCCGGCTCGAGCCCATCGACATGGGCCAGCCCTTCCAGGTGCTGGTGGACTACGCACATACCCCGGACTCGCTCGAGAACGTGCTGCGGGCCGCGCGCGACCTTGCCGGCGGCGGACGCCTTGTCGTGCTGTTCGGGTGCGGGGGCGACCGCGACACCGGCAAGCGGCCCCAGATGGGCGAGATCGGCCGTCGCCTGTCGGACGTGTGCATCGTCACCTCCGACAACCCGCGCAGCGAGGACCCGCAGGCCATCATCGCCGACGTCGTGGCGGGTGCCGCCAACGGCCCCGCGCAGCTGCTGGTGCAGCCCGACCGCCGCGCCGCCATCGCCGAGGCGATCGCCATGGCCGCGCCCGGCGACGTGGTGCTGATCGCCGGCAAGGGCCATGAGTCGGGGCAGGAGGCCCAGGGAGTGGTCACTCCGTTCGACGACCGCCAGGTGGCGCGCGAGGTGCTGGGGGAGCCTCGCGCCGCATGAGGTTCTCGGTCACCGACATGGTGGCGTGGTCCGGGGCCGCGCAGGTGGCGGGGCCCGACGACATCACGTGCGAGGGCGCCACGGCCGACAGCCGGCAGGTGGCTGCCGGCCAGTTGTTCGTGGGCGTGCCCGGCGAGCACGTGGACGGTGGCCTGCATGCTCCCGAGGCCGTGCAGGCCGGGGCGGCGGCGGTGCTGGTGTCGCACGACGCATGGGCCGATGCCGAGGACGACCTGCGCAACTGCGCCGCCGCGGTGCTGGTGCATCCCGACCCCGTGCAGGCGCTCGGCAGCATCGGGCGCGGTGCGCTGGAGCGGCTCGGCGCCCGGGTGGTGGGCATCACCGGGTCGTATGGCAAGACATCCACCAAGGACTCCGTGGTGGCCGTGCTGCAGGCGGCGGGCGCACGGGCCGAGGGCACTCCCGGCAACCGCAACACCGAGGTGGGGGTGCCCCTGAGCATCCTGGGCCTGCCCGAGGACACCCAGGTGGCGGTGATCGAGATGGGCATGCGCGGGCAGGGGCAGATCGCCCAGTTGGCCGCGCTGGCACCCCCCGACGTGGCCATCATCACGTCCGTGGGCCCCGTGCACCTGGAGTTGCTGGGGACGGTGGAGGCCATCGCGGCCACCAAGGCGGAGATCATCGAGGCCCTGCCTGCGGGCGGCGTGGCGGTGCTGCCCGACCATGAGCCCCTGCTCGACCCGCACGTGGCTGCGCTGCCGTCGTCGGTGGCGGTGCGGCGGTTCGGCGACCAGCCCGCGGTGCCTCTTGCCGTGGACGACCTGAAGGCCTGGGAGCTGCGCAACATGGCCGCGGCGGCGGAGGCCGCCCTGGCCCTGGGGCTGGCCCCCGCGCCGGGAACCCCCGTGCACCTGGAGCGGTCGGCCATGCGCGGCATCGAGCATCCGCTCCCGGGCGGCGGCGTGCTCATCGAGGACTGCTACAACGCCAACCCGCCGGCCATGGAGGCCGCACTGGCCGACCTGTGCCGACGCCCCGGGCGCCACGTGGCCGTGCTGGCCGACATGCTCGAGCTGGGACCCGCCGAGGCCGACTTCCACCGCGGCGTGGGCGCATCGGCGGCCGCGCGCGGCGTGGACCTGCTGGTGGCCGTGGGCCATCGCGCCGCGGCGTATCCGGATGGCGCCGCGGGCGTGGAGTGCGTGGCGTTCCCCGACACCGACGCCGCGGTGGCCGGCGCCCCCGCGCTCATCCGGCCGGGCGACGTGGTGCTGGTGAAGGGATCGCGCGGCATGGCCATGGAGCGGGTGGCGCAGGCCATCCTGGGGCAGGGGTAGCCGGTGCCCATCGTGCTCGTCGCGGGCATCGGCGCGTTCCTGCTGCTGCTGTTCCTCGGGCCCAGGTCCATCCGGTGGCTCCGCGATCACGAGGTGGGGCAGTTCATCCGGCCGCAGGGCGAGATCCCGGACGCCCACGCCGAGAAGCAGGGCACCCCCACCATGGGCGGGCTGCTCATCCTGGTGGCCATGGCCATTCCATTCCTCATCATGTCCGACCACAGCACGGCGTCGATGCTGGTGCTCGCCACCACGCTGGCCTGCGGCGCCATCGGGTTCGTGGACGACTGGATGAAGATCGTCAAGAAGCGGTCGCTCGGGCTCTCGGGGCGCTGGAAGATGCTGGGCCTCGTGGTGATCGCCGTGGTGCTGGCGGTACTTGCCGTGCGGGTGGTGGGCGTGCCCACCACCGTCCAGTTCCACGTGGTCGACTACTCGCTGGAGATCGGGCCCATCGCGTTCGGCGTGCTGGTGTTCCTGGTGCTCGCCGGGGCCACCAACGCGGTCAACCTGACCGACGGGCTCGACGGCCTGGCCGCCGGCACCATGGCCATCGCCCTGCTGGCCTACGTGGCCATGACCTTCGTGGTGCCCGGGCAGCGCGACCTGGCCATCCTGGCGGCGTGCCTCATGGGCGCGTGCGTGGGCTTCCTGTGGTTCAACTCGTATCCGGCGTCGATCTTCATGGGCGACACCGGGTCGTTCGCGCTTGGCGGCGCCATCGCGGCCCTCGCGGTGATGACCAAGACGGAGATCCTGCTGGTGTTCATCGGCGGGGTGTTCGTGATCGAGGCCCTGTCGGTGATGATCCAGGTGGTGGTGTTCAAGCGCACCGGCCGCCGGGTGTTCCTGATGGCGCCGGTGCACCATCACTTCGAGATGGCGGGCTGGAGCGAGACCAAGACCATCGTGCGGTTCTGGCTGATCGCCCTCATGTTCGCGGGCATCGGCTTCACGCTGTTCTTCCGCACGCTGCCCGGATGACCGGCCTGTCCCCGCCCGGCACCGCGCTGGTGGTGGGGCTGGCCCGATCGGGCCGTGCCGCGGCCACGCTACTGCACGGTCTGGGATGGCAGGTGATCGCCACCGACCGCGCCCCGGTGGACGCCGCCGACCTCGCCGCGGCCGGCATCGACGTGCGCGCCCCCAGCGACGATCCGGTGCCTGCCGACCTGGTGGTGCGCAGCCCGGGGGTGCCGCGCGAGGCGCCGCCATTGGTCGCCGCCTACCGGGCGGGAACGCCCGTATGGAGCGAGGTGGAGTTGGCATCGCGGGTGCTGCCCAACCCCGTGATGGGCATCACGGGCACTAACGGCAAGACCACCACCACCGAGTTGCTGGCCCACCTGCTGCGGGCCGGCGGGTTGCAGGCGGTGGCGTGCGGCAACGTGGG
>CAZEUE010000012.1:13598-23056 GCA_964514615.1 uncultured Bifidobacterium sp. | reverse complement strand
CCTCGTGGCACCCCACCGTCACCAGGGTGCGGCCGAGCTTCCAGCTCATGTGCTCCACGAAGCGCGTCTTGCCGCAGCCCGTGGGGCCCTTGAGCATCACGGGCAGGTGCGCCTCGTATGCCGCCGTGAACAGCTCGACCTCGTTGCCGACCGGGAGGTAGTACGGCTCCTCCTCGAGGCGGAAGTCCTCCATCTTCTGGGTCTCGACCGCCATGCGTCCGGCACTCCTTCTGTTTGAGTGATTCGTTGCGAAGTGGCCGGAAATCCTACAGCCCCGCGGGGACCCGGCCCACCCCCTGCGTTGGCGCCTACCCGTCGGCCTGCGCGTCCCCCTCCAGCGGCCACACCGGAGGGAGGTCGAGTTCCCACTCGCCCCCCTCGGGGTAGTTCTTGGCATACCACGCCTTGAAGTTGGGGATCGTGAAGCCCACCACGGCGCGGCTGCCGGGGTCCACGCGCACCAGGATCTCGCGCTCCTCGTCGAACACCGTGGCCGCCGGCACCGGGGCCCCGAACACGGCGGTGAAGGTGTCCGCGGCGGGGTCGTAGTTGTGCAGCGACTCCGACGCGTTGCGGATCGCGTTCTCCTCGGCGTAGTTGGGGCCGTCGTCCTGCGTGTCCTCGGCCATCTCCCGTGCCCTCCCGTGCGGCATGTCGGCCTGCCCGGCAAAGAGGGCAGGTGGGCTAATGTACCGCCTCCCTGACGGTTCGAGGCCGCGGTGCGGCGGGAGGTCACAGGCACATGCGAGGAGTCGACGCGACCCTCGAGGTTCTGAAGCGCAACGGCGTGGACGCCATCTTCGGCATCCCCGGCGGACCTCTCATCCCGCTGTTCGACGCGCTGTTCGACGACTCGGACATCCGCCTGTTCCTCACGCGGCACGAGCAGGGCGCGGGCCACATGGCCGAGGGCTACGCCAAGGCCTCGGGCAACCTGGCCGTGTGCACCGGCACCTCCGGCCCGGGCGCCACCAACCTCGTCACGCCCATCGCCGACGCCTACATGGACTCCGTTCCCATGCTTGCCCTCACCGGCCAGGTGGGGTCCACCCGCGTGGGCACGGACGCCTTCCAGGAGGCGGACATCGTCGGCATCACCCTTCCGGTGGTCAAGCACTCGTGGCTGGTCAAGGACGCCCACGAGCTCCCCACCGTGCTTGAGGAGGCCATCCACGTGGCCACCACCGGGCGCCCCGGCCCCGTCCTGGTGGACGTGTGCGTGGACCAGTGGTCGGTGGAGGTGGACGACTACACCGGCCCGCGCCCGCCCCACATGCCGGGCTACGCCCCCCCCGGCGGCGCGGGCCACCCGCGCCAACTGCAGGCCGCCGCGCGTGCCATCGCCGACTCGAAGAAGCCAATGCTGTACGCCGGTGGGGGCATCATCGCCAGCGGGGCCGCTGATGAGCTCACCCGCATGGCCGAGGTGGCGCAGATCCCGGTCACCACCACCCTCATGGGCCTGGGCGGGTTCCCGGCGTCCAACCCCCTGTACATCGGCATGCCCGGAATGCACGGCATCGCCGCCAGCACCTTCGCCATGCAGGAGAGCGACCTCATCCTGGCCGTGGGCGTGCGGTTCGACGAGCGCGTGCTGTCGACGGTGATGAAGGAGTGGGCGCCCAACGCCAAGATCATCCACATCGACGTCGACCCGGCGGAGATCGGCAAGAACCGCGCCGCGCACATCGGCATCGCGGGCGAGGCCAAGGCCGTGCTCGACGCCTTGGCCGACACCTACGTGCAGCAGGAGGCCCGCCACGACGACGCCTCGCGCAGCGAGTGGCTCAGCCGCATCCACGCCTGGCTGGCCGAGTACCCGTACACCATCGACGACGACGAGCCGGGCGTCATCGCCCCGCAGAACGTCATCCGGTCGGTATACGACATCACCGGCGGCGACGCCATCGTGGCCACCGAGGTGGGGCAGCACCAGATGTGGGCCGCGCAGTTCTACCCATTCGAGCAGCCGCGCAAGTGGATCACCTCGGGCGGGCTCGGCACCATGGGCTTCGGCCTGCCCGCCGCGCTCGGCGCCCAGGTGGCGTTCCCCGACCAGCTGGTGGTGGACATCGCGGGCGACGGCTCGTTCGAGATGACCCTGCAGGAACTCTCCACCGCGCAGACCTACGGCCTGCCGGTGAAGATCGTCATCCTCAACAACGGCTTCCTGGGCATGGTGCGCCAGTGGCAGGAGCTGTTCTGGGACAAGCGGTACTCCAACACGTCGTTCGCCGAGTTCCAGCCCGACTTCGCCGCGCTGGCCGGTGCCTACGGCATCCCCGGCACGCGCGTGGAGGACCCGGACGACCTCGACGACGCCCTGCGCGAGACGCTCAGCACCGACGGCCCCGCCCTCATCGACATCCAGGTGAACCGCGACGCCAAGGTGTTCCCCATGGTGCCGCAGGGCAAGGGTCCCGACGCCATGCTGGTGACCGACCCGGCGAAGTAGCCACGGCCCGCGTCCTGGTCATCCTCGGGCATCCGCAGGGCGACAGCTTCTGCGGCGCCCTCGCCCGGGCATACGCCGACGGGGCAGCCGATGCGGGGCACGAGGTGCGGTTCCTCGCCCTCGGTGACCTCGACTTCGACCCCATCCGGCGCACGGGGTACGGCGATGCCCCGCCCCTCGAGCCCGACCTGGTGCGCGCGCAAGAGGACATCGCCTGGTGCGACCACATGGCGTGGGCCTACCCCAACTGGTGGGGCACCATGCCCGCCCTGCAGAAGGGCTTCATCGACCGCGCCATCCTCCCCGGATTCGCCTTCAAGTACCACGAGGGCAAGCTGCTGTGGGACAAGCTCCTCAAGGGCCGCAGCGCGCGCCTGCTGGTGACCATGGACACCCCGGCGCTGTGGTACCGGTGGGTGGTCGGACGCCCCGGGCACAACCAGATGCGCCACTCGGTGCTGGGGTTCTGCGGGGTCAGGCCCATCCGCGTGTCGCAGTTCGGGGTGGTCAAGAAGTCGTCACCCGCCACGCGCGAGACGTGGCTGGCCCGCGCCCGCGGCCTCGGCGCCCGGGGCGCCTGACCACCGACTCCCGATCATGCGGGGTGACCGTACTCCGTTGACGGAACGGTAAAGAGAGGGACAATCCTGCTGGATCCCCGGAAGGCCGCTCGCGAGGGGGGTGTGGGAGATGAGCACGGCGTCCGACCAGCAGTCAGGCGTGATGGCCATTGGGTCGCTGGCCCGCCGTACCGGCGTACCGGTCGACACCCTGCGCGCGTGGGAGCGGCGCTACGGCGTGCTGCGCCCCACGCGCACCGAGGGAGGCCAGCGCCGCTACGGCAACGAGGACGTCGAGCGCGTCCTGTGGCTGGCCGCGCGCGTGGCCGAGGGCCAGCGCATCTCCGACGCCGTGGCCGCCCTCAACGCGCTGGAGCGCGAGGGCGACGAGCAGGCCGCGGTCGAGGGCCCCACCGCGGCGCTGGCCGCGCGCCTTGCCGCTGCCGCGCGCCAGGGTGATGGACCCCGCGTGGAGCTGGAGCTCGACCGGGCCTTTGCCGCGCTGCCCCTGGTGCAGGCCATGGAGCTGGTCATATTCCCCGCGCTGGCGGAGCTTGGCCAGCGCTGGGCCGACGGCGAGTCGGTGGTGGTCGCCGAGCACCTGCTCAGCGCGGCCACCGAGCGGCGACTGGCCGCCCGTCTCTCGGCCGCCCGCCGACCGCGCGGGCCCATCGCGATCGTCGCCTGCCCCTCCGGGGAGCGCCACGCCGTAGGGGCACTGTGCCTGTCGGTGCTGATGGCGCAGGACGGTTGGCGCATCAGCTTCCTGGGCGCCGATACGCCCTTGGGCGAAGCCGATGGCATCGCCCAGGCCCGGCGTGCCAAGGCCTGCGTGGCCGTGTGCACCAACCCCGGGTCGGCCCGTTCGGCGGCCGGCGAGATCGCCGAGCTGCCCAACTCCCGCCTGTGGGTGCTGGCGGGCCCGGACGCCCGGGATCCCGGGGCGCACCAGCTGCCGGTGTGGGGACCGTCCCTCGACGACGCCCGCCGGGCCGCGATCCATCGGGCCGACGAGGACCTCTCGACCGAGCCGTGAGGGCCTACCCCGGGGACCCGCGCCCCCGGGGTGATCCCGCTGCTACCTGCCCCGTACCACCAGCCGGATCCCGCGCCACGGGTTGACGGCGTAGCCCGGGACTGTCTGCGGGGTGGTCCCCACCGCGGACAACCACATCTGGTACGCCGTGGCCGTGACCACTCCGCCGTGCCAGCGGCGCCACACGATGCTCGGATTCTGGTCGGGCGGGGGCGGTGAGATGGTGTCGGTGGTCTCCACCACGTTGCCGCCCTGGTCCAGCGTGCCCCATGGCGAGCGCGTGCGCGCCTGGCCCACCGAGCTCACGTTGCCCGTGTAGATCCCGGCGAGCGCACCGAACGGGGTGATGGCGCACTGCGCCGCGGTGAACTGCGACGGGCACCAGTTGGGCGGCGGAGTCGTGGCCGCGGGCGGGGACGCCAGGAACGACGCCAGGGGCTGTGTGCCCGCGTTCACGACGTCACCGTTGACGTCCAGCTGCGTCTGGGCCGGCTGCTGCCCGTCGGCGCACCCCTGGGTGTCGACGGCGCAGTTGACGTACAGGCCCGGGTTGGTGGGGTAGTCCCAGTACGAGAACTTGCCGCCGCCCTTCGGGTCGAAGTACGCAGCCTTGATCCATTCGTCCTGGCTCGACACCGCGAAGCCCGAGGTCAGGTTGCGCGTGGCCTTGCGGTTGCTCATGGTGTACATGCCGGTCTCGGTGGTGGTCGAGAGCCGCACGGTGTACGTGGTGCGCACCAGCCGCGCCCCGGTGGCGGTGGTGATCACCCGCGAGCGCTTGGACAGCAGCGTGCCGTTCTGCAGCGAGTTGGCCAGGCGGGCAGCGCGCGTGAAGTCGCCCTGGTTATAGGGCTTGTTGGCCCACACCGGGGACGACACGTAGTAGCGCTGGCCGCGCGGGGCGCGCATGTTCCTGTTGATCGATCCGTACTTGGGCCATACGCGCGAGCTCTGCGCGATGTCCCACAGGCGATGCGGGTTGCGCCCGAGCGGGTCGACCGTGTTGAGGAACGTCACGTACTGCGCGGTGGTGAGCTCGGTCTCGCCGATGCGGAACGGGTACGACACGCCGCCCACCTTCATGCAGGAAGTGGCCGACAGCGCCTGCACCGCGGGGTCGGGATTGGCGTTGATGGTCGCCCGCACCGACGGGAACGCGGCCAGGCACGATGCGCGGTCCTGGTAGACGTCGTTGTAGAACGGGATGATCCACGCGGGCCTGTTGCCCGGCGCGGCAACGGTGACCGTGCTCAGCGAGATGACGCCCGGGTTGGCCGGCGGGGGCGGCGGGATCTCGCTGACGGTGCCGGGCAGGAAGTTGGCCGTGTAGAGGAAGCCCGCGGCGTCGGAGGTGATGCCGATGGGCCGCCTGCCGGTCTGGGCGATGACCCTCGACTGGCCGCCCGGCGTGATGCGCGACACGCTGCTCGAGCCGTCGTTGGTGGTGTACACGTTGCCGTACGGGTCGATGGTGATGCCGATCGGCCTGCGGCTGGTGCGCCCGTAGATGGTCGACACCCCGCCCGGGGTGATCTTCGAGACGTTCCGCGAGTTCCAGTTGGCCGTGAAGATGTTCCCGTCGCCGTCGATGGCGATGGCCTGGGGCCAGCCGCCGGTGGTGCCGAGCACCGACGAGGTGCCGTCCGGGGTGATCCTGGTGACCGTATTGGCGCCCTCGTTGGCCGTGTACACGTTGCCGGCGGGGTCGAGCACGATGCCCAGCGGCCGCGATCCCGTGGTGCCGAGCGTGCTGGACACGCCCGCCGGGGTGATCTTGGTGACGGTGCTGTCGAGGTAATTCGTGGTGTACACGTTGCCCGCGGCATCCACCGCCACGTCGATGGGCTGGCGCCCGGTGGTGCCAAGCGTGGTGGACACGCCCGCGGGGGTGATCTTGGTGACCGTGTTGGCCCCCAGGTTGCTGGTGTACACGTTGCCCGCCGAGTCGAGGGCGATGCCACGCGGGGTCTGCCCCGTGGCGCCCAGCGTGGTGGCCCTGCCCTGCGGGCTCACCATGGTCACCGAGTTGGCGCGCGAGTTGGCCGTGTAGACGTTGCCCATGGCGTCGACGGCGATGCCGTCGGGGCCCGCGCCCGTCTTGGCCAGCAGCGACGACCCGCGCACGGAGGGGGCGGCGGTGGCGGCCTGCGCCGCCACTCCGGTGACGGCCACTGCAGTGGCCAGGGCGACCAGCGCCGCACGGCGCCGCGTGGTGGGTTCGAGGGGTCGAGACATGGATTCCTGACTTTCGCCGGACGAACGGAGCATGCAGACGACGCTAGATCACAACGGGAGAGCCCGCTGTGGGGCAACCCCTATTCGTCGTCCACGACGAACTTGTACGAGTAGTAGATGTCGCCCTCGTGGCCCAGCTTCATGCGGCGCAGGGTCGCGGCCACGCGGGTGCCCACCTCCACGGCGTCGGGGTCCACGCCCATCACGGGGGCGGGCATGTTGACGCCCTCGTCCATCTGGATGTGGCCCACCACGTAGGGCTCCTGCCCCAGGAACTCACGCGGCGGGTAGTACACCACCGTGTAGTTGGTGAGCTCGCCGGTGCCCTTCAGCTCGAACTCCTGCATGGAGTCGCCGCCGCAGTGGTAGCAGTGGTTGCGCTCCCACCACGGGCTGAGCTCGCCGCAGCTGTCGCACTTCATGGCGAACAGGTGCAGCTTGGGCGGGCCGAGCCGCGAGAACTCGATTGCGGAGACGGTCACTCAGGTCACCCCTCGCGCTGGTAGATGTGGATGGCGCCCACCGAACCGGGGCCGCCGCGACACGCCGAGATGCCGATCTCGGCATCCGCGCGCAGCATGCCCTCCGGGGCGGTGCCGCGCAGCTGCTCCACCACGTCCACGGCCTGCGTGGCACCGGTGGCGCCCAGGGGGTGCCCCTTGCACAGCAGCCCACCGGACGGGTTGACGGCAACCTTGCCATCCAGCCACGTGGATCCGTCCTCGGCGCCCTGCCAGCCCTTGCCGCGCTCGGCGAAGCCCAGGCCCTCGATGCCCAGGGGCTCCTGGATGGCGAACGAGTTGTAGATCTCGGCCACGTCGACGTCGTCGGCGCCCACGCCCGCCATCTCGTATGCCCGGGCGGCGGGGCGCGCGAACAGGTTGTAGGCGTCGTCCAGGGTGTCGCTGGCCTGGTACCAGGTGCCGGAGCCCATGGAGGTGGCGGTCACGAACACCTGTGGCTTGTCGGGCTGGGCCTCGAGGATCTCGGGGCGGCACAGCACCAGGGCCGACGCGGCGTCGGTCATGGGGCACACCTCGTACAGCTTGAGGGGGTCGGCCACCTTCGCGCTCTTCATGACCTCGTCCACCGTGCACTCGAAGCGCAGGTGGGCCGAGGGGTTGCGGGCGCCGTAGTAGTGGTTCTTGACCGACGTGTGGGCGAGATCCTCCTCGCTCACGCCGTAGGTCTGCATGTACTTGCGGGCCGTGAGGGCGGTACCCGACGGGAACGTGAGCCCCGAGAAGTACTCCTCCTTGCTGTCGGCGGCCTGGGCGATGATGGACGTGCCCTCCACCGTGGCGAGGTCGTTCATCTTCTCGCAGCCCAGCACCATGACGGTGTCGTACAGGCCCGAGGCGATGGCCACGCACCCAAGGTGCAGGGCCCATGCGCCGGTGCCGCAGGCGGCCTCCACGCGCACGGCGCCGGCCGGCACCACGCCCAGGTGGTGCGCGACCATGAGGCCCGTGGAGTTCTCGTAGTTGAAGCCCACCGAGCCGACGTTGCCCACGTAGAGCATCTGGATGTCCTGGGGGGACACCCCGGCGTCGTTCATGGCCTTGCGACCGGCCTCGACCGCCAGGTCCTTGAGCGACTTGTCGTGCTGGATCTTGTGCGGGGTCTTGCCGATCCCCAGGACGCCGACCTTCATGCCTTCCTCCACTCCCTCGCCTAGTGGGGCTGCTGCTGGCGCCCCTCGGTCCAGCGGTAGTACGTGCCGACGGCGATCTGCTCGCCGGCGTCAATCATCTCACGAGTGCCGATGGACTTGGGCTTCCTGGTGACCGTGATCTCCTGCGCCACCGACTCGCCGCCGCCGTAGGCGAGGGCCAGCAGGGTGCTTCCCTTGCGCGACGCGTCGAGCCCAAGGCACAGGGCCAGGCCCACGGATGCCGCGCCCACGTTGCCGATGTCGCCCACGAACTGCGTGGCCTCGAGCTGCTTGGGCTGGGCCCCCAGCTTGGCCAGCCCGCGCAGCACCTGCGGGTGCGGCTGGCTGGGGCAGATGCTGGTGTACTTGGCCGTGGGACGCTCGGTGGACGTCTCGAGGCCCGCCGCCGCGGCCGACGTGGCCTTGGCGTAGGCATCGAACAGCACCTCCATGCGGAAGCGCGGCTCCTGCTCGCGCCCCAGCATCCACACGTCGTATGCCTCCACCGACTCCCGCGACTGCGGGCCCAGCTCGGCGATGCCCTCCGCCTTCCTGCCGGGATCGATGACGAAGGCCGCCGCGGCGCCGGCCGACAGCACGTCGGCCACGCGGTCGCGGTAGCTCACCAGGTGGTCGGTGGCCACCACCAGGGTGGGGCCCACGTCGAGGGTCTGCGCGATGCGGAAGGCATCGAGCAGGCCCGTGGCGTTGGCGCCCAGGTCGATGTTGACGGCGCCGTCGTCCAGGCGCAGGGCCCGGCCGAGGGTCTGCGACAGCTTGCGCAGCCCGAAGGGCGGAGCCTGGGTGGCGGTGATGACCGCCCCCAGGCCCCTCTCGCCCTTCAGCGCCTGGCGCGCCGCCTCGAAGGCCATCGTGAGGGTGTCCTCATCGAGGCCCGGGGTGGCGAGCCCGCGCGACCGGGGACGTCCCGGTCGCCCGTAGAACTTCTGGATCTCACCGAGCGGAGCCCGGTACTGGGGTACGTAGGCCCCGTAGCTGGTGAGTACCGCCATCCCTAGCGCTTCACCTTCACGCCGGCTTCCTCGCGGTCCCAGGTGTCCGCCGTGATGCCCTCGTCGCGCAGCTTGTTCTTCTGCACGCGCTCGGTGGGCGTCTTGGGCAGGGCATCCACGAACCGGATGTAGCGCGGCACCATGAAGTACGGCATGCGCTCGGCCATGAACTCGGTGAGCTCCACCATGTCGGGCGCGTCGCCCTCGGCGATGCACACGATCATGATCTCGTCCTCGCTCGAGGCACCCTCGCCGGCCTTCACGCCGATGGCGGCGGCCTCCTTGACGTTGGGATGCTCCGAGACCTGGCGCTCCACCTCCATCGACGACACGTTCTCGCCGCGGCGACGGATGTAGTCCTTCACGCGGTCCATGAAGTAGATGTACCCGTTCTCGTCCATGCGGCCGAGGTCGCCGGTGTGGAGCTTCAGGTTCTTGAAGTCCTCCGCCGTCTTCTCGGGCATGCCGTAGTAGGCGCGCATCACGATGTTCGGGATCTTCATGT
>CAZEUE010000012.1:0-13498 GCA_964514615.1 uncultured Bifidobacterium sp. | reverse complement strand
CCAGGAAGATGTCCGAGATGAACAGCTTCTTGGCCTCGACCAGGTTGATGGTCCACGAGAGGAAGTCGCCCTTATAGGCCGTGTTGATCGACGACATCACGCCGCCGGCCTTGAGGATGCCGTACCAGACCGGCAGGAACTCCTCGCAGTTGGGCAGCATCACGCTGACCGACTCGCCCTTCTCCACGCCGCGGGCCAGAAGACCATTGGCCACGCGGTTGGCGCGGGCGTTGACCTCGCCGTAGCTCACCCACGGATTGCTCGCGAACTTCAGGTAGTCGCGGTCCGGGTGCGCCTCGGCCTTCTCGCGCAGGACCTTGGCGAGGATCCACTGGGTGGGATCCTCCTTCGCGTACCAGTCACTCCAGTCGGCCATCGCCGTTTCTCCCTCGTCGGGTGTGGGGTTGTCCGCGGCCTCAGCCCGCGGGCGTGAACTTCGGCATGGTGATGTCGTCGGTGACGTCGTCGAAGACGATCTTGACCTTCATGCCGATCCTTACGTCGTCGGGGTCCAGCGAGGGGTACCCGTCCTCGTCCTTCACGAGGATGGTCATCATCCTGGGACCCTCGTCCAGGTCGATGAGCGCCACGATGTGCGGCGGGTCGCCCTTGTATGCCTTGCTCGGCCCGATGAAGTGGGTCGAGTACGTGTACACCGTGCCGTTGCCGGAGGCGTCCATCCAGCTGGTCTCGCTCAGCGTGCCCGGCGCGTACTTGCGCGGGTACCAGAACGGCTTGCCGGCGTCGTCGCACGGCAGGATGAACCGGTGCTCCTTCATGGCCTCCCAGAACGTGGCGTCCTCGGGACGCAGGTCGGGGAGCGGCTTGGTGTATGCGGGCTTCTCAGACATGTGCGTGTGTTCTCCTGGTCTCGGTCGTGAGCGTGGCTACGCCGCCGACGGCGGCTCGCTGGACAGGACCAGCGCGCTCGTGGCCGCGAGGATGCCGCCCGAGCCGTTCGTGATCGCGAGCTTGGCGTCCGGCACCTGGTGGTTGCCGCCGTTGAACTCGGTCTTGGACGAGTCGTCGGCCTCGCCGCGCAGCTGCAGCACGGCCTCGACGATGTGGTGCATGGCGCCCAGGTGCGCCTGGCGGATGAGCCCGCCGTGGGTGTTCATGGGCAGCTTGCCGCCGAGCTTGGCGTTGCCCTCGAGCACCCACTCCCCGGCCTCGCCGGGGCCGCAGATGCCGAAGCCCTCGAGCGCGATGAGCGGCGTGAACGAGAACGAGTCGTAGATCTCGGCCACGTCGAGGTCCTGCGGCGTGATGCCGGCGACCTCCATGGCGCGACGCCCGGCGCGGCCGAGCCCGTCACGCACCGAGGCCACCGACTCGGCCTCGGAGATGTACTGGTGCGAGAAGCCCTCGCCGATGCCGGTGATGTACACCGGCTTCTTCTTCATGTTCTTGGCGCGGGCCTCGGTGGTGACGATGAAGGCCGCGGCGCCATCGCTCACCAGCGAGCAGTCCATGGCGTGGAACGGGGTGGCGATCCACCGGTCGTTCATCACGTCCTCCACGCTGACCACGTTGCGGAGCATGGCGTTCCACTTGAGGGCGGCGTGCTCGGACTGCGTGGCCACCACGGCGGCCAGGGCCTCCTGGGGGATGTCGTGCTCGTACATGTAGCGCTGGGCCAGCAGGCCGTAGCCACCGATGGTGGTCAGGCCGAACGGGGCCTCGTAGGCGCCGTGGCTCATCTCGCGGGCCATGGCGATCATGCCCGACGACGAAATGCCGGAACGGGTGTTGTCGCCGCGCACGCACAGCACCACCTCGGCCAGGCCGGCGTCGATGGCCATGGCGGCCTGCACGGCCATCAGCGGGGCGGTGGCGCCGCCCACGGCGACCGATGCGAAGTAGCCGGGCTTCATGCCCATGTAGTCGGCCAGCGTGGTCGAGTGCATCAGCGTCGACTCCACGAAGGAGAAGGCCGTCACGATGCCGTCGACGTCACTCAACTCCAGGCCGGCATCGTCCAGCGTGGTGCGCGTGACCTCGGTGAGCAGCTCGAACGACCCGCGGTCGCTGATGATGCCCTGCTCGGTCTCCCCCACACCGGCGATGCAGATGCCCTTGCTGAGCATCCGGCGTGCTTCCTTGACGTCGGGCGTTCCCTCTGCCATTCCGTTGTCCTCCACGGGAATCGTCTGGGTTCGGGGCGCGCCGATGACGGCCACCGAACCCGCAGGTACCGGGACCGCCTCGTGTACGACCAAAACCCTGGTCGCGCGACCCCCTAGGTGGGCCGCCGTCTTACCGGTTGGGCAACTTACCCGCCGGGAGGTCCCTTTGCAGGAGAACGGTCGTCGGTCGGGGCACCGCGCAGCGGCAAGCCCGCCCGGAGCTCGGCGATGCCCTCGGCGCACACGCCGTAGGGCAGCCACGGGCAGCCTCCGCACAGGTGCTGCAGGTCCTCCGGGGCCACGCGCTCGCGCACCCGGGCGCGGAGGTCGTGCCAGTCCATCTCGTCACCCGACTCCACGCCCAGCACCTCGGCCACCCGGGCATCCTGCCGCAGCACCGACTCGCCATAGCGCATGCAGCCCGACAGCGACAGCGACGGGCACGCGCGGCACACGGCATCGGCACCCACGCGCACCCGCACGCGCACGCCGGGCTCATCGCGCAAGCGGGCCACGATGCCCGCGAGCGACGCCACGAAGCCCTCCGAGTACCCCATCCCCCGGAAGCCGTGCACGCACAGCGAGTGGTGCGCGCTCAGCTCGAGGGGGCGGTTCACGCCTCGGCGGGGTCCAGCCTGGGCGGGCCGGCGGCCATGAGCGCATCGGCGATGGCCTCGGTGAGGAACTGCACGCGGGCCCACAGCAGGGCGGCCTCGCGGGCACGGGCGGCCTCGGGGGCGCGCTCCCACAGCGGGGCGGCCACCTCGGAGCCCGACAGGCCCTCGGGCGTGGTGCGCGCCACGGCGTCGTCCACCAGCTCGCGGTTGCGCAGCAGGTGCTCGGACTGCCACTCGGTCACGCGCTTGGCGAAGCGCGGGCCGTCCTCGCCACCCGGCTGGCACGTGGACCCCACGCCCTCGGCGAACAGCCGCCCCAGCGCGCGCAGTTCCACCTCGCGGTGGTCGTCGTTGGGGTCGGCGGCACGGCCGCGCTGCTCGGCGCGGGCCTCCTCATCCAGCTTGAGGGCCTCGAGGCGCTCCTCGCCGGCCAGCATCCACTTGTCCATGTCGGCCGCGAACGCGGCGGGCACCGCCGACCAGTTGGCCTGGATGGCGGCGGCCAGGTGGCGCAGCCACGCGCGGGCCGACGCCTGGCGGGCACGATCGAGGCGCTCCTCCGGCGTGGGCAGGGCGCCCCCGCCCTCGGCCGCCATGAACTCCTGGATGAGGGCCTTGGAGCCCTCCTCCTTCATCCGCTCGTCGAGGGCGGGTCGGTTCTCGACCATCCACGACACCAGGGCCACCCCCAGCTGCCGGCCGCTGTTCTCTTGCGATTCGGGCACGCGGCGACGCTACCATCCGCCCGCGGACCCGGTAACCGAGATCGGTGACAAGGAGAACTGGTGGCCGACGACCCGTATTACAACAAGGAAACCGACACGTACCGCGTGATCCACAAGGGTCATGACAACGCCTCGGCGGTCACCAACACCGAGGGCGTGACGGTGTTCTTCGACCCGGACAACCACGACGTGCTGGGTTTCTCGATCGCCAACTTCTCGAAGTACTACGAGGCCCACGTCACGCCCGAGGGCGAGTTCGAGGTGGTCCTGCCGGCACGCGTGCCGGCCAACCTCGAGGAGGAGATGGACTTCGACGAGGAGACCATCAAGAGCAACGTGAGGATCGCCGAGATCTACTGACCTACGGCGCCGGTGCCAGCAGGTCGGCCACCCCGGGGATCACCTCGGGGGCCGGCCTGGGTATCACCAGCTTCGCGTAGCGGTCGTAGTGGGTGCGGGTGGTGCCCACGATCGCCACCGTCGACCCCCTCTTCAACGGAACCGACGGCAGCATGGCCATCGGATCGGTACGCAGTTGGGTATCGAGGATGAGGAACAGGTCGCACCATGCGGCCAGGTCCCAGGCCCGGATGATGGCCTCCTCCACCAGGGGCTCGCCCCACAGCGTCCCCGTGGGGCGCAGCGGGTACCCGCAGCCCTCGCGCGTGCACCGGGGCACGCCGTCGCCGGCCGCCGCCACGAGCGCCTGCACCTCCGACAGGGCGTAGACGTCGTCGCACCGCGTGCACCTGCTGGACAGCACGTTGGCGTGCACCTCCACCACCTCGCCGCCGCCCGCCCTGCCGTGCAGGTGGTCCACCGCCTGGGTGATGACGGCATGGATGACCCCGGCGTCCTGCAGGCGCGCGATGGCCAGGTGGGCCGGGGTCACCTGGCGCTGCGATGCCTCCACGGCACGCGGCAGCCAGTTGTCCCAGAACCGCGCGGGCTCGGTCAGCAGCACCTCCAGGCTCGCGGCCTCGCCCCACGCGCTCCCCGCCGCCTTGGCCTCGGTGTCCTCGGTGGCGCCCAGGCGCACGCCGGTCATGGCCACGCAGCGCTCCGACTGCCCCAGCAGCTCGGCCAGCCGGCGGATGTCGGCGCCCAGGTCCTCTGCCCCGTCCGTTCCCACGCGCGCCAGCCTACGAGACCACGGTGGGCTGGGGCGGGCGCAGCCCCTCCAGCGCGCGGATGCCCACCAGCGCCACCCAGGCGGCGGCCAGCGCACTGCAGATGCCGAGCACCAGCAGTGCGGTGGTCAGCCCCACCAGGTCGGCGATCACCCCGATGGCCAGCAGCGGGATGGAGAAGCCCCCCAGGTAGCACGCCACGTAGTACGCCGACAGCAGCTTGCCGCGGTGCTCGACGGGGGCGATCTCGGTGCACAGGTCCACCCCGCCCTTCATCATCAACCCGCAGGCGCCGCCGGTGATGGCCACGGACACCAGCAGCAGCGTCTCCGACGCCAGCGGCGCCGCCGCCACCACCCCGAAGAACGACACCGCGCCGATGGCCAGCCCCAGCAGGATGGCCCGGCGGGGCACCATGTTGGGCACCAGGGCCTGGCTGATCGCGCCGCTCACCAGCACCAGGAACCCCGACGCGCCCACCAGCGCATAGTTGGTGATGCCCAGCACGCGCACGGTGAACACCGGGATCAGCGATAGCGCCACGCCGTCGAACAGGCTGAGGATCATCCCCGAGGGCACCAGCACGCGCCAGAACACCGCGCGCTCGCGCTGGGGCACCTCGAGCGACAGGCGGATGGGCCTCCGGTTGCGCTGGAGGACCGTCTCGGGCAGGTACACCACGATCGCCGCGGCGATTCCCAGCAGCACCAGGTGGGCGGCAAACGGCAGTTGGAAGGGGTCGGGGGCGTACTGGATGAGCACGCCCGCGATGCCCGGCCCGAGCCCGAGCCCCAGGCGCACGGAGATGCTCGCGAGGGCCGACGAGAAGCGTCGCCTGCCCACCGGGCTGGCATCCACCAGGAAGGCCGTGCAGGTGCCGAAGAAGGCTCCGGTGGCGGCTCCCTGCAGGCCACGGGCGATCAGCAGGCCGGCGAGGCCCGGCTCGGACAGGATGATCACCTGCGCCACCGCCAGCGTGGCGATGGCGCCCAGCAACACGGGGCGGCGGCCCACCTGATCGGAGAACTGCCCGAGGGTCAGCATCGAGGGCACCAGGGCGGCCACGTAGCAGACCAGGAACAGCGTGACGACGGTGTCGTTGAAGCCCAGGTCCTGCTGGTACAGCGGGATGAGGGGCGTGATGAGGCTGGTGCCCATCGCGAAGAAGAGCAGCACCACCCATGTCCGCCATACGCGCCCCATCGCCCGTCAGGTTATGTGGGCAGCAGCACCGCCGCCTCCCACCGCCCCATGCGCTCGCGCCGCGCGGGCGCGAGGCCACGGGCCCCCCAAGCGGCGATCACCTCGTCCATCGGGGCGGCCTGCAAGCCCGAGAGCATCAGCCCCGACGGCACCGGGTGGCCGGGCACCGACAACAGGGCGTCGTGCGCCACGCGCGGGCAGTTGGCCATCACCACGTGCCCGTGCACCTCGTCCGTGGCAAGCGCGCCGAGTCCCGTGCGGCGCGCGCTCACCAGGGCATCGAGTCCGCTTGCCCACGCCGACTCCCGTGCCTGCGCCACCGCCCGCGGCTCCACATCCACCGCCAGCACCGGACCCCGGCCGAGGCGGGCCCATGCGAGGGCGAGGATGCCGCTGCCGCAGCCGGCGTCCAGCGCGGGACCGTGCGGAAGGTGGGACAGCATGTCCAGGCACATGCCGGTGGTGGGGTGCTCGGCCAGGCCGAATCCCTCCCCGTCCACCAGCACCACCTCGGGCACGCCGCGCGGGGCCGGGGCGTGCCCCGGGGAGCGGCGGTACACGCCGCCGCCCACCGCCGCGGGGAACGGCAGCGGGGGCGCCGGGCCGTCCACGGCCTGCCACGCAAGCCGCACCATCCGGAGCCGATCCGCCTGCTCCGCAATGCCACGGCCACCCGACAGGGGCGCCACCACCAGCCCGTCGGGCGTCCATGCGATGGGCTCGAGCGCCGCCAGCAGCGCAAACGCCGCGCGCAGTTCATCCGGGGTGCCGCGCACGAGGAGGCGCGATGGCACTGCGCTCGTAGACTCACCCACCGTGACGTCCCCATCCGCCGAGTTGGTATCCGCCGCCCAGTACGCCGTGCAGGAGGCGCGCAGGCTCGACCTCGACGCCCGGCTCGACCTGGTGGCGGCGGGCGCACGCGCCATCGCGGCCGAGGCGCAGGCCATCGAGGACGCCGCCGTGGCCGAGGCGGGCCAGGCGCGCAAGTTCGCCCGGCGCGAGATCGCCAGCGCGCTCGACCTGCTCGATGCCCTGCCCGACCTCGCGCAGGGCATCCGCCCGCGCGAGGTGCCCGCGTGCACGGGGTCGACCCGCCTGGAGTTCGCGCCCTACGGGGTGGTGTTCGGGTGGCATTCGGCCAACTCGCCCATCTGGGTGCCCACGCTCATCGCGGCGTCGGCGTTCGCCGGGGGCAACGCCGTGCTGGCGCGGCCATCGCGGCGCGTGGGCACCACCAGCGCGCGGGTGCTCGAGGCACTCACCTATCGCTGGCCGCTGGGCGCGGTGCAGGTGATCACCGCACCACCCGACGAGGCCGAGGCGCTCATCAGCGCTCCCGGCGTGGGCGCCGTGGTGGCGCATGCGTCCACTGCCACCTGCCGACGGCACATGGCACGCCTGGCGGCGGCCTATGCCGACGGCGCCGTGATGCGGCCATACATCCCCGAAGCCTCGGGCAACGATGCCATGGTGGTGCTGGACGGCGCCAACATGGACCGCGCCGCGCAGGCCGCCGCCCTCGGCGGCTTCGCCAACGCCGGGCAGCTCTGCATGGCCGCCAAGCGCATCATCGTGGAACGCGCAGCACGCGACGAATTCGTGCACCGCCTCGTCGAGGCGGTGCAGGCCCTGGTCACCGGCCCGGCCGACGACGAGCGCACCGACGTGGCCCCGATCGCCGGCCCGGCACTGTCCCGCGCGCTGGACGACCTGGCAGAGGCCCTGGAGGCAGGAGGCAAGCTCCTCACAGGGGGACAGTCCCAGCCCGGGGACAGTCCCAGCGCTGGGACTGTCCCCGGGCTGGGACTGTCCCCCACCGTGGTGCTGCTGCCGGGGTCCGCGCTTCACGTTCGGCTGTGGCGCGATGAGTCGTTCGCGCCGCTTCGCGGGCTGGTCGTCGCCGACGACGCACGGCACGCCGTGGCGCTGGCAAACGACACGCCATTCGGGCTGGGGGCCGCCGTGTTCGGCCCGCACGAGAGGGCCATGACCGTGGCGGCCGCGCTGAAGGGGGCGCGCGTCACCGTCAACGAGGGACCGCTCTACCAGGACGCCCACCTGGTGGTGGGCGGGATCGGCGATTCGGGGCTCGCAGGGGCGCGGCCCAAGGTGGAGCAACTGGTGTACGCGCGCCGCGTGCACGTGGCCGCGGGCGGGTGAACCGCTAGGCCAGCACCCGCAGGTGCTGCCACCGGATGAAGGCCTCCATGCCGGGGTGGCCGAGCTCCGTGCCGATGCCGGAGCCCTTCCAGCCGCCATAGGGGGCGTAGGGCACCACCACGCGCCAGCCGTTCACCACCACGGTCCCGCACTCGATGCGCTCGGCCACCTCGAGGGTGCGCCGCTGCGGGCCCCCGCACACGTACGACACCAGGCCGTAGTCGGGACGGTTGGCCTCGGCGATGGCCTCCTCGAGGTCGTCGTAGGGCATCACGGCCACCACTGGGGTGAAGGGCTCCTCGTCCACCAGCAGCACGCCCGGACCGGCACCGGTGACCAGCGCGGGCTCCACGTAGTTGCCGTCCAGTAGCGCGCCGCCCTCCACGGTGGCTCCCTTGGCGCGGGCGTCATCGAGCAGCATGCGGTGCCGCTCGCGCCCGCGGTCGGTGGCCATGGGGCCCAGCTGCAGCGCCGCGATGCCGGGGCGAAGGCGATCGAGGAACTCCGGCTCCATGGACCGCGGCACGAGCACGCGGTTCACCGAGTAGCAGGCCTGCCCGCAATTGGCGAACCCCTGCACCAGTGCCACCTCGACCGCGCCGTCGATGTCGGCATCGTCCAGCACCAGCAGCGATCCATGCCCGCCCAGCTCGAGCGACAGCGCCTTGAGGCGGGGCGACGCCCACGCGGCGATCTGCTCGGCGACCCGACGCGAGCCGGTGAAGGCCACCTTGTCGACACCCGGGTGGGTGCACAGCGCCTCGCCGATGGAGGGGCCGTCGCCGGTGATGCACGACACCACGCCATCCGGCAGGCCGGCCTCGGCCGCGAGGTCGCACAGCATGCGCGCTGCGAGCGGGGCCTCCTCAGCCGGCTTGACGATCATGCAGCAGCCGGCGGCGAGCGCCGGGCCCAGCTTCCACAGCACCAGGGCCACCGGGAAGTTCCACGGCGTGATGGCGGCCACCACGCCGATGGGTGCCGGGCGAACGATCGACCCCGTCGACAGGGTGGCCCCGGGCAGTTGCATGGTCCACAGGCGCTCCGCCTCGCCTGCGAAGTGGTGCACCACCTCGCATGCGCGCGCCACCTCAGCCTGCGCCTCCGCCAGCGGCTTGCCCTCCTCGCGATGGATCGTTGCGGCGATCTCCGGCTGGTGGTCATCCAGCACCGAGGCATACCGGCGAAGGGCGTCCGCCCGGCCCTGCGGTCCACGCGCCTCCCACGCCGGCAACGCAGCGCGGGCCCGGGCCACCGCGGCATCCACGTCCGCGGGCCGGCCCATGGCCACCTCGGCGATTACCTCGCCGGTCGCGCGGTCATGCACCGCGAACCAGTCGGGGGTGTCCACCCGCTCGTCCCCGATGACCAGCGGGTACCGCGGGGCCGCCACGGGCATCAGGCCTTGTCGGGCACGCGCACCACATGGCGCACGCGCCACGCGGGCTCATAGCCCTCGACGTCCTGGATGTCGGCGTGCGACAACCGGCGGGCGTCCTGGGCGTCAGCGGCCCAGACCTCGAGCTCGTGGACATCGCGCCGCTCGAAGAAGTCGTCCTTGGGCTCCCACACGGCGTACACGACCCGGTAGCGATGCGTGCCGGGGGCACGCGGGGTGAGGGGCTTCAGCACCCCCAGCGACCACTTGTCGTCGCCGTTCTGGCGCTGCTCAAGCGCCTTGCGCGCCTCGCTGCGCGCGCACGCGAGATCGGGTGCCTCGAACACCACGCGCCCGGCGACGCGAGGCCGGCGGGCGCCCGGGGGGCGTCGCAACAGGGTGATTTCCCAGGAGGGAGCGGTACCCATGGGCGCGGGACTCTACCCCGCGCTCCGCCCATGTGTCGACCCGACATCCGTCTTCCGGAAAAGCGTTGGTACAGGCAGCCCCGGCGCCACGGGGCAGGCGTCCACGCCGCCCGGGTAGGGTCGCCCCGACCCCCGCCACAGGAGGAACGATGACGTCACGCCCCATGCTCGCCGCCACCGCCGGAACACTCGCCGCGATTGCCGCGATGGCGCCGGCGGCCCTGGGCCAGGCATCGAGCGATCCACGGTTCAACAACACCGTGATGAGCGTGGAGGGGCCCACCGCGAACGTGCTGCCGCCGGCGTGGGTGGCGGTGCGCACGACCGGCACGCGCGTGGTGCGCGACAGCTCCCGCACGCGGGTGCGCATCTCGGCGCGCAGCGTGCTGTCGCAGCTGGCCACGGGCTCGCGCGCCAACGGGATCCCCGTTGCATGGACCTGGTTCGCGGACTTCGGCGCACCATACGTGCGCACGATCAACCGCATCGCCCCGAGGGGCGCCAAGGGCTGGAACTACCGCGTCAACAGCCTGTACTGGCCGAAGGGCTCGAACCTGGTGAACCTGGGCCGCGGCGATCGCGTCACATGGTACTGGGGCGCCGAGAAGGACACCGTTCTCGAGATCGCCTCGCCCGCCACCGACATCGCCCCCGGGGCGGTCGTGCTGCCGGGCACGTTCACCGTGCAGGTGAATGAGGTCACGTGGAAGCGCGTGCGCACGGCGTCAGCGGGTGCCACCGTCACGTACGGCGCCGCCACCGCCACTACCGGAGCCGACGGCACGGCGACGTTCACCGCCACGCCGGGGATCGCGACGCTGCGGGCTACCAAGGCGTCACGCATCGCGGCCACCAAGCGGGTGTGCACCGTCGGCGCGCCCGAGTGCCCCACGCCGTAGCCCCGTGACGGCGCGGCGCCCGGATCCGTCGGCCGTGGCCGCGGGCGCGCGGGCGCTCGCGGCCGGTCGGCTGGTCGGGTTCCCCACCGAGACGGTGTACGGGCTGGGCGCCGATGCGCGCGACCCCGAGGCCGTGGCCGCGGTGTTCCGCGCGAAGGGGCGGCCCCGGGATCACCCTCTCATCTGCCACGTGGCCGACGCGGCCGGCGCCGCCGGGGTGGTCACCGAGCTCCCGCCGGCCGGCCGGGCGCTGGCCGATGCCTTCTGGCCGGGACCCCTCACGATGGTGCTGCCCCGGGGACCGGGGGTGCCCGACGCCGTCACGGGCGGCCGCGACACCGTGGCCGTGCGGGTGCCCGCGCACCCCGTGGCCCTGGCGCTGCTACGGGAATTCGGCGGCCCGGTGGCGGCCCCGTCGGCCAACCGGTTCGGGCGGCCGTCCCCCACCACCGCGCAGGACGTGCGCGACGAGCTCGGCGACGCCGTGGACGTGGTGATCGACGGCGGGCCGTGCGAGATCGGCATCGAATCGACCGTCGTGGACATGACCACCGAGCCGCCGCAGGTGCTGCGTCCCGGCCGGATATCGGCCGCGCAACTGGCCCACGTGCTCGGCGCCCCCGTGGATGCCCGCGCATCCGGCCCGGCCCGCGCGCCCGGCATGCTGGAGTCGCACTACGCGCCGGGAGCGCGCGTGGAGGTGGTGCACGACACCGGCGCGGCAGCGCGATGCGCCGCGTCCGCGGCTGAGCATGGCGACCGGGTGGCCGTGATGGCATCGCACGAGGTCCCCGGCCTCCCCCCCGGATGCATCGTGCTGGGCCCCCTCGGCGGGCCCGACGACTACGCGGCGCGCCTGTACTCCGCATTCCGGCGGGCCGACGCCGAAGGGGCGGCAACGATCGTGGCGGTGCCCCCGCCGGCCGAGGGAATCGGCGTGGCCGTTCGTGACCGGCTCGCGCGGGCGGCCGCAGGACGCTGACCGTTCGCGCACGGGAGGCGCGCGAAACGTCATACCCTGCGTCCATGCGCATGGCACTCGTGGCATCTGCCGTTGCAGCGGTGGCCATCCCGGCGGCCGCGGCCGCCGCGGCCCCGGTGGTTCCCCAGGGCCAGCGAGGCGCTCCCGTGATGTCCGGGACCTACCAGCGCCTCGACGGCAATCGCATCAACCTCTCGCGGCTTCGCGGCCGCGTGGTCGTGGTGGTGAACACCGCGAGCCACTGCGGCTTCTCGGACCAGTACCGCCCGCTCGAGGCCCTGTGGCGCGAGCGCCGACGCGATGGCGTGACGGTGGTGGGCGTGCCGTCCAGGGACTTCCAGCAGGAACTTCCCACCAACGCCCAGGTGGCGCGCTTCTGCAAGCGCAACTTCGGCGTGTCGTTCCCCATGCTGCGGATCTCGCGCGTGACGGGCCGCAAGGCCATCCCCCTCTTCCGGGGGCTTGCGCGCCCGGCGTGGAGCAAGCAGCCCCAGTGGAATTTCAACAAGTACCTGGTTGACCGCCGGGGCCGGGTTGCCATGTACTTCCCGGGCAGCGAGCAGCCCGACTCGCCAGCCATGACCAAGGCCATCGACGCCCTCCTGCGCGAGCGCGCGGCCCGCAGGTCGGTCTAGCGCCGGATCAACCGCGAGCGCTGGCGCACGGACTTCTGGCCGGCGGATTCACCGCGACCGGCCACGATCACGGTGGTTCGGACCCGCGGATGGCGCTGCAGCAACCGGCGCGCGGGCGTGGTGAGGACCACGTCCACCCTGCCGCGCCAGCCGGCAGGCACGGTCACCCGCCGCGTGCCTTGCGCAATCCAGCGGGGTGACCTGCTGCTGCCGCGCCCGACGCGCATGCGCAGCGCCACGGTCACCGAGCACCCGGCGGCCACCTGCCGGCCGCACGTCACCGGCACGCCCGCCCTCCAGCGCCCGGGCCTCACGGCGATGCCCGACCCCAGGCGCAGGTTGACGACACTCCGCGCCTCCGGGGGGACCGGCGGGGCCGGCGGGGCCGGCAGGGCCGGCGGCGACGACTGCGGGCGCGCGGGGACCGCGGCCAGCGCGGCGTTCACGTCCAGCCGGCCTCCGGTGATCACCTTGCCGCGCAGCGACTCCATTCGCACCGCGGTGGACAGGATGGCGTCCTTCACCTGGACCGCCGTGAGGTCGGGGTTCTTGGCCAGCAACAGCGCGGCCGCCCCCGCCACCAACGGCGTGGCCATCGACGTGCCATCGAAGAACTCGTAGCTGCCCGCCCCCGGCTGCCCCACCACGCACTTCACGGTGGGGGGAGTGAGCTCGACGAGGGGTCCCGGGATGCCCGGGACGCTCTGGACGATGAACACGAGGTTCAGCCCCGACCTGCCGATGAGGCCCGAGAGATCGACATCCCACGGGACCGACTTCCCCGCCGAGTCGCCGGAGATCGGCGAGCCGGGAAGAAGGGTGACGGCGGAATCACCCGGTGCCTTGTACCCCACGGCAAGCGCCTGCCGGCCCGGCTCCAGGTCCACCTCGACGCTCGCGTTCATCTGGCATGCGTCTCCCACCGCGGAGAACGACCCCGGTGCGGTGATGGTCCACTCGGTCAGCGATGCGGCTGGGGCCGGCCTGTTGAGGACGATGTACGGAGAGCCGCCGCCGGGCACCCATTCCCATGCGGGAGTCCCGCCACCCGGGTTCCTGTCCTCAGTCCACCCCAGCGGCCGCGCAGGGGTGGCGCCGTCAGAGGCCATCCCCGGGTCGAAAACCGTCGCGAACGTCGGGACCGTGCTCTGGATCTCCACGCCGGGTGCGGCGATGTGCACGCTGCGGGCGCCGTAGTTCGAGAAAGTGGCG
>CAZEUE010000011.1:0-23366 GCA_964514615.1 uncultured Bifidobacterium sp. | reverse complement strand
ATCGACGACATCGGCGTGGACGCCGCCCGGTTCTTCCTGGTGCAGCGCAGCCACGAGACCGCGTTCGACCTCGACCTCGATGTGGCCCGCGCCGAGGGCAATGAGAACCCCGTGTACTACGTGCAGTACGCCCACGCGCGCATCGCGGGCATCCTCGCCCAGCAGCCCGGGGCGCCCGCCGACGCCGGCCCGCCCCCCGCGCTCGATCCGGCGGAGCGCGCGCTGCTGCTTGCGCTGTGCCGGTGGCCGGAGGTGGTGCGCGAGGCCGAGAAGCGCAGGTCCCCGCATCGGGTGGCGGCCTACCTGATGGACCTGGCCCGCGACTTCCACGGCTTCTACCACCGCTGCCGCGTGGTGGGGGAGGCCCCCGAGGTGCTGGCCTTCCGCGTCGACCTGCTCACGGCGACCCGCCAGGTGATCGCCACGGGGCTCGGGCTGATCGGGGTGGAGGCGCCCGACCGCATGTAGCGGTGCGCTACCCTAGGCGGGACCCGCGGGTGTAGCTCAGTTGGTAGAGCATCAGCTTCCCAAGCTGAGGGTCGCCGGTTCGAGCCCGGTCGCCCGCTTCAGGTGGATGGCGTCAGCTCGCTGGTGCAGTGCGGGCAGCGCGATGCGGCGATCGAGACGTCCTCGGTGCAAGCGGGGCACGACGTGGTCTCGGCCTCCTCGCCCTGGATCCGGATGGCCGCCTTGACCACCAGGAACAGCACCAGCGCGATCAGGACGAACGTGATGAGCGCGCTCAGGAACGACCCGTAGGTGAACTCCGAGCCGTTGAGGGTGAACACCAGGTCGTCGAAGTTGACGTCGCCCACGGCCGCGGCGACGAGCGGCATGATGAAGGCGTCGACGAAGGCCTTCACCAGGACGGTGAAGGCCGTGGCCAGCACGAATGCCACGGCCACCTTCAGCAGGTTGTCGCTGAAGGCGAACGACTTGAAGTCGTTCCAGAATCCTCGGGTGCGGTTCATCGGGGAATGGTCTCCTCGGGTGTGCATTTCGCGCGATCGGCGAGTACCGCGCGCGCGCGGCGACTGGCGGCCGAGTGGCCACTGCCCAGTTGCCCGGCGATGCCCTCCGTGCCGATCCCGTCGTCGGCCGGGTCCCGCGCGAACACGGGATCGGCCTCCTTCAGCACGACGCGGATGGTCGGTGCGCTCATGGACACACCCTAAACGCGCCGGGTTGCGCGGTGCCACCCGATCACGGGGGGGTTATCCGGACGGTTTGCGCCCCCGGTTGCTCAGCGCGCGCGGGGCACGGCGACCACGAAGGCCTTCACCACGCCCTCGCCGGTGCGCACCGTGAGCCGGGCGCCCGACCGCGACCTCACCAGCACCGCGGCCCTGCCGCGCGCGGCCCGCGACCCATAGAGCTTGCGAAGCCGCGACACGGAATCACCGGGCTTGAGCCCCTTCGACGTGACCCACTGCTGTCCCGTCAGCACGGCTGCCCGCACGCGCGACTGGTCGCCGCACGGAGTGGCGCCGCGGGCGGGCTGGAACATCATGATCGCGCCGAGCGACGCCCACGTGACCCGGCAGTTGCCGTAGGTGGCGCGGGTGGTGCCGGGCCCGAGCGACGCCACGGCCGCGGCGAGCGTTCCCCGCGCGCCGCGCACGTCGGCCATGCGCACCGCGCCCCGGCGCGTCACCCATACGCGCAGCGGCCCGGTGGGGGCACCGGAGGCGATGGTGCGCAGGGTGGTGGTCTGGGGCTCGAGGCCGTTGTGGCGCAGCATCGACGCGTAGAGGCCGAGGATCTTCTCGGTGTACCCGCCACCGGTGGCCCAGTTGCCGTTGCCCATGGCCTCCCAGGTCTGGGCGCGGCCATACGGGCGGACGTACGTGAACCGGATGTCGGTGAGCGGGCGCGCGGTCCGGCGGGGGTCGGCCTGCGGGTCGGCATACGCCCACAGGTGCTGTATCTGGGCACGCACGCCATCCTGCGGTGTCGCGAAGATGTTGCCCACGCTGCAGCTGTCGCAGGCGCCCAGGCCCGAGTAGTTGTTGTGCCCGGGCTTGACCATGCTGCCCTCGTAGCGGAACCAGCCCGTCTCGAGGATCGACTGCGCGAACGCCAGGTCGCCGCGGATGTTCTGGGCATTGCCCTCGTCCACGAAGATGCGCGCCAGCTCGACCATGGGGATGGTGATGCGCGGGGTGATCCGCTGCTTCGCGAACCACGAGGCGATCTGGTCGCCGCTGAGTCGCGACTGGCCCATGACGGGGGTGACCGACTGCGTGGACGGCGCCGTCGATACCGGCGTCGTCGGGGTGGAGCCGGGGGGAGCCGGCGCCTGTGATTGGGCGGAGAGCCCGGCAGGGAGGGCAAGGGCGATGGCCGCCGTGATGCTCAGGACGAGTCGCACGGGGGGCGATGCTAGGCCACGCGGGCGCCGGTTCCCGCATGTCCCGTTGCGGGCATTACATGACCCTTACGCCGGTACCCTGCGAATATGCAGGCGATTTCCCTTGCCACCGGGGCGCAGATGCGCGTTACGCGTCCCGGGTCGGATGTGATGGTTGCGTGCGTCAACGGCGGCAGCGGCCGTGCGCGCCCGGGTAACTGGAGCCCCACCATCGAGTGGCTGGTGGACCGCCTGGCGCCGCGGTTTCCCGATGCGGGCTTCGCCGAGGTGCGCTACCGCGTGCGCTCCTGGCGCATGCTTCCCTCATGCATCGCCGACGGGCAGGCGGCCCTCGATGCCCTGGGCTCGGCGCGCCGGGTGGTGATGCTGGGGTTCTCGATGGGGGGCGCGGTGTCCATCGCCTGCGCGGCGGACGACCGGGTGACCGACCTGGTGGCCCTGGCGCCGTGGATTCCCGATGAGCTCGCGCTGTCGCAACTCGCCGGTGACCGGGTGACGATCCTGCACGGCAGCATCGATGGCTGGGTGCCGGGCATCCCCGGGGTGCGTCCCGCGCACTCCCGCGGCGGCGCCGAGCGGCTGCGCGCCGCGGGCGCCGACGTGACCTACCGGCGCATTCCCGGGGCCGTGCACGGCGTGGCCCTGCGGCGAAACGGCCGGTTGGTCCCGCTGCCGCGCGCCGGCACCTGGCTGGCCGATATCGAGGACGCCCTCGCGAGGGCCGGCCTGTAGGCCGCTAGGTGGCGGCCTTCGCCTTGCGGATGTCCTGGCGCTCCTGCGTGGGCACCTTGACGTCCCACACCAGGCCCACCTTCTCCATGCCGTAGATCAGCGCCCAGGACAGGTCCACCTGCTTCCAGTGCAGGCCATGGCGGGCCGAGCCGGGGAAGGCGTGGTGGTTGTTGTGCCACGCCTCGCCGAACACCGGGATGGCCAGCGGCCAGAAGTTGCGGCTCTCGTCGTCGGTGGCGAAGTCGCGGCGGCCGAACATGTGGCAGATGGAGTTGACCGACCACGTGAGGTGGTCGAACACGAACACGCGCAGCAGGCCCGCCCACACGAAGCACTGGAACCCCAGCCACAGCGACCCACCGCCCCAGGCCCAGCCCACCACGAAGGGGATGCCCAGGGAGAGCGCCAGCCACAGCATGTAGAGCCGGTCGAGGCGCCGGATGAGCGGATCGGCGTAGAGGTCCTTGCCGTAGCGCTCGCCGCGCTCGAGGCCCTTGGTGGTGAGCAGCCAGCCCACCTGGGCATGCCAGAGGCCCTTGAGCACGCCCATCCAGCCGGGGCCGTGCCCATGGTGCGGGGAGTGGGGGTCGCCCTCCTTGTCGGACAGCGCATGGTGCTTGCGGTGGTCGGTGACCCACTGGGTGACCGGGCCCTGCAGCGCCATCGAGCCCAGGATGGCCCACACGGCGGTCATGAACGGGGTGGTCTTGAACGCCCGGTGCGAGAACAGCCGGTGGAACCCGATGGTGATGCCCAGCCCGCAGAGCACGTACATGATCGCGAACATGATCAGGTCGACCGGGCCCACGGCCACCCCCCACAGCAGTCCGGTGACCGACAGCAGGGCAAGGGGCGGCACGATGATGGCCGTGAGGGTGATGATGCGGGCCGACGTGAGGGGCTTGTCGCGGACGGTGCCCACGAGGGGCTTGCGCGGGCCTGGCGTCTCGACGGTGCTCATCGGGGTGGCAGCGTAGCCGCACCCGGGGCGGCACGACCAGTTATCGGTAGCGTCCGTTCCGGATGGCCCGTATCGCGATCATCGGCAGCGGAATCGGCGGCCTCGGCGCCGCGTGGCTGTTGTCCCGTCGCCACGAGGTCGAGGTGTTCGAGCGCGACCCGCGCATCGGCGGCCATACCCACACCACGCGCGTCATCGGGCCGGATGGCGAGCGGCTGGCGCTCGACTCGGGCTTCATCGTGCACAACGAGGTCACCTACCCGCTGCTGGTGCGCATGCTCCGCGAGCTCGGCGTGGCCACGCAGCCCTCGCGCATGGGGTTCTCGGTCACCTGCCGCCGGTGCGGGCTGGAGTTCTCGGGCGTGCGCCTGTGGACGCAGCCGGAGGCATTCGCCAATCCGGGGTTCCTGCGGATGATCCCCGACGCCGTGCGGTTCCAGCGCACGGGCGACCGCGCGCTGCTGCCCCGGTATGCCGGGTGCGACCTGCGGTCGTTCGCGCAGGCCGAGGGCTACTCGCAGGGGTTCATCGACCACTACCTGGTGCCGCTCACCTCCGCCATCTGGTCCGCGGGCCTGGAGGACTCGCGCGAGTTCCCCGCGGCCTACGCCGTGGAGTTCTGGCGCAACCACGGCATCCTGGGGTTCCGCCGGCTTCAGTGGCGCACCATCACGGGGGGAAGCGACACCTACGTGCGCGCCATCACGCGGCCACTGGGCGACCGGGTGCATCCGGGCCTCGGGGTGTCGGAGGTGCGCCGCCACGCGGACGGCGTGGACGTGCGCACCGACGACGGCGCGGTGCGGCGGTTCGACCACGTGGTGATGGCGGCGCACGCCGGCCAGTCGCTCGCCATGCTCGCTGACCCCTCCCCCGACGAACGGCGGATCCTGTCGGCCATGCGCACCACCGAGAGCGCCATCAGCCTCCACGCCGACGACGCCCTCCTGCCGCGACGGCGCCGGTCGCGCGCGGCGTGGAACCATCACGTGGAAGACTGCCGGGCCCCGTACCCCGCGCCCGCGATGACCTACTCGCTCAACCGACTGCAGGACCTCCCGTCGCGGGCCGAGTGGTGCGTGTCGCTGAACCGTGACGACGAGGTGCGCCCCGCGCGGCGGGTGATGCGCACGCGGTACGCGCACCCGGTGTACGACCAGGCGGCGCTGGCGGCGCAGGGCGACATGGGGCGCATCCAGGGCGTCCGCCGCACGTGGTTCAGCGGCGCCTGGATGGGCAATGGCTTCCACGAGGACGGCATGCGCGCGGCCGTGGAGGTGGCGCGGGGCCTGGGGGTGGAGTGGTGAGGTCCGCCATCTACACCGGCACGCTGGTCCACGCGCGCCGCACCCCGGCCGAGCACGTGTTCCGGTATCCGGTGTGCTTCTACGCACTGGACCTCGACGAGATCCCCGAGCTGGATCGGCGCCTGCGCCTGTTCGGCTACAACCGGCCGGGGCTGGTGACCCTGCGCGACTCCGACCACCTTGGCGACCCCGATCGCCCCGTGGCCCACAACATCCGCCAGCACCTGGAGGAGCGGGGCGTGCCCGCGGCCGACGCGCGCATCACCATGCTCACCAACCTGCGGGTGGCCGGGTACGTGTTCAACCCGGTCTCGTTCTTCTACGTGCATGCCCCCGACGGCCGCCTGCGGTGCATCCTGGCCGAGGTCAGCAACACGTTCGGCGAGCGGCTGCCGTACCTGCTCACGGACGACCAGCGGATCGCGCCGCTCAAGGACGAGCACGCGTTCCGGCACGACAAGCGGATGCACGTGTCGCCGTTCTTCCCCATGGACCAGGAGTACGTGTTCCGGATGGGCGAGCCGGGCGATACGGTGGACATCCGCATGGACGTGCTGCAGGACGGCGAGCGACCCTTCTGGGCGCAGCTCACCGGAACGCGGCACGCCATGACCGACGGGCAGTTGGCCCGCGCCGCGGCGCGATACCCGCTGATGCCCCTGCAGGTGATCTCGTTGATCCACGTCGAGGCCCTTCGCCTCTGGAGGAAGCGCGTGCCGTTCCACAGGAAGCCCCGGTTCGTCCCATCCGAGGGATCGGTGACCACCGCCGACGACCCCACCGCGGCCATGCGCTCGCGCGGCCTGCGCCCGGTGGAGCCCACGGGGCGGTCGCCGCTCACGCCGGTGGTGAAGGCCCTGGCGCTGCGCGGCCTGCGCAACCCGGTGGGTGGGTGGTTCGAGGTGCGGATGCCCGACGGCTCGGTGCACCGCATGGGGTCGCCCGCCAGCGGCCCCCGGCATGCGCGCATTACCGTCACGGGCAAGGACTTCTTCCGGCGCATCGCGCGCCGCGGGCGCGTGGGGTTCGGCGAGGCCTACCAGGCCGGTGACTGGACCGCGGACGACCTGCCGGCGTTCCTGGAGATCCTGGCGCTCACCGCCGAGGACGTGCGCCGCCGCCCGCCGGCGTCGCTCGTGCCCGCCGCCATCGCCCGGCGGCCGCGGCTTCCCAACCCCGCCGACCTCATCCGCGCCCGGCGCGACGTGCGCTACCACTACGATCTGGGCAACGACCTGTACGAGGTGTTCCTCGACCCGTCCATGACCTATTCGTGCGCGTACTTCGAGCACGACGGCCAGTCGCTCGAGGATGCCCAGCAGGCCAAGTACCGCAGGCTGTGCGAGAAGCTGCGCATCGGGCCGGGCAACCACGTGCTGGAGGTGGGCTGCGGCTGGGGCGGGTTCGCCATCCACGCGGCGCGCGAGCGCGGGTGCCGGGTGACGGGCATCACGCTGTCCACCGAGCAGGCCGCCGAGGCCCGGCGGCGGGTGGCCGAGGCCGGGCTGGACGACCGCGTGGATATCGTGATCTGCGACTACCGGCAGATGCAGGGGGCGTACGACCGCATCGTCTCGATCGAGATGATCGAGGCCGTGGGCTACGACGGCCTGCGCACCTACTTCTCGAACCTGGACCGCCTGCTGGCGCCCGGCGGGGTGATCGGCATCCAGGCCATCACGGTGCCGGATCAGCGGCTCGAGCGCTACCGGCGCGGCACCGACTGGATCCGCGAGTACATCTTCCCCGGGGCGTTCTGCCCCCCGCTGGCCTCGATGGTGGACGCCATGCGCACGTCCACGGAGCTGCAGGTGGAGGGCATCGAGAACATCGGCATCCACTATGCGGACACGCTGCGGCTGTGGCGCGAGCGGTTCATGGCCCGGGCGGACGAGGTGCGCGACCTGGGGTTCACGGATGAGTTCATCCGCACGTGGGAGTTCTACCTGGCGTTCTGCGAGGCGGGTTTCCGCACCCGCGCGCTGGGCGACCTGCAGATGGTGATCAGCCGGCCGTACAACGGCGCGCTGCCGCGGTGGCCGGAGGAGCGGCTGGCGCTCTAGCCGCGGTCGCGGGCGCGCGCGTCGTTGCGCAGCCGCTCCAGGTTGATGCCGATGTTCACGCCCGAGCCGAACGCGGCCGCGCCCGCGAGGATGACCCCCAGCAGGATGCCGCTGATGGTGACCACGCCGTCCGACAGGTCATCCGCGCCGGCGACGATGGCCGCCATCTCCGCGACCACGGCCACCACGCCGATCACCAGCACCGCCCAGCCCAGGCGGATGAGCAGGCGCTCGGCCAGCTCGGCGCGCGCGATGCGCGACGCCGTGTCGGCGTGCGGCGGTGCGGGGGGCGGATCGGCGTCGGTCACGCGCTGCCGCCGCCGGGCTCGTCGCGTCCGCCGAAGTCGAGCGATGCCGAGTTGATGCAGTAGCGGAGCCCGGTGGGCCCGGGGCCGTCGGGGAACACATGGCCCAGGTGGGCGTCGCAGGCCGCGCAGCGCACCTCGATGCGGCGCATGCCGAACGAGCGGTCCTCGTGCTCGGTGATGGCCTCCGGGCTGATGGGCGTGACGTAGCTGGGCCAGCCGGTTCCCGAGTCGAACTTGTGGGACGAGTCGAACAGGGGCGCCTCGCAGCAGATGCAGCGGTAGATGCCGTCATCGTGATGGTCCCAGTAAATGCCCGTGAACGCGGGCTCCGTGCCGGCCTCGCGGGTGACGTGGAACTGCATGTCGGTGAGCTTGGCGCGGTATTGCTCGTCGTCCGCGCCCGTGCGGCGTGCCATGGGGTCCTCCGGGGTCGGGGCCGGTGGACCCCGGATGATAGGGGCAGTCGGCCCGCCAACCGGTGCTACCGTCGGGGCTTGAGATGAAGTCGCGTTCACGTTTCGCCATCGCGCTCACGCTCGCCGCCGTCCTCGGCGGCTGGCTCATCTGGACGAGCATCGGCGGCAGCCTCGAGACCTACACCAGCCCGTCGGGCCTGGTGACCACCAGTGATGGCACGACGTATCGCCTCAATGGCACCGTGGCGCCGGGCAGCCCCGAGGACGCGGCCGAACGGGCGCAGACGGCCGAGGGGCTCAGGTTCGTGGTGCGCGACAAGGAGGACGCCTCGGTGACCGTGCCCGTGGTGTACCGCGGCAACGTGCCCGACGCCTTCAAGGACGGCCGGGAGATCGTGGTGACCGGCCGCATGGAGAACGGCGTGTTCCAGGCCGACCGCGGCACGCTCATCACCCTGTGCCCCTCGAAGTTCATGGAGGAGCAGGCGAAGCAGGGCAAGGAGATGCCGGCCGATCACTCGGCGAAGGGCACCGCGGGCACGTGACCCTCGCCGGCCGCGCAGCGCTCCTGCTGGCGTTCGCGGCCGCGCTGTATGCGGTGGGCGCCGCCCTGTACTCGCGGCGCAAGGGCAAGCGGGAGTACCTGGCATCGGCCGAGCGCGGGGTGTGGGCGGTGTTCGCGGCCACCACCACGGCCATCGTGGTGATGTGGGCCCTCCTGCTCGGCAATCGGTTCGACGTGGCCGACGTGGCGGGCTACTCCAACACGACGCTCGGCTGGAACTACAAGATCACCGCCCTCTGGGGCAGCCAGGCCGGATCGCTGCTGCTCTGGATGTGGATCCTCTCCATCGTGGCGGTGCTGGTGGTGGTCACCAACCGTCGGCGCAACCGCCAGCTGATGCCCGTGGTGGTGGCGGTGCTGATGGGCACCGCGGTGTTCTTCACCAGCGTGCTGTCATTCGTGACCAGCCCCTTCGCCACGGTGTCGCCGGTGCTCGAGGATGGCCGTGGACTGAACCCGCTACTGCAGAACGCGTACATGCAGAGCCATCCCCCGCTTCTCTACATCGGATACGTGGGGCTGTCGGTTCCGTTCGCGTTCGCCATCGCCGCGCTGGTGACCCGGCGGCTCGATTCCACGTGGATCACCTCGGTGCGCCGCTGGATCATCCTGTCGTGGATGTTCCTCACCGTGGGGATCGTGCTCGGGTCGCGGTGGGCGTACGAGGAGTTGGGGTGGGGCGGCTACTGGGCCTGGGACCCCGTGGAGAACGCGGCGCTCATGCCGTGGCTCGTGGCCACGGCCTTCCTGCACTCGGTGATGGTGCAGGAGCGCCGGGGGATGCTGCGCATCTGGAACATGGTGCTGGTGATCATGACCTTCACCCTCGCGCTGTTCGGCACGTTCCTCACGCGATCGGGGATCCTGTCGTCGGTGCATGCATTCGGCGAGAGCACCCTGGGGCCGTACTTCCTGGGGTTCATCATCGTCATCCTCGTGGGGTCGTTCGCGCTGCTGTTCTCGCGCATGTCGCTGCTGCGCAGCGAGAACTCGCTCGAGAGCTACATCAGCCGCGAGGCGGTGTTCCTCTACAACAACCTGCTGCTGGTGGGGCTGGCGTTCGCGGTGTTCTGGGGCACGATGTTCCCGGTGCTCACCGAGGCCGTCCAGGGCGAGCGCATCACCGTGGGGCAGGGGTTCTTCAACCAGGTGGCCGCGCCCATCGGCATCGCCCTGCTGTTCCTCACCGGAGTGGGCCCCATGATCTCGTGGCGCAAGGCATCGCCCCGCGAGCTGCGTCGCAGGTTCGCGGGGCCGCTGGTGGTGGCCACCATCGCCATCATCCCCGCCGTGTACTTCGCCCAGGAGGGCGGGGCCTGGTGGGCGGCCGCGGCGATCGTCCTGGGCGCGTTCACGCTGGCGTGCATCGTGAGCGAGTTCTGGCGCGGCATGAAGGTGCGCCACCAGCTGGGCGGCGTGTCGTGGCCCGGCGCGCTGGGCCAGTTGTTCACGCGCAACCGGCGGCGCTACGGCGGGTACGTGGTGCACGTGGGCGTGGTGTCGATCATCGTGGCCATCGCCTGCCAGGGGGCGTTCTCCACCCAGGGCGACCTGGCGCTGCGCACCGGACAGACCGGCGAGGTGGCCGGGTACCAGTTCACCAATGACGGCGGCACGCGATCGAAGGACGACCACAAGATGAGCGTCGGCGTGGCGCTGGGCGTGTCGGAGGGCGGCAACCGGTTCGCCACCCTCAATCCCGGCGTGGACGTGTTCACCGCGCAGCAGCAGCGCTCCAGCGAGGTGGCCGTGGACACCTCGCCCTTCCGCGACGTGTACGTGGTGCTGGTGGGCCTCACGCCGGATGGGCTCGCGCGCATCAGCGTGTTCATCAACCCGATGATGATGTGGATCTGGGTGGGCGGGCTTCTCATGCTGGTCGGCTCGCTCATCGCCGTGTGGCCGTCGCGTCGCACGCAGGGGGTCGCCGTGCCGTCGCCCGCCGGGGCTGACGGCCGGGTGCCCGAGTAGCCTCGCGCGGCGATGGCCTACGTCTTCGTCGCCGTGATCAGCGTGGCCCTGGTGGCCCTCATCGCGTGGCCGCTGGTGGCGCGCGCCGGCGCGGACTCCGCGCCGGCCGACCAGCTGGACGACCGCCGGGCGATCGAGGAGGAACTGCAGCGGTCCCTGGACGCCATCCGCGAGATCGAGATGGACCATCGGGCCGGCAACCTGTCCGATGAGGACTTCGCGGCGCTCGACCGCGACGAACGCGCCCGGGCGGTGGAGTTGATGCGCCGCCGCGATGCCCTGTCGGCAGGGGTGGAGTCGGCGTGAGTCCCCGGCGCGCCTGGATTGCCGCTGCTGCGGCGCTGGTCGCCGTGCCCGTGCTCTCGGGCTGCAACGCCAAGCTCTCGCAGTTCATCGATATCGCCCCGGATGGCGGCGGCACGATGTCGCTGGAGCTCACCCTCGACGCCCAGGCGCAGCGGGCCATCGACCTGCCCCGCCAGTTGCGCGAGGGGACCTTCGAGCGGTTCCTCGATGCCCGGCGCGAGCGCTGGCGGGCGCCCGGTAACTCGGGGCTGCCGTTCGCGCAGGAGCTCCGGCCCAACGGCACGGTGGTGCTCAGGTCCGTACGGCGCCTGCGAGCCGGCACGTCGTCACTGGACGACCTGGAGTCGACGCTGGCGGCCGAGCGGCCACTGGAGCCCATCCTCATCGCCACGGGCCGCTACTGGGCCGCGCCGAACCGGCGCCCGGGCGCGGAGCCCCGCACCAGCAGCACGCCATCCACGTCCACCGCGGCCAGCGGCGAGGCCCAGGCGGGCATCACGGGGCTGCCATCGCGGGTGCCACTCCAGTCGCTGCTGGTGGATGAGTTCACCCCGGCCTACACCGACCGCGGGCGCCGGTACTTCCCGACCTTCTCCATCGGGTCGCGCGGCGGGGTGGGCGACCTGCTCGAGGCCCCGTGCAACGCGAACAGCCGCCGCGTGGACTTCACCCGCGCCGACCGCGCCCTGCAGAGGGGCCTCGACTTCTCCTACGCCTGGGCCATGCCGGCGAAGATCGCGCTCTCATCGCCCACCGCGCGGATTGGCGGCGACGGTTTCGTGGCCCGGTGGTCGATGCCCTACGGGTCGTGCCTGCGCATGGAGATGTCGTCGGCCGGCGCCGAGGACGGCCGGGTGGTCAACGGCATCATCCTCGGGGCGGCCGTGCTGTTCCTCGCGCTGGTGTTCGCGCTCCGGGCCGTGTCGCGCCGCCGGCGCCAGGGCACGGCGCCCGCGGGCGACGACCAGTGAAATAGCTCCATTTGCAGGAATGATGCTCCGCTGAAGGGTGGCGTGACGGTCACATGAGGGTTCCCCGTCCGTCCCGTTGCACGTGGTTGCAGTGTCACTCGAAAGCTTCGGAAAACGGTAAATTCAGTGGCCGCAGGGGGTTGACTCGGCCGGGGCCGCCGCTAGGGTCGCCCTCGGCCAGTGATTGTCGAAGGGCTGCGCAGGCGGCCCGCGAACACCTTTGCATGAGGCGTTCCGCCGGAAGGGGACCCCGCATCATCGACCGCACCAGCAGCCACGCGCGCCGCCGCCTCCGACCGCTCCGGGCGGCCGTTGCCGCCACCGCGATCGCGGCGTTGGGCGTGTTCGCGCCCGCTGCACTGGGCTCGCCGATGCCGTCCCAGCTGCCGGGAGCCCCCGCCAGCGTCGCCCCCGAGGGCTCCGGGCTTCCCGCCCAGCCGGTGGATCCCGGCACCGCGACGGCACCTGCGGCCCCCACGCCGGCCGTCACCCCGTCGGCCACCACGCCCGCCGCCCCCGCACTGCGGTTCGGGTCGCGCGGCAGCGACGTGCGGGCCCTGCAGCGCAAGCTGCGGGTACGCGGAATCAAGGTGCCGGTTGACGGCAAGTACGGCCGGACCACGCGCGCCGGGGTGCGCATCCTGCAGCGCAAGCTGCGCATGAAGGCCACCGGCGTGGCGGATGCCCGGCTGCTCCGCAGGATCGGCGTGAAGATCCGCGCGGTGGCCAGCAGCCCCGCCACCCTCACGGGCGGCCGGTACCTCAAGGTGTTCCCGGTGCTCGGCGAGTACAGCTACTTCAATGATTTCGGGGCGCCGCGCAGCCAGGGCTCGCACCAGGGCAACGACATCGTGGCGAAGATGGGCACCCCGCTCGTCGCCTGCGTGGACGGCGAGATCCACCGCCTGTCGCGCGACGAGACCAGCCGCGGCGGCATCTGGATCTGGATCGAGGATGCGCGCGGCAACCAGTACTACTACGCGCACATGGAGACCATCGCGCCCGAGCTCCGGGCGGGGTCGCGCGTGACCGCCGGCCAGGTGGTGGGCACCATGGGGATGACCGGCGACGCCCGGGGCACCATCCCGCACCTGCACTTCGAGATCCGTCCGAACGGGGGAGGGTCCATCAACCCGTTCAGCGAGCTCCGCGCGGTCGACCCCAAGCGCCGGTAACGCGTATTCCATAGGACTGGGCGCCGGCCCGTCGAATCCGCATCATCGTGACGCGGATTCCCCGACATGCGGGCCCGTTTGCCGTGCTGCTGGTGGCCGGCGCGATCATCGCGCCGTCCGTGGCCGTGGCGCCGGATGTGGTGCAGCGCAAGCAGGCGGTGGACCAGCGCCTGTACGGCGCCGAGGCACGGCTGCGCGGGGTGATCAACCGTCAGGTGGTGCTCACCTCCGACCTGGCCACGATCAATCGCCGGCTCCGCGAGGTGAACGCCAGGCTCACGCCCCTCGCGGCGCGCCGTGATGCCGCGGAGCGGGCGCACCGGCTGGCCGAGGGCACGCTGGTCCAGGTGACGCGCGACCTGCGCTTCCAGCGCCGCCAACTTCGCATCGCGACGGGGCGCCTGCAGGTGCAAAGGCAGGCGCTGGTGGAGCGGATTCGCGAGATCTACCGCACCGAGGACGACGACCCGCTGCTGGGCCTGCTCCAGGGGGGAAGCCTGTCCGAGCTCGCCGGGGCGGCGTCCGGCATCGAGCGCGCCACCGACCGCGACCGCGCGATGATCACCTCGGTCGCGCGCTATCGCAACCTCACGCGCAACGCCGCCGCCCGCATCGCCGTGCTTCAGGAGCGCGCGCGCGAGGCCGAGCAGCGCACGGAGCGCCGCGCGGCGGCCGCCCGTGCCGCCGCGCGCGCCCTCGACGTGGAGCAGCGGGTGCTGCGGCGCACCAAGCGCGTGCGGTCCCGCATGCTGGCCAGCATCCGCGTGGACCGCGACCACATCGAGGAGGACACCAAGGAGCTGCGCGAGCAGTCGTTCGCCCTCGCCCGGCGCATCGCCGAGTTGCAGGGCGTTCCCTACGCCGAGCCCGCGGACATCACCCCCTCGGCCGCGGGCTTCACATGGCCCACCTCGGGCCGGGTGAGCTCGGGCTTCGGGCCGCGCTGGGGCCGCATGCACCAGGGCATCGACATCGCCGCCCCCACCGGGCGGCCGATCATGGCCTCGAAGTCGGGCACCGTGATCGTGGCGGGGTCGCAGGGGGGCTACGGGAACCTGGTGGTCATCGACCACGGCGGCGGCCTCTCCACCGCTTATGCCCACCAGAGCCGAATCGCCGTGCGCGTGGGCCAGCCGGTCACCCAGGGCGGCCTGATCGGGTACGTCGGCAGCACCGGCTTCTCCACCGGCCCCCACCTCCACTTCGAGGTGAGGGTGAACGGAGCAGCCCGCGACCCATTGCCGTACCTGTAGGGACCCCAGAGGGACAGTCCCAGCGGTGGGACAGTCCCAGCGCTGGGACTGTCCCCGGCCCGGGACTGTCCCCGGCGGGGGGTTACACTCCGCGCCGGTTCGCACTCCGTCCAGAGAGGAAGCCGCGCGTTGTCGCAGATGCAGCCCGCCCCCAAGACCGCCCAATACCTGGCAGAGCCGCACGAGGTGCACCGCGTGGTGTTGCTCTACTCCGGGGGGCTCGATACCTCGGTCATGCTCAAGTGGATCCAGGACGAGTACGACGCCGAGGTGGTGGCGCTGTGCATCAACCTGGGCCAGCCCGAGGACGACTTCGACGCCATCCTGCAGAAGGCGGTGGACCTGGGGGCGGTGGAGAGCCTGGTCGTTGACGCGCGCGAGGAGTTCGCACGCGACTACGTGGCACCGGCAATCAAGGCCAACGCCCGCTATCAGGGCGGGTACCCCCTGTTCACCTCACTCGGCCGGCCGCTCATCGCCAAGCTGGCGGTGCAGGAGGCCCGTCGCCACGGATGCGACACCATCGCCCACGGATGCACGGGCAAGGGCAACGACCAGGTGCGGATCGAGGCCACCATCTCCACCTTGGCCCCCGAGCTCAAGGTGATCGCCCCGGTGCGCGAGTGGCAGATGGGGCGCGACGAGGAGATCGCCTACGCGCATGAGCACGGCATCCCGGTGTCGAGCAGCGTGGAGCGCCCGTACTCGATCGACGACAACCTGTGGGGGCGCTCCAGCGAGGGCGGCGTGATCGAGGACCTCACGAAGGCCGTGCCGGATGATGTCTTCCAGCTCGTCACGCCGCCCACCAAGGCGCCCGACACCCCGGAGCACATCACCCTGAGCTTCCGCGAGGGCCTGCCCGTGAGCCTCGACGAGGTGGAGATGCCGCTCCACGAGATCATTCCGGCCATCGCCACGCGCGCGGCCCGGAACGGCGTGGGCATCATGGACCACATCGAGGACCGCGTGGTGGGTCTGAAGGTGCGTGACGTGTACGAGGTGCCGGCTGCCGAGGTGATCCTCGAGGCCCATAAGGAACTCGAGAAGCTCGTGTGCACCGGGCGCCAGAACGCCCTCAAGCCCAACCTCGACCTGCTCTGGGCGCAGATGGCCTATGAGGGCCTGTGGTACGAGCCCCTCATGCAGGACCTCAACGCGTTCATGGACCACGTGAACCGCAAGGTGGAGGGCACCGTGACCGTGCGCCTCTACAAGGGCTCGGCCACCGTGGTCACCCGCGACTCGCCGATCGCCCTCTACGACCGCACCCTTGCCACCTTCGACGCCGACCCGAGCTTCTCGCAGAACGCCTCGCCGGGCTTCATCGAGCTGTTCAGCCTGCAGAGCAGGATGGCGCACCAGATCGCCGAGGCGCGCGACCTGGGATAGGGAAGAGCGGTTCCCGCCCCGATGTCGTCTACGATGACGCCCATGGCGATCTGCCGCATCTACGAGATCCCCGGCGCCACCACCGCGCAGTACGACGAGGTCACGGCGTTGGCAGGCGATGTGGTGGCCGCCGGCGCGCACGTGCACGTGGCCGGCACCGCCGGCACCTCGCTGTACGTCGTCGAGGTATGGGACTCCCGCGAGGCGCTCGACGCCTGGCTGGCGTCGCAGCCCGAGGCCGCGGCTGCCCAGGCACAGGTGATGGCGGCGGCGCGCTGGATCGACGTCGACGTGCATCGCGTGCTCACCGCCTGAGGGCCAACCCCCGCCCCGCATTCGTCCGCCGGGCTTTGTAGGTTTGGCCGCGTGAGCTCCTCCACGCCGTTTGCCCACCTGCACGTCCACTCGGACTACTCCATCCTGGATGGGGCGTGCAAGATCCCGCGGCTGCTCGACCGCGTGGAGGAGCTCGGCCAGGAGGCCGTGGCGCTCACCGACCATGGGGTGATGAGCGGCGCGGTGGAGCTGTATCGCGAGGCCGGCAAGCGCGGCATCACGCCCATCGTGGGGCTCGAGGCCTACGTGGTGCCCGACCACCGCGAGCGCCCCAGCCGCGAGCGCCGCAACCACCTCACGCTGCTGGCCGAGAGCACCGAGGGCTATTACAACCTGATCCGCCTGTGCTCGGCCGGGTACCTCGAGGGCTACCACCGCCGGCCGCGCATCGACCACGACCTCATGAGCCGCCACTCCGAGGGCATCATCGTACTGTCGGGCTGCTTGTCGGGCACCATCTGCTCGCGCCTGGCCGACGAGGACCTGTCCGGGGCCCGCGAGGAGCTCGACACCCTGTGCCAGATCTTCGGGCCCGAGGATGTCTACCTCGAGCTGCAGGACTCGGGGATTGCGTCCCAGAAGCGCATCAACCAGCACCTGGCCACGCTGGCGGGCGACACCGGCCTCACCATGGTGGCCACCGGCGACGTGCACTACGTCTGCCACCAGGACGCCGAGAGCCACGAGGCCCTGCTTGCCATCCAGACGCGCGACGTGCTGTCGAACCCCAACCGCTTCAAGTTCGACACGCAGGAGTTCTTCATCAAGTCGGCCGACGAGATGCTTGCCGCCCTGCCCGACTACCCCGACTCCATCCCGGCAACCGTCGAGGTGGCCGAGCGCTGCTCGGGGCTCGACCTGCCGCTGGGCGACATCAAGCTGCCGGTGTTCCCGGTGCCCACCGGCGAGAGCGACGACGTCTACCTCGAGCGGCTGTGCCGCGAGGGCCTCGACCGCCGCTACGGCGAGGGCGCGTGGCCCGCGGAGGCCGACGACCGCCTGCGGTTCGAGCTGGACACCATCAAGGAGATGGGGTTCTCGTCGTACTTCCTCATCGTGTGGGACTACATCAAGTGGTCACGCGACAATGGCGTGGCGGTGGGGCCGGGCCGCGGGTCCGCCGCAGGATCGCTGGTGGCGTTCGCCCTGCGCATCACCGACCTCGACCCGCTGGAGCACGGCCTGCTGTTCGAGCGGTTCCTCAACCCCGGCCGCAAGTCCATGCCCGATATCGACACCGACTTCTCGGTGGGGGGTCGTGACCGCGTGGTGGCGTACGTCACCCAGAAGTACGGCGCCGATGCCGTGGCCAGGATCGGCACCTTCGGCAAGCTGCTGGCGCGCGCGGTGGTGCGCGACTCCGGCCGCGTGCTGGGGGTGTCGTACGGCCAGGTGGACCGCATCGCCAAGCTGGTGCCCGACAAGCTGGGCATCAAGCTCGACGAGGCCGCGGCCCCGGGCTCGGAGCTGGCGGCGGCCATGGAGGCCGACGAGGCGGCCAAGCGCATCGTCGAGGTCGCGCGCCCGCTGGAGGGCCTCGTGCGCAACGAGGGCGTGCACGCGGCCGGCGTGGTGATCGCCCCAGGGGCGGTGACCGACTACCTGCCGGTGCGGGTGGACGACCAGGGCTCGGTGGTCACCCAGGTGCCCGACCACGACGTCGAGGACCTGGGCCTGCTGAAGATGGACTTCCTGGGCCTCCGCAACCTCGACATCATCGAGGATGCCCTGCGCCTGGTGCGCGACACCACGGGCCACGACCTCGACATCGAGGCCATCCCCATGGACGACCCGGCCACCTACCGCATGCTGGCCAAGGGCGACGCCCTCGGCGTGTTCCAGTTCGAGTCGTCGGGCATGCGCGACGCCCTGCGCGAGGTGCGGCCCACCGAGTTCGCCGACCTCGTGGCGCTGGTGGCGCTGTACCGCCCCGGCCCCATGGCGTTCATCCCCACGTATGCCAAGAACAAGCGCGACCCCGGCCGCGTGACGTTCGCCGACCCCCGCCTGGAGCCCATCACCGGCCCCACCTACTCGGTGGCCGTGTACCAGGAGCAGCTCATGCAGATCTCGCGCGCCCTGGCGGGCTTCTCGCCGTCGCGCGCCGACGACCTGCGCAAGGCGGTGGGCAAGAAGGACAAGGAGCTCATGGCCTCGCTGCGCGACGAGTTCGTGCAGGGCTGCCTCGACTCCGGCACGGCCCCCGCGGTGGCCGAGGACCTGTGGGGCCTGTGCGAGGCCGCGGGCGACTACTCGTTCAACAAGTCCCACGCCGCCTGCTATGCGCTGCTGGCCTACCGCACGGCGTACCTCAAGGCCAACCACCCGGCCGAGTACATGGCGGCGGTGCTCACCTCGGTGATGGACACCAAGGATCGCGTGCCGTTCTACGTGGCGGCCTGCTCGGACATGGGCATCGAGGTGCTGCCGCCGGACGTCAACCGCTCCGAATCGGGCTTCGCCGTCACCGGCCAGCAGGAGATCCGGTTCGGGCTCACGGCCGTCAAGGGCGTGGGGGAGAACGCCGTGCTGGCCCTCATCGAGGAGCGCGCACAGGGCGGGCCGTACACCTCGGTCTGGGACTTCTGCCGCCGCATCGACCCCGCGCAGCTCAACAAGCGCGCGCTCGAGAGCCTCATCCGCGGCGGGGCGCTCGACTGCACCGGCGCCACCCGCGCGGGCATGCTGGACGCCCTGCCCGCCGCAATGGCCCAGGCCGCCAAGCGCCGCACCGACATCGCCGCGGGCCAGGAGTCGCTCTTCGGGCTGCTCGAGGACGCCGGCGCCGGGTCGATGGAGGCCGATCCCCCCATCACCATGCCCGAGATGGACAAGGACGACCTGCTGGCGGGCGAGAAGGAGGCCATCGGCCTGTACGTGTCCAGCCATCCGCTGTCTGATTGCCGCCGGCAGTTGCGGCGCCTCACCACCGTCACGCTGGGCGATGTGGCCTCGTGCGCCGACGGCCAGTCGGTGGCGCTCGGCGGCATCATCGGCGCGGTCAAGAACATCACCACCAAGCGCGGCGAGCCCATGGCGTTCGTGCGGCTCGACGACCTGGAGGGGTCGATCGAGATCGTGGTCGTTCCGCAGGTGCTCACGGCCGCGCGCGAGGTGATCGCCGAGGACGCCCTGGTGCTGGTGACCGGCCGCATCGACCAGAAGGGCGAGGGCGAGACCAAGCTCGTGGCCCAGGCGGTGGAGCCGTTCCAGCCCGATCCGGCGGACGAGGAGGACCGGTTGCTGCTGGAGGTGGACGCCTCGCGGTTCGCCCAGGCCGACATGGGGCTGCTGAAGAAGCTGTTCAGCGATCACCCCGGGGACGCCAGCGTGATCGTGCTGCTGCGCACGCCGGAGGGCGAGACCCGCATGCGGCTGGGCAGCGACTACCAGGTGGACCCCGGCGACCGCGGCCTGCTGGCATCGCTCAAGAGCATGTTCGGCGAGCGCGCCGTGGCCTGACCGGCATGGGCGACGCCCCGGAGCGCGGGTCGTGCCGCGCGTGCGCGGTGCGGTGCGAGCGCGTGGTGTACCCCGCCCACTGCGTGGAGATCTCGTGCCCGCGCCTCTATGCCCACGATGTCGACGGCACGCGGTGGATCGGCTGCATCGACAAGGTGTTCACGGCCGAGGTGGATGCCGCGGCGCTGCGCGCCCGGGAGCAGGCGCATCCGGGGTTCGGGGCGCTGCGCGCCGAGGGCACGCCGCGCCCCCAGTGCAAGGTGGCCATCGACCCCACCTTCCCGCATCGTGATGATGAGCCCTGCACCCAGCCGGCATTCCGCACCAGCTTCCCGGAGGCCCCGCAGGGGCGCGAGCCCCTGCGCACCCGCGAGCGCGACCCGTGATCCCGGGCGCGCGCAGGGCTAGGCGTCGGCCATGCGCCCCAGGCGCCGCATGTGGGCCATCGCCTCGTCCATGACCTCGTCGATGATCTGGCCGGCGGGGCGGTCGGGGCCTGCAAGCCGTGCCGCCTGGCCCGCCCACAGCGACATGTGATCGGCATCGCCGGCGGCTGCCGCGGCGCGGCGCACGTCGGCCGCCGCGGCGTTCTGCTGGGGCCACCCCAAGGCTCCGGGGGCCTCGAGGGCCCGCGTGAGGGCATTGGGCAGGCCGCGGGCGGGCCTGCCGGACAGCGCGCGGGTGATGATGGTCTCATCGTCGCGCGACCGGCGCAGGCGGTCACGCCATCCCGCCGGAACCCCTGCCTCGTCGGCCACCAGCAGGGCGGTGCCCATCTGCACGCCGTCGGCGCCCAGCGCCAGCGCCGCGGCCATTCCCGCACCGTCCATGATGCCGCCGGCCGCCACCACCGGCACGTCCACCGCCGCCACCACCTGGCGCACCAGGGCCATGGTGCCCACCATGGGCACTTCGGCATCGGCCGGCACGGCGAAGTTGGACCGGTGCCCGCCGGCCTCGGACCCCTGTGCCACCACCACGTCTGCCCCCGCCCCGGTGGCGCGGCGGGCATCGTCCACCGTGCTCACCATGGCCATCAGCGGCGCGCCCGCGGCCCGTGCCAGGGGCGCCACCGCCGACGGGTCGCCCAGCCCCGTGGTCACCACCGCGGCGCCGGCGTTGAGCCCGGCCTGCACCAGTTCCACGGGCGTGGCGGGCGCCGCCCCGGCAGCAGGGGGATGGGGGAGCCCCATGCGCCGGCGCATGGGGGCGAGCACCTCGGCCACCAGGGCCGGGTCGGCCCCGGGGTGGGGCACCTCGGGGGAGATGAGCACGTTCACGCCCACGGGTGCGCCGTCGGCCAGCGCCACCGCCCGTGAGACCGCCCGGGTGACGGCGTCGGTGCCCATGCCGGCCAGCCCGAACACCCCCAGCCCTCCCGCACGCGATACCGCCGCCACCAGCTCCGGCGTGGTGGGTCCACCCGCCATTCCCGCCAGCACGATGGGCCGCGGGATGCCCAGCAGGCGCGTGAGCGCGGTGCCGATGCCCGTCATGCGGGCAGGCTGCCAGACCCCCCCGCGGTGCGCCGTGCCGCCCCGGGCGATGCCGGCACGGGGTCCTCGCCCAGGGCCGTCCTGCGGGCGATCCACCCGGCCAGCCGTCGGCACTGGTCGTCGTCCAGCCAGTTCTCCGCCACGTGCCGGAGGCGTGCCAGGGTGTCGTCGCCGCGGGCCAGCGCCTTGCTGCGCCCGGTGCGCAGGGCGATCCACCCCACCAGGCGATCGGCCTGGTCCTCGCTCATGGTGAGCGCCGCCACGCGGATGATGTCGTCCACCGGATCCCCCATCGGGGCATCACTGTAGCGAACGTATGTTCGTAACTGCGGGGCTAGGCCGAGCGGGGCTTGCGCAGCCCGTGGATCCAGCGGGCCACGGCCTGGAGCCATGCCGGGCACGCAGCCACCTCGATGAGCAGCGACCAGATGAACAGCGCCACCAGCGCCAGTATCCACGTGCCCACGGTGATATCCGGGACCAGCAGCAGCGCGATGATCGTCAGCACCACCCCCGCGATTTCCAGGTGCAGCCGGAACCTGCGGGCGAACTCCGTGACGCGTGACGCCTCGCGTGGCGCGCCTGCCAGCAGGTCGTGCCACCGGTCTCGGAACCACTGGCGCGTGCGCCGGGCAGGTGCGTCCGGCCCGAACATCCACAGGATGAACCCGATCACGGCGGCGATGAGCACGATGACAAGGGTTTGGTCGATGAGCTGGCTGGTGGCCGTGGTGAGGATGGAGTCCACCACGTCCTGCCCGGGTCCCTCCTGAACCAGGTTGGCGATGACGTTCCGCGCGATGCGGATGGTGATCGCGGCGATGGCCACGCCGATGATGGCGGCGATCATGGTCCGGAAGGCAGCGGGCCTGCGCTGTCGCGCGGCTGCGATGCCGGCGATGAGGAACACCAGGAACAGCAGCGGGAGCAGCCAGGCCATGAGCCAGATGAAATTGATCGCCTTCTGGATGGTGACCACGTAGTCGCCCTGTACCAGCGTGATCTGCCGGTACGACTCCTGGCGCGCTGGGAGATAGCTGGCGAAGTCGCCCAGCGTCTGCTCCGCCCGATCGCGCACGCCCTCCACGATGGGCTGGGTATCCAGCACGATCGAGTCGCCCCGGAATTCGAACACGCCGCTATCGCCGCGCACCAGGCTCACGATCTCCTCGCTCAGCCGCGATGACAGCGCGGTGGCGAACTGCTGGCCGGGCCGCGACTCGAAGAACGCGTTGACCGCGCTGCCCACCTGCGACCGGACCGCCGACGCGATGCCGGTGGCCAAGATGCTCTTCTGCTGCTCGTTGATGGGTAGCGGATCGACCACTTGGCGCGCCAGGGCATTGGCGCGATCCTGCGGCAGGAGGTCGTCCTTGACGTAGTCGGTGACCTTCTCCTGCAGGAGCGTCTGCCCCTGTACCGTGAGGGCCTTGGCCACGTAGCCGTCGGCGCTGAATGCGGTTGCGCGCATCCATACGAACAGGCTGCCGAACACGAGGCACAGGATCGACAGCGCCAGCAGGATGAACGACACGAAGCCCCGCCAGCGCCGGACTTTCTGGGCCGGCGTTTCGGCGGGTGCGATGGGTGGGGCGTCGCTGATGCGCTCACCCTACCAACGCGGACGGATCACCCTGTGAGACGCATGTTCACCATGGAACACCACGGAACACCATGGAACATCCGACGGGGCACGGGTGCGTGGACCGCGCTACGGTGTGGTCCAACGGTCAGGAGGTGACGTGGTGAGCAGCGAAGTTCCCACACGCAGCCCGAGGAGCCCCGACGAGGAGCTCGAGCGGGCCATGGCCGATTACCTGCGCGTGTCGCGTGGGGCGCACCTGTATGCCAGCGAGGACGAGCACCTGCGTGCCGAGCAGGCCGCGTGGGATCGCCTGGTGGCAGCGCGCGAGATGGCCGAGACGGCCGGCGCCGCCTCCTAGCTAGGCCGCGCCCGCCCCCCAGCGGAACCCCGTGGGCGATGCCGCCGGGGCCATGGGGCTGGGCGGTACACCGGGTCGCGGGGCCAGGTGGTAGTCCACCGGCGACGTGTCGTTGGGTGCATCCGCATGGAACAGCGACGCCAGGTACTGGATCTGCCCGCGGCCGGGCCCGAGCTCGTACTGCCCGCCGCCATAGGCACCAAGGCCCTCCTCGTGGATGCGGTCGTACAGGCCCAGCAGGGCCTCGAGCGACCCCGAGCGCGATGGCTTCACGTTCACGGTGCGCGGCACGGCCGGCCAACCCGGGGCCGGTGCGTTGAGTGGCGAGGGCTATACCC
>CAZEUE010000010.1:0-23680 GCA_964514615.1 uncultured Bifidobacterium sp. | reverse complement strand
GACAGCACGTCGTCCCCGCTCTGCATGGTCCGGAAGCTGCTCCGGCGCTCCCGCTTGGCCTTGGCCATGTGAACCTCCCTTTACCGCGTGGATGGTACCCGCCGGCCACGGCGTCTCCGGCGCGCCCGGCGCCGACGGCGACCGATGCGGTCGGTTGCCAGTGCGGCCACCAGACGATCGTCAGCGGGAGGGAAGTCGTACGACGGCAGGTCCTCGCGCCGCACCCACCGGAACTGCGGGCTCACCAGGGGACGGGGACGCTGCAGCGGCGGATAGCGGCATTCGTAGAACCGCAGTCGCAGGGGGCCGGCGTCCTCCCGCCAGATCATCCGCGGGGCATCCACCTCGATGCCCAGCTCCTCGCGCAACTCGCGTCGCAGGGCTGCGACATCGCGCTCCCCGGGCTCGCGCTTGCCGCCCGGGAACTCCCATCGCCCCGCGTGCCCCGAGCCGTCGGGGCGCTGCGTGATGAGGATCCACGGCCCCTGCCGGATGACCGCGGCCACCACGATGGTCGGCCCGTCGCGGCGGCTCACGTGGCGGACCCCGCGGGCACCAGCATCGCCCCCCGGCGGTCGGCGAGGCCCTCCGCCACCAGGCTCTCGGCGGCCTCGGGGTCGCGCGAGGCTCGCACCCGGCCATCCTGCGCCAGAGCGCGCAGCAGGAAACCCCTCCTCTGGCGCATCGACCCCTCGTACCGGCCCTGGCGACGCGTGGCGGGCGTGACCTCGTGCACCACCCCGGCGTCGGCCGCAGGGCACCCGGCCCGCAGCGGGCAGCCGTCGTCGCACAGCGGGACGCGGGCACGGCAGTACTCGCGCCCCAGGTCCATCATGGCCTGGCCGGCGTGCCAGGCGCGCCCGCGCGGTGCGCCCGGCCAGCCGCCCGGGAAACGCCGGGCCACCACCCGCTTCACGTTGACGTCCTCGGGCAGCACCGGCATCTCATCGGCGAAGCACCTGAGGGCATCCGCCGTGTACCGGCCCACCCCGGGCAACTCCTCGTAGCGATCGGGCACGGGCCAGCCCTCGTGCGCCACCACCGTCGCCGTCGCGTGCAGGTTGCGGGCCCGCCGGGGGTAGCCCAGCCCATGCCACGCGGCGAGCACGTCGCCCAGCGGCGCGGCCGCCAGGTCGTCAGCCCGCGGCCACCGCTCCATCCACGCCTCGTAGTACGGCAGCACCCGCGCCACCGGGGTGGCCTGCAGCATGACCTCCGACACCAGCACCGCCCACCGGTCGCGCGTGCGCCTCCACGGAAGGTCCGGACCCTCGGCGTCGAACCACCGGATCAGGCGCCGCACGGCACGATGGTCGGGTTCGAGGGTCACGCGGCGAGTCTCGCACGCCGCCGCGCCCGGATCACGCCGCTGCGGCCGCTCCCCCGCCACCGGCTGCCCGTGGCCGCGATCCGGGCTGGCCGATGGCCATGGCGTCGTCAAGGGTGGTCTCGGCCCCGCGCGCGAGCCTGTCGATGAGGGCCACGAGCACGTGCGCCGTGGCCTCCGCATCGGCCAGGGCACGGTGGGTGGGCGTGACCGTGGCTCCCGCCCACCGCGCCAGGGTGGACAGATCGTGGCGGGGCACCACGCCGTTCAGCAGCCTGCGCGACAGCACGAGGGTGTCGAGCCACGGTTGCGTGAAGTAGCCGTCGCGCAGGCGCAGCCTCTCGTAGTTGAGGAAGCGCAGGTCGAACGGCGCGTTATGGGCAACCAGCACGTCCTCGCGCGCGAAGGCGATGAACTCGGGGAGGGCCGACGCGATGGCGGGCTGGCCGCACACCATCGCGTCGTCGATGCCCGTGATCGCCGTGATGTGAGGGGGGATGGGCGTGCCGGGGTCGACCATGGTCGAGAACCGCTCGGTCACCCGCAGGGCCTCCACCCGCACCGCGCCGATCTCGGTGATCGCCGATGAGCCCGGCGCCCCGCCGGTGGTCTCGAGGTCCACCACGCAGAAGGCGGTGGTGGCCAGCGGCGCGAGGTCGCGTGCACCGCCGGCATCCGCCACGAGGTCCCCGTGCCACGCCAGGCGCGCATCGCCGTCGACGATGTCCCCCGCCAGCCGGCGCGCCACCGGCTCGGGGCATCCGGCGATGCCCAGCGCCTGCACCGCGACCTCGCCGGGGGACACCGGACGCCCCTCGCGCTGGATGAGCTCGCGCACGCGATCCCCGGCGGTGCGGGCGCCCTCGGAGCCGGGGGTGGGCAGCGCGGATGGGATCGGCGTGGACGTCGGCAGGTCGTTGGCTCCCATCGGCACGGATCCTACGAACGGGTCCCGACGCGCCCGACCTGCCGTACTCGGCCCCGAAACCGCTCGCGTCCGCATACGCTTCGCAAATGGCCACCGAAGGTGCCCGCGAGTTCCCCCCGCTCGACGATGATGCGATGGACGCCTGGAGCGGATTCCTCCGCACCCACGCGGCGCTCGTGCGCGAGCTCGACGTGGAGATGCAGGCCGCGCACGACCTCACCCTCACCCAGTACGAGGTGCTCCTGCTGCTCGCGCGGTCCGACACGGGCGCGCTGAGGCTGAGCGACCTCGCCCACGGCGCCCTGTTGTCGCTGTCGGGCCTGTCGCGGCTGGTCGATCGGCTTGCGGCCATGGGACTCGTGGAGCGCGTCCAATGCCCGGATGACCGACGCAGCTCCCTGGCGTGCCTCACCCCTGGCGGCCGGAAGCGCTTTCGCGAAGCACGCCCCACCCACCTCGACGGCGTGCGCCGCGTGTTCGTGGACCGGCTCCCGGGCGATTCCGTGCCCGCCCTCAACCGGGCGTGGCAGGCACTGGAGGCCGACGCGGCCTAGCGGCGGGCCCGCGGGCGCACGGTGGCCCGCGTGGCCACCTTGACACCCGGCATGGCCACCGCCACCACCAGCTTGCCCTTGCGACGCGGCACCGCGAGCAGCACCTTGCCATCCGGGCGGCTGGACGACGCCACGCCCTTGCCATTGGGCAGGCGGGCGCGCACGGGCACGCTGGCCATGGGGCGACCGGCCTCGTCGCGCACGATGGCGACCCACAGGTCGCCCCGGCGCGGATTGATGCCGGCGCGTCGGGTGAGCGCGGCGCCGGCGCGCGCCAGGGTGATGGCCTCGGGCTTCGGAGGTGGCGGCACCGTGGTACCCGAGCAGATGGGTCCCGGGTCGCCGAGCCCCGCGTACTGGTAGACGCCCGCCCCAATGGCCTCGGCCATGTTCTGCCGGAAGTCGGGCTGCGCGAGCAGGGTCACGTCAACGGCACTCGAGAGGAAGCCGCCCTCCACCAGCACCGACGGCATCGAGGTATTGCGCAGCACGTAGAACGAGCGCTGCTTGACCCCCCGGTCGGGCAGCCCCAGGCAGGCCACCAGCGTGCGCTGGATGCCGGACGCCAGCACCTGCGTGGCCTCCGGGGCGTTGGCCTTCACGTAGGTCTCGGTGCCGCTTGCCTCGGTACGCGCGGCGTTCTGGTGGATCGACACGAAGATCTCGGCCAGGCGCCCGTTGGCCAGGTCGGTGCGCGCCCTGAGGTCGGCGCGCACGCCCGTGTAGGGCACGTCGCCGCCGGCGTTGTCGGTGGACCGCGTCATGAGAGTGGGGAACCCGCGGGCGGCCAACCACGCGTTGAGGCGGTTTGCCACGTCGAGGTTGACGTCCTTCTCCAGGAGCACCGGTTGGAGTTGCTGGTTGAAGCGCGGCTCGAGCCCCGTGATGGCACCCGGCGGCAGCACGCCCACCGCGCCGGAGTCGCCTCCCCCGTGGCCCGGGTCGATCGCCACCACCGGGAGCGCGGCTGCGGATCCGGCGGCCACGAGCGAGGCGGCCATGGCCGCGGCCACGATGAATGTCGGTCGAGTGCGCACGCGGGCATCTAAGCGACTCGCCCGGCGTCGTGGCGCCGGGATGTGCCCGCGGCACATCCGGTCAGGACTGCGCCGGGCCCATGGCTAGCCTCAACTCCATGCCGCGCCGCACCGCCACCGGCATCGTGCTGGGTGCCCTGGCCCTACTGCCCGTCGCCGCCATCGGCGCCACGGGAGATGTCGCGCGCCAGGGCCTCATGCCGGGGGGTGCCGCCGCGCCCACCGCTGTCGAGGGGTCCGCGTTCTCGCCCGACGGCCGCGTGCTGCTGCTCACCTCCACGTCGGCGCTGTCCGGGGCGTCCACCGGCGGCACGCGCCAGGTGTTCTCCCGCGACATGCGCACCGGGGCCGCCATCATGGCGTCGTCCAGCGCCCGGGGGGTCGCCGCCAACCTCGGCGTGGACGACGACGCGCCGGCGCGCACCTACGGCGCATCCCTGGGCGGTCGGTACGTGGTGTTCTCGTCCACGGCCACCAACCTGGCCGCGTCCGACTCCAACGGATCCGCGCGTGACGTGTTCCGCAAGGACACCCTCACGGGGCGCGTGGTCATCGTGTCGCGCGACTCCCGGGGCAACCAGCCGGCGGGCGGGGTGGTGGGACAGCCGTCGATCAGCGCCGACGGCACGCGCGTCGCGTTCACCTCGGGCGCCGCGCCGCTGGTGCCGGCCGACACCAACGGCGAGCCGGACATCTACGTGGCCGACCTCCGGGCGCGTTCGCTCACCCTGGTCAGCCGCACGGCCGCGGGGGCGCAGTCCGCCGGACCCGTGGGGAATCCCGCCATCAGCGCCGATGGCCAGTCGGTGGCATTCGATGGGGACGACCGCGCCTCCGTGCTGGCTCCGGGTGACGCCGACGGCCAGGGCGACGTGTACGTGGCCCGCCCCGGTTCACGCGCCATCGTGGTGGCCAGCGTGCCGGCCCCCGGCGGCGCCGATGCGGGCCCCTCGGACCTGCCCGCCATCTCGGGCGATGGCTCGCGCGTTGCGTTCCGGTCGCAGTCGGCGCTCGTGCCCGGCTCCGGCGCGGGCGCGTTCGTGCGCGACCTCGACTCCGGGGTCACGCGCCGGGCATCGGTGGGTGACATCAGCGGCGCCCCGGCGATCACGGTGGACGGATCCCGGGTGGCGTTCGCCGAGCAGGTCGGCGGGCAGGTCTGGGTGCGCGCGCTCGAGTCGGGCGCGCTGTACCGGGCATCGCGCCTGCCCGACGGCGGCGACACGCCAGAGCCCAGCACGCGACCGGCCATCAGCGGCGCCACCGGCGTGGCCGCGTTCACGTACTCGGCGGGCAACCCGCTCCGCGCGGACACCTGGACCACCGACATCGGAGGAGCGGCGGCCGGCGCCCCGGACCTCACGGCGCGCGCCATCAGCAACGGGCGCCGGGTCACCGTGACAGGCACCGCGGCGAGCCCCGCGGGGGTGGCCGCCGTGATGGTGGGCCGGCGCACGGCGCGCATCGGCCCTGGCGGGCGCTATGCGGTGTCGTTCGTCGCGCGCCTCGGCACCGACGAGGTGGTGGTGCGCGCCACATCCGGGGCTGGTGCTGCCAGCACGCGCTCGGTGGACGTGGTCCGCGGCGCCCGGCGACGCGGGGTATCGCCCACGGCACCCCGGCCGCGGGCACTCCGGGTGACCGTGAAGCGGCCATGGGCGCGCGCCACGTTCCGGCTGCCGGTGCGCGCGGCGTGGCGCGTGGAGTTGCGGCGGCGCACGCCGGGGCCGGCGCGCGCGGGTGCGTTCCGGCTCATCTCGCACCGTTCCGGCCGCGCGCGCACGGGGCGCATCGGCACCCGGCTGCGCATCCCCCGGAAGACCCGGCCCGGGTCGTACCAGGTGCGGGTGCTCATCTCGTCCTCGCGCGGACTGGGCACCACGGCGCGTACCATCCGCGTGCCGTGATCTTCCCGCTCAAGACCGGGCGCTGGACGCGCTTCCTCACCTCGAGCACCGGCCCGTTCGAGGCCGAGGTGACCGACGACATCGTGCACGTGCGCATGGGGTGGGTGGGTCACGCCGAGGTGCCGATCGCACGGATCGCCCGCATCTCGTCGCGCCGCTGGCCGTGGTGGGCGGGCGTGGGCGTGAAGATCGCCAAGGGAATGGTGGCGTTCGTGCCCGCGCCCTGCGAGGGCGTGGTGCTTGAACTCGACGAACCCATCACCGTGCACGCCCCCGCCGCGTGGACCACGCAGCGCGTTCTGGTGGGCGCCGAGGACCCCGCGGCATTCGCCGAGGCCGTGGCGGCCCGGCGTGCGTCCGACTAGCCCAGGATCTCGACCGCCACCAGGCGGTTGCCATCGGGGTCGAGGAATTCCATCGAGAGCGCACCGCCCATGTCCTCGACCGGGTCCTTCTTGGCACCCGCGGCCTCGAGCGCGGCCTCGAGGCCGCGGATGTCGCTGGTGCGGAACGTGACCGTGGCGCCGCCCTGGTGGGGCGCGGTGGCGAGCTCGCCGAACAGGCCAACCTCGGTGCCGCCCACGGTGAACTGGGCCCAGTCGTTCCCGGCGCGCTGGCTGAGATCCAGGCCGAGCACGCCCTCGTAGAAGGCGACGGAGCGGTCCATGTTGCACACGCCGTAGAACACCACGTCAACGCCGTCGATCAGTGCCACCGGAACGTGCCCCCCAATGCGCAGTGGCCCCCGGCGGGGGCCGTGGCCGATGACTCTACCCGGCGATGCGGCACGACTGTCCCACCCATGCCCGCAACGCGATCATCACAGCATTTTCACCGACGCTTGTAACACGGTTCGTGACACTTCGTGCAACTCGGCACGAAGGGCCTAAAGCGATCATTTGCGGGTCTTTCTCCGCGCCTGCACCGCCCTTCGCCCATCCGCATGCACAAGCGCTTGTGCGATACGTGTCAAATTGACGGAAATGCCGGAGGCACCTATGGTCGCGTCACATGCGATTCACGCCCAGGAACCCACTGCTGCGGTCACGCGATGGCCGCGCGCTCCTGGTCACGCAGGCAGCCCACGCGCTGGCGCAGGGGATGCTCACGGTCATCGTCCCGTGGCTCATCCTCGAGCAGGGAGGGTCGGCATCGCAGGCCGCCATCGGCTTCGCGATCACCTTCGTCCCCTTCCTGCTGCTCGCCGCCCCCGCGGGCCTTGCCGGTGACCGGTGGCCCCGCCGCCCGCTGCTGGGCGCGGCACTGGGCACGGGAACACTGCTGGCCGCCGTGCTGGCCCTGGCGCTGGCCACGGGCGACCTCGGCCTGCCATGGCTCTACGCCTCGGCGTTCCTGATTGGCTCGGTGCGCGTGTTCGTGGACGCCGCGATGTTCGGCGCGCTCGCCACCGTGGCGTCGCGCGACGAGATGATGCCCGCGCAGGCCGCGCTGGCGCAGGCGTTCAATCTCGGGTACTTCGGCGGTCCGGCGGTCGCCGGACTCGCGCTGGCGTTGGGCGCGGGGATCGCCGGCACGCTGGTGGCCGCCGCGCTGGGCGCGGCCACGATCGCCGCGCTCTCGGGATCGACCCGTCTTGACGAGCGCGACGCGGCCGGTCCACGCCCGCCGATGCGGCGCGGGCTGGCCTTCCTGTTCCTCTCGCGCGACCTGCGCGTGCTCACCGTCACCGCCATCGCCTGGAGCGTGGCCTCGGGTGCCGCAATCAGCCTGGCCGTGCCCCACATGCGCAACGACCTCGGCGTCTCGGGCGTGGCACTGGCCGCGGTGCTGGGAGCCGGCGTGGCCTGCATGATGCTGGCCACGCCGATCATCACGCGGCTCGACCGGCGGCATGCCGACGAGACGATCATCGTGCTCGCATGCGCCGCATACGTGGTGCCGGCGCTCGCCATGGCGGTCATCCCCGGGGTCATGGGCTCCACCCTCGCGTACGCCCCGCTGATGCTGGCGAACGCCATCTGCGCGGCCACGCTGATGGGGGCGCGCGCGCGGCGCGTGCCGCGCTCGATGCAGGCACTCGCCGGGGTGGCCGGGCGCACCCTGGTGATGGCGGGCCTCGCAGCGGGCGCGGCCATGGGGGGCTTCGCCGCCGACCTCATGGGGTCGCGCGGCGCATACGGCATGGTGGCCGTTGCGCTCGGCGCCACCGCCCTCGCCGCCCGGCCTGCGCTCATGCGCGTGCGCGAGCGACGCCTGCGCGGCCGCACGGCACCCGCCCGCACCTAGCCCGCCTGAGGGCGCGGGCCCGGCGGGGGCGCGCGTAGGATCGATCGATGCGCAAGTGGCTCCCGGTGATGATCCTCGGCCTGGCCCAGTTCGTGATGGTCCTCGACGGCACCGTCATGAACGTGTCGATCACCACGGTGGTGGAGGACCTCGGCACCACCGTGAGCGCCATGCAGTTGGCCATCGCCACCTTCACGCTCACCATGGCCGGGTTCATGCTGGCGGGGGCCGGCATCGGTGACCGGCTGGGGCGCCGGCGCACGTTCGTCATCGGGAGCGTGATCTACGCGATCGGCTCGCTCATCACCGCGGTTGCACCGGGGTTCACCGCATTGTTCGTCGGGTGGTCGGTTGTGGAGGGCCTTGGCGCGGTGCTGGTCATCCCCGCCATCGCGGCCCTCGCCGCGACCAACTACGAGGGGCGCGACCGGGCAGTGGCCTACGGCATCCTGGGGGGCATCGCGGGCGCGGCCGCTGCCGCCGGGCCGCTGATCGGCGGATGGGTCACCACGGAGTTCTCGTGGCGATGGGTGTTCGCCGCGGAGACCATCATCATCGTGGCCATCATCCTGCCGCTCACCCCCCGGGTGCGTGACGGCGTGCGCACGCCGGCATCGGGGAGGTTCGACCTGGTGGGCGTGGCGCTGTCGGCCGTCGCGATGGTGCTGGTGGTGCTGGCACTGGTGTCGGCGAGCTCGTGGGGCATCGTCCGCCCCATCGACCCGCCGTTCGAGGTGGCGGGCTTCTCGCCGGTCATCCCCATCGTGCTGGTGGGCCTGCTGGTCGCCCGCCTGTTCTTCGCGTGGGAGCGGCGGGTAGAGGCGCGCGGGGGGACGCCACTGGTGGGCACCGACCTCCTGGGCATCCGGTCGCTGCGCGCCGGGCTGGGGTCGCAGATGGTCCTCTACTTCATCATCGCCGGCACGTTCTTCGTGCTGCCGCTCTACCTGCAGACCATCCTCGGGCTCAACGCCTTCGAATCCGGGCTCCGGATGCTGCCGATGTCGATCGCGATCTTCGTGATGGCGCTGGCGGGATCGCGCCTGTCATCGCGCATCTCCCCGCGGACCCTCATCCAGGCGGGCCTGGGGCTTGCCGCCGCCGGCGTGCTGGTGCTCATCGTGTCGATCCAGCCCGAGGCCCGCGGCACGCTGTTCTCCGTGGCGATGGCGGTGATCGGCGTGGGGCTGGGCCTGGCGGTGTCGCAGATCGGCAACGTCAACCTGTCGGCGGCGGATGCATCGCGCAGCAGCGAGATCGGCGGGCTGCAGGGCACCGGGCAGAACCTCGGCTCGTCGCTGGGCGTGGCCATCGCGGGCTCGATCCTGTTCATCGGCCTCTCGGCGGCGTTCAACGCCAACCTGGCGAACGAGCCCGCGGCCACGGCCAACCTCCAGGCCGCCGCCCGGGAGGCCACGGCCACGGGCATCCAGGTGGTGCCCGCATCCCAGGTACAGGCGGCGGTCACCGGGGCCGGGCTCCCGCCGGGCCAGGTGGATGCCGTCGTGAACGCCTATGACACGTCCAAGCTGCAGTCGCTACGCGCTGCCCTCGCGGTGGTGCTGGTGGTCGGGGTACTGGGCCTGATGGTGACGGGCGGCCTGCCCCGGCAGCCCATGGGCGCGCGGGGCCCGCCGGGCGCCTGATGCGCCATCATCCCCGCATGGGATCGGATTTCGGGGCGGAGATCGACGTGGCGGTGCCCGCCGCGCAGGCCTGGGCGCTGGTGGGCGACCCGTGCGGCGTGCCCCGGTGGTATCCGCTGTACGAGACCTGCACGCTCGAGGGCAGCACGCGCACGCTCGCGCGTGCCGACGGCGCGGTGCTGGTGGAGGAGATCCTCTCGCGCGACAACGGCACGATGACCTACACGTACGCCGTCACCGCGGGCCTGCCCCTCGCCGAGCATGAGGCGTCCTTCACCGTCGTTCCCACCGAGTCCGGCTGCCGGGTGGTGTGGCGCACCCACGCGGTGCACGAGGATTCCTCCATCGACATGGAGGATCGCCTGGCCGACCGCCAGCGCGAGGCGCTCGAGGGGCTGCGCATGGTCCTGGAGGCCGACGCCGCCTAGGCCACGGTTCCGCCGCGACGCGCATTCTTATGCGCGTCTTCGGTGGGTCTTGCCCCCCGCTCAGGGTGGGCATCGACCATGCATGCCGTCAGGAAGATCCGACGACGGAGGATGAACGTGAAGACCAGGAGCAAGCGCATCGCCGGGCTGGCCGCGGTCGGGGTGCTCGTGGGCGGGGGACTCGCCGGGGCATTCGCCGCCACGGGAGGGCAGGACGACCCGGCGGGCGACCTCGCGAGCGCCCTCTCGGAGCGCACCGGCGAGCAGGTATCGGCCGCCGACGTGAAGGGGGCCTTCACGGACGTCCTGGCGCAGCGGCTCGAGGAGCAGGTGGCGGCCGGGCGCATCACGCAGGCGCAGGCCGACCAGATGCTGGAGCGCGCGAAGGACATGCCGCTGCCCGGCATGGGGCGCCATGGCGGACCCGGCGGCGAGATGCGAGGAGGCAAGCGCGAGGTGATGGCCGCCGTCGAGAAGAAGCTCGGCGTCACCCACGAGCAGCTGCACGAGGCGCGTGAGCAGGGCACGACCCTCGCGCAGGTCGCCCAGTCGAAGGGCGTCGATCGCGCCGAGCTCATCAACACGATCTCATCGGCAATCCGGGGGTCGGAGCGCGGGGCCGGGCTGACGGCGGCCCAGGCGAAGGAGATGGCCACGCGCATGGCCGACGGCACCGGGCATCGGGGCGGCCGCGGGGGTGGGCACCACGGGCCCGGCGAGCACATGCCGCCGCAGGGTCCGTGACCCGGTCGGGCACACTCCCGGCGTGAGGATCCTGGTGGCCGACGATGAGGAGCCCGTCCGCACCGCGGTGCGGCGGGCCCTCACGCTGGCCGGATACGAGGTGGAGTTGGCTGCCGACGGCGAACAGGCGCTCGCGTCGCTCGCCGAGCGCGCGCCCGACGCCATCCTGCTCGACGTGATGATGCCGGGGGTCGATGGCATCGAGGTGTGCCGTCGCCTGCGCGCGGCCGGCGACACCACCCCGGTGCTCATGCTGACCGCCCGCGATGCGGTGGGCGACCGCGTGGAGGGCCTGGATGCGGGCGCCGACGACTACATGGTGAAGCCCTTCGCGCTGCAGGAACTGATGGCCCGGCTCCGGGCCCTGCTGCGACGCAGCGGGGCCGGGAACGGGGACGACGTCTCGGTGCTGCGCTTCGACGACCTCGCGCTCGACCTCGCGGGCCACGCGGCGGAGCGGGGCGGGCGGGCGATCGCGCTCACGCGCACCGAGTTCCAGCTGCTCGAACTGTTCATGCGCAACCCGCGCGTGGTGCTGACCCGCTCGGTCATCCACGAGCGGGTCTGGGGCTACGACTTCGGCCCCACCTCCAACTCGCTGGGCGTGTACGTGGGCTACCTGCGCCGCAAGCTCGAGGAGGGCGGCGGCACGCGGCTCATCCACACGGTGCGCGGCGTGGGCTACGTGCTGCGCGAGCCATGAGCATCCGGCGCCGCCTGGCCATCGCCGCTGCGCTCGCCGTGGCGCTGGCGGTGGCGGCAGCGTCGCTCGCGAGCTACGTCGCCGTGCGCGCGCAGCTGCGCGGGGACGTGGACGACTCCCTGCGCCAGCAGGTGGAGCGCGTGCTGCGCGAGGGTGCCGCTGCGCTGCCGCCCCCGGGCATCTTCCGGCGCGGCGGGCGGTTCGGTGGCCCGCAGGTGTACTGGCAGGTGGTGACCGCCGACACCCCGCTGTCGCCCGGCGGGCGCGAGGGACGGCGCGAGCGCCGTGACGATGTCCTCCTCCCGGTGGGCGAGCGCGATCTGCAGGTGGCCGCCGGGACCTCGCGCGCGTACTTCTGGGATGCCGACGTGCAGGGCGTTCCGCTTCGCGGCATCACCGCCCCGGTTGCCGCCGGTAAGGCGGTGGCGTTCGCGCGCCCCGTGGACGAGATCCAGGGCGTGCTCCGCGGCCTGGGCATCATCCTGCTCATCGTCACCGGGGCGGGCGTGGCCGCGGGCGCAGGCCTGGGGTGGCTGGTGTCCGGACGTGCCCTCAGGCCCGTGACCGAGTTCACCTCCGCCACCGAATCACTGGCCGAGGCCGACGACCTTGCGCGCAGGCTACCGGTGACCGGCGACGACGAAATCGCGCGCCTCGCCACGGTGTTCAACGGCACGCTCGACCAACTGGAGCAGTCGGCCCTGACCCAGAGGCGCCTGGTGGCCGACGCCTCGCACGAGCTGCGCACGCCGCTGGCGTCGCTGCGGGCCAACATCGAGGTGCTGCAGCAGCCCGGCGACCTGCCCGCCGCGGAGCGGGATGCCCTGCTGCGCGACGTCGTGGAGCAAACGGATGAACTGAGCGCCCTGGTCACGGACATCGTGCGGGCGGGCGAGACGCACGTCCGCGAGGACGAGGCGCAGGACGTGCGCCTGGACGACATCGTGAGGGCGGCCGGCGAGAGGGTGCGCCGCCTGCACCCGGGCGTGCTCGTGCTCGAGGACCTCGTCCCCACGGTGGTGGATGGCGTGCCCGAGCGGCTCGGGCGCCTCGTGGCGAACCTGCTCGACAACGCGGTCAAGTGGAACCCGCAGGGCCAGCCCATCGAGGTGACGCTGCGCGACCGCGTGCTGATCGTGCGCGACCACGGGCCCGGGTTCGCCGCCACGGACCTGCCCCACGTGTTCGAGCGGTTCTACAGGTCCCCGGAGGCCCGCGGGAAGCCCGGGTCCGGGCTGGGCCTGGCGATCGTGCAGCAGGTTGCGGCCATGCACGGCGCCACCGCGACTGCATCGAATGCCGATGGCGGGGGTGCCCGCCTGCAGGTGGCCTTCCCGCCCGAGTAGGCGGCGCGCCGGGATGGCCCGGCGGAACCGGAACACGTCATCGGTGTCGAACCGGCGCCGCGTGTCGATGAGCCGGTCGAGGTTCCGTGCGTAGTACGGCTCGGGACGGTTGCGCTGGTCAAAGGCGATGTAGTTCACGTACTTCCGGCCGGTCACGTGCGGGCGCAGGGCGCGACCCCCGGACCATGTGCCGGGAGTGGTCGGAATCGCTGACATACGAAGCTCCCGGGCCAGGGCCCGGGAGCTTCCATACCGGATACCCGACTACAACACGCGCAGGCCCCACGCAGCGCTCGCCGCCAGGCCGCCGATCCGCGACCGGGAAGCCCCCTGGGGATACTGGGCCCACGTCGCCGGCAGCAAGCCACTGACCGAGGCCATCGGGCGCGCCGACGCCGCGGAGGCGTCATGGACCGCGCTTGCCAGCAGCTGGAACGCAGCCGAGTTCGCCCTGCGCGAGTTCGGCCGCAGGGGCCGCACGACCGCTCAGGTAGCGAGTAACAAGGGGAAGCGGTCGCCCCAGGGCGGAAACGCCCGAACCCCGGGGAGGCCCGGAATAGCCCGTAGGTGCCCGGATTACGGGGGGTGAAGGCAAAGCCGGAGACCGGATTCGAACCGGTGACCCCCTGTTTACAAGACAGGTGCTCTGGCCAGCTGAGCTACTCCGGCGGGTGCGCGCGGTGCGCGCACGGGGGCTCTAGTCGACGACCTCGACCGGGCACCCCGCGTGCTTCTCGACCTCGGCGGAGATGTCGGCGCCGAAGACCTTGCCCAGGAGGCCGTGATGGGTGTGGCCCACCACGATGAGTTGCGCTGAGTAATCCTGGGCGGTCTCCACGATCAGGGCGGCCGGCTCGCCGATGGCCCAGGCGTACTCGGCCTTGGCCACCGCGCCGTCCTCCACCAGGTCGCGGGCCTCCTCCAGAGCCTCGTGGACATCGGGCATCTCGGGGAACGGCCCCTGCATGGGGCTGCCGTCGCCCATGGTGCCGAAGGCGCGGGGGCCGGTGGGGTCGAGCACCGCCTCGTGGACGGCCAGCACCAGCAGCGGGGCGTGCTTCTCGTTGCACCGCTCGATTGCGTGTCCCAGGGCGCGCTTGGCGGAGTCGCTGCGGTCGTATCCGACCAGGATGGGTGCGCTCATGTGGTGCCTCGGTGGGATTGGGTGATCGGGCGGGCTGAAACGTACCCCGAAACGCGTGATGCCGCCTGAAATGGCGGCATCACGTCAAAGTCTCACCCTCTACCTCAGGGTTGTGAACACCCTCTAGCCGAGGTCGAGGACCTCGCGCTCCTTGAGATGCGTCTCGACCTTGCGCTTCACCCGCTGGAGGGCGTTGTCCACGCTCTTGGGGTTGCACTCGAGCCGCTCGGCGACCTCTTCGTACGAGCGCCCCTCCAGGTACATGGCCAGCACCTGGCTCTCGAGTGGGCTCAGCACGCGACCCAGGCACTCCACCAGGCTCTGCAGCTCCTCCGTGGAAATGGCCTGGTTCACCGGGTCGGTGACCGGGTCGTCCGGCAGCACATCGGCCAGGGTGGTCTCCTGCTCGCTGCCCGCGCGCGAGTTGCTGAACGACACATAGGTGTTCAGCGGCGTGTGCTTGTTGCGCGCCGCCGTCTTGATGGCCGTGATGATCTGGCGCGTCACGCAGAGCTCGGCGAACGAGCGGAACGACGCCTCGCGCTCCGGGCGGTAGTCCCGCACCGCCTTGAACAGGCCGATGAGTCCCTCCTGGATGAGGTCCTCGGAGTCCCCCCCGGCCAGGAAGTACGCGCTGGCCTTGAGCCGCACGAAGCCCCGGTAGCGCGCGATGATCTGGTCCATGGCCTGGCCGTCGCCGGCACGTGCCCTGCGGACCAGCCCCTCGTCGACGATGTCGACGTGGCCCTGCTGGTCCAGGTCGGTAAGCCTTCGGGCGGCGGCACCCATGTCTGCTCCTGTGTGGCCTTCTGAGACGGGGATTTACCATCCCTCAACCTTCACCTAAGACTCAGGCTGAATCTTTACTTGAAGGTAAGAGATGGCGGATTGATACCGATCGCACAAGACGGTGTCAACCTCAGGAGGCAAATCCATCCCCGCCGGTGGCACGGAATGCCAGCACCGCTGCGGCCGTGGAGAGGTTGAGGGACCCCACCCTCCCCCGCATCGGGATGCGCACCAGGCGGTCGCAGACCTCGCGTACCCGGGGGCGCAGGCCGGCGCCCTCGGCGCCCAGGACGATCACCGCGGAGGGCTCCCAGTCGACCGCGCGGTAGTCCTCTCCCCTCTCCGCATCGGCGCCCGCGGCCCATCGCCCCGATCCCGCAAGGTCGTTGACGAATGCGACGATCGAGCCGATGCGGGCGATGGGCAGGTGCTCCACGGCACCCGCCGATGCCTTGCAGGCCACCGGGGTGATGCCGGGGCTGCCGCGGGTGGGGATGACGAGTCCCGAGAACCCCGCGGCGTCCGCCACCCGTGCCACGGCCCCGAGGTTCCGGGGGTCCTGCACCTCGTCCAGCACCATGATGGGGCCATCACCCTCGAGCACGGCTTGAGGGTCGGCATAGGGGTACTCCTCGGTGATGGCCACCATCCCCTGGTGATCACCGGTGCCGGCGAGCCGCGCCAGGTCCTCACGGCGCTTCACCTGCACGACCACGCCCTCGAGGGCGGGGTCGTCCGCGGCCTGCGCCAGGGCCCACACCTCGGACACCGGCCTGCGCCCCGCACGGACGAGCTCGCGCACGGGGTTGCGCCCGTACACCAGCACCGGGCCGTCGTCGTCGGCGCGCCCCGCGGGGCGACGCCCGTGGCGGCGGCTGCTCACGATGCCGGGATGACCTCGGGGCCGTCCGGGCCGTCACGAAGCTCGTAGCCCTGCGCCAGGATGGCGTCGCGGAGGGCATCGGCCTCGGCGAAGTCACGGTCGGCGCGTGCCTGCTCGCGCCGGCGCAGCAGGTCGCGCACGACGTCGGGCACGCCATCACCGGCGTCGGGCTGCATGAGATTCGCGAGGCCCAGCATGTCGAGCAGCGCGCCGAGCTCCAGCCGCACCTCCTGCAGCTGGCCCTCGGAGGGCCGTCCGCGCTCGAGCGCCTGGTTGACGGCGCGCACCAGCTCGAACACCGCGGCCATGGCCCCGGGCGTGCCGAAGTCATCGTCCATGGCGTCCACGAACCTCGTGCGGGCGTCCACCACCGCCATTGCGAGCGCGGCATCCACGTCGTCACCCGGGTCGGCGAGCGCCCGGTCCAGCGCGCGGGCGGCGTTGCGGATGCGCCTGCAGGCCGCGGCGGCATCCTCGAGCCGCTCGTCCGAGAACGGCAGGCGCGAGCGGTAGTGGCTCTGCATGAAGTACGCGATGACCACGTCGGCGCCCCAGCGCTGCACCACATCGGCGAGCAGCGCGATGTTGCCGATGCTCTTGCTCATCTTGCTGTCGCTGAGCTCGAGCATCTCGTTGTGCATCCACACGCGCGCGAACGGTGCGCCATGCGCGCCCTCGCTCTGCGCGATCTCGTTCTCGTGGTGCGGGAACACCAGGTCGATGCCCCCGCCATGCACCGAGAACCCCATGCCCAGCTCGCGCTCGGCCATGGCGGAGCACTCGATGTGCCAGCCCGGGCGCCCGGGACCCCACGGGGAGTCCCAGCTGGCGTCCTCGCCCTCCTTCGCCCCCTTCCACAACGCGAAGTCGAGCGGGTCCTCCTTGCGCTCGCCCGGGTCGGTGTCGGCCATGTCGTCGGGGTCGCGCCCCGAGAGCTTCCCGTAGCCGGGGAACCCGCGTACCCGGAAGTACACGTCGCCGCCCGCCGCGTATGCGAGGTCCTTGTCCACGAGGTCGGCGATGAGGGCGACGATGTCGTCCATGCAGCCGGTGACGAGCGGCTCGGCGTCGGGCCTGCCCAGGCCCAGCAGGTCGGTGTCCTCGATGTACTGGCGGGTGCATCGCGCGGCGAGCTCCGTGGAGGGGATGCCCTCGGCACGCGCGGCGTCATAGATCTTGTCGTTGACGTCGGTGACGTTGATGACCAGGCGCGCCCGCTGCCCGCGGCGCTCGAGATACCGCTTGAGCACCGAGAACACCACGAACGGCCGGGCATTGCCGATGTGGATGCGCGAGTACACCGTGGGACCGCAGGCGTAGATGCCGATGACCCCGTCGTCGTCGGGCTGCACGGGCTCGGCGCGACCCGTCAAGGTGGAGTGGAGCCTGAGGCTCATGCGGCCACCTCGACGAGGGCCACGGCCTGGCAGGCAATGCCCTCGCCGCGACCCGTGAAGCCCATGGAGTCGGTGGTGGTGGCGTGCACCGACACCGGCGCGCCGACGACCCGCGTGAGGGCCTCCTGCATGGCCGCGCGGTGCGGCCCGATGCGCGGCTGCTCGCACACGATCACCGCATGCACGTTGACGGGCTCGGCCCCCTCGCCCCGCATCCACTCGAGCACGTGCGCAAGCATCGCGGCCCCGGTGACGCCGCGCCACTCCTCGGCGCCCGAGGGGAACAGCACCCCGATGTCGGGGCCACCCGATGCGGCAAGCAGGGCATCGCACACGGCATGGGCCACCACGTCGCCGTCCGAGTGCCCTGCCAGGCCCCGCGGGTGCTCGATGGGCACGAGGCCCAGCACCAGCGGAACGCCCTCCTCCAGCGCATGGGCATCCACGCCCAGGCCAACCCTCATGCCCATCGGATCGCCACCTGCCCGGGCTCGCGCGAACGGAACCGCGTGATGGTCTCATAGCCGGCGCCGCGCAGGGCGGCGACCGCCGTGGCGTATCCGCGCGCGACATCCTCAGGCCGGTGGGCGTCGCTGGCGAGGGTCACCGGCACGCCGGCGCGCCGGAACGCCGCAAGCCAGTCGGGGTCCGGATAGAGCGCGGCGCACGGCTTGCGCAGCCCCGCCGACGAGCACTCCACCGCCACGCCGGATTCCGCGATCGCGGCGATGGCCTGGTCGCGGCGCCCCCGCAGCGAGTCCGGCATCGGGGTGCCGAATACCTTCGGCAGGTCGGGGTGCGCGAGCACGTCGAACAGGCCGCTGCCGGCGGCGGCGGCGAGTTCGTCGAGATAGCGCGACCACGTGTCGTGGGCGCCGAGGGAGTCCCAGCACGGGTAGTCCGGGTGGTCCACCGCCAGGTCGCCCAGCCAGTGCACCGACCCCAGCACGATGTCGAAGGGGTGCGCCGCGAGGAGCGCCCGGACGTCGCCCTCGCGGCCGGGGATCCAGTCCATCTCGATGCCGATGAGCACCGGCAGGCCCTCGTCGCGTGCATGCGCGAGCGCCGCGCAGTGCTCCGACAGGTCCTCGGTGGCCTCGCCCTGCCACCACGGGTTGGGGTGCCAGTCGCGCACGTCGCGGAAGCGGTGGACGTGCTCGGTGATGGCGATCTCGCCCACCGCCCGGGACCGTGCCGCGCTCACGTACCCGGCGATCCATGCGGGCGAGCGGAATCCCCCCACGGCATCCCAGCGCGCGGCGTCGGCCGCGCGCGCCTCGGGGCCATCGGGCTGCAGGTGGAGGTGGTAGTCGGTCAGCACCGGCGCGGGAGGTTACGCGATGCGCCCTGAGCCCAGCAGCACCTCCACCAGGCGCAGGTCGGCCTGGGTGGTGACCTTGGGGTTGGGCACCCCGGGGTCGATCATGAGCACGGAGATCCCCCGTCGCTCGGCCATGCCCGCGCAGTCGGTGGACGAGTCGAGCTCGTCATCACCGGCGCCGGCGAACACGTCGCGCAGGGCATCGGCGCGGAACACCTGGGGTGTCTGGGCGCCCCACAGGCCCGAGCGGTCGACGGTGGCCGTGACGTGGCCCTGGTCGTCGGAGCGCTTGAGGGTGTCGGGCACCGGCGACGCCGCGATCACGGCATCGGCCGCGGCGAGCCGCGACACCAGCAGCGACACCAGGCCGGGCGACAGCAGGGGGCGGGCGGCATCGTGCACGAGGATCGCGTCGATGTCGGCGGGCAGGGCCGCGATGCCGGCGGCCACCGAGCGCTGCCTCGTGGCGCCGCCCGGAACGATGGCGTCGACCCGGGCATGCCCCGCCACGGCCTCGTCCATGTCGTCCTCCATGCCCGGCGGGCACGTGATGACGATCGCGGTGATGTCGGGGGACTCATCGAGCGCGCGGGCCGACCACGTGACCATGGGAAGGCCCGCCACGCGCACCAGGGCCTTGGGGACATCGGCGCCGAGGCGCTCGCCGGACCCCGCGGCCACGATGACCGCCCCGGTCCTCATCGCCCGGGCGCCGCGATGCGGGCGAAGATCATCTTGCCGGAGGGGTTCTGGATGGCAGAGGTCACCTCGACATCGGCCGCGTCGCCACCCACCAGCGCGCGACCGCCCTCCACCACCACCATGGTGCCGTCATCGAGGTACCCCACGCCCTGGTCGTACTCGCGCCCCTCGCGGATGACCCTCACGCTCAGGTGCTCGCCGGGCAGCACCGCGGGCTTGAGCGCATTGGCCAGCTCGTTGATGTTGAGCACCTCGATGCCCTGGATGCGCGCCACCTTGTTCAGTGCGTAGTCGGTGGTGACGATGGTTGCGTGCAGGTCACGGGCCAGGTTGACCAGCTTGGCGTCGACGCCCTCGCCCGGCACGTCGCCGCTGCGCACCACGACGCGCTGCTCGCCCTGCGAGGTGATCTCCTCGAGCAGGTCCAGCCCCCGGCGCCCGCGCTGGCGCTTCTCGGGGTCGGTGGAGTCGGCCACGCGGTGGAGCTCGTCCACCACGAATGCCGGGATGACGATCTGCCCGGGCAGGAAGCGCGCCTTCATCACGTCGATCATGCGCCCATCGATGATGGCGCTCGTGTCGATGAGGCGCGGCGGCACCGTGGATGCGCTGCGCGACCGGATGCCGACCAGCCGCAGGATGTCGGCATGCTTGCGGGCCGCGATGCGGGCGAACACATACGCCACCAGCAGCACCACGGGAAGCAGCAGGTACGGGCCCACCACCGGCAGGCGGGCCACGGCAACCCCGGCGAGCGCCGCCGCCAGCAGCCCCACCACCAGGCCGAGCGCGCCCACGATCAGCTCGCCGGCCGAGCGCTTGTCGGCGGCGCGATCGATGGCGCGCATGCGCGACGGCAGCCACCGGGCGATCACCCCGCCGAGCACCCATCCCACGAGGCCGCCGAGCACGATGGCCCCGACGTAGGCCAGGTACTGCCATGGGTCGCCGAGCTCGCGGCCGAAGTTGATGGTGCGGCCCACCTGGTACGCGCCCAGCGCCCCCAGCAGCATCAGCACGCCCTGGGTGACCAGCGCCACCGTGCCGCGGGGCTCGCGCGGCTGCAGCGGCGGGCCGGGGTACGGCAGGGGCTGCGGACGCGCCCGGGGAGGCGCAGCGCGCTCGGCCTGCTTCGACCGGTCCCCCTCGGTGGACGTCGTCATCACCCCCTCGCCATCAACGTAGATTCACCCATGCACGGCGTTAATCCTGCGGCCGCGCGTTGCGAACATCCCCGAGGATTGCACGCGGGGAGCACGGTTGGCGAGGGGAAACCCCCACGGCGCGCCCCGGGGGCGCGCCGTGGGATTCCCGCTACTCGGCGTCGGCCTCGGCGTCGGCGCCCACGGCTACGGCCTCGGGCGCGGCCGGGGTGGCGGGGGCCTCGCGGCGCTCCATCTTCATCTTGTCCCCATCGCGGTCCACCACGATGACGAGCCCCTCCGACAGCGTGCCGTGCAGCAGCTCATCGGCGAGCGGGTCCTCCAGCAGGCGCTGGATGGCGCGGCGCAGCGGGCGGGCGCCCATGGCGGGGTCGTAGCCCTCCTCCACCAGCAGGTCCTTCGCGGCGTCGGTGAGCTGGATCGACACGCCCTGGTCGGCCAGCTGCTGCTGCAGGCGCACCAGCATCAGGTCGATGATCTGCTTGATCTCGTCCTTCGAGAGCTGGTGGAAGACGATGATCTCGTCGATGCGGTTGATGAGCTCCGGGCGGAAGACCTTCTTGAGCTCGCCCATGATGCGGCTCTTCATGTCGTCGTAGTCCATTCCGCCGCCCTCCTCCGCCACGCTGAAGCCCAGCGGGGTGGAGCGGGTGATGGTGGCGGCGCCGATGTTCGACGTCATGATCACGATGGCGTGGCGGAAGTCCACCTGGCGCCCCTGGGCGTCGGTGAGGCGTCCGTCCTCGAGGATCTGCAGGAGGATGTTGAACACCTCCGGGTGCGCCTTCTCGATCTCGTCGAGGAGGATCACCGAGTACGGCTTGCGGCGCACCTGCTCGGTGAGCTGGCCACCCTCGTCGTACCCCACGTACCCGGGCGGGGAGCCCACCAGGCGCGACACGGCGTGCTTCTCCATGTACTCGGACATGTCCACCTGGATGAGCGCCTGCTCGTCGCCGAACAGGAACTCCGCCAGGGTGCGGGCGAGCTCGGTCTTGCCCACGCCGGACGGGCCCAGGAAGATGAACGAACCGGCGGGCCGCTTGGGGTCCTTGATGCCGGCGCGCGCGCGGCGGATGGCGCGGCTCGCGGCCGTGATGGCGGCCTCCTGCCCGATGACGCGCTTGTGCAGCTCGTCCTCCATGCGCAGCAGCTTCTGCGTCTCGGCCTCGGTGAGCTTGAACACCGGGATGCCGGTCCACATCGAGACGATGTCGGCGATCTCCTCCTCGCCGATGCTCGGGCGCGGGGCATCCTCGGCCTTCCACTCCTCCTCGAGGTCGCGCTTCTTGTTGGTGAGGCGGCGCTCGGTGTCGCGGAGGTTCGCGGCCTTCTCGAACTCCTGGGCCTCGATGGCGGCTTCCTTGTCCTTGCGCACCGTCTCGATCTCGTCCTCGAGCTCGCGGAAGCTCGGCGGGGCGGTCATGGTGCGGATGCGCATGCGGCTGGCGGCCTCGTCGATGAGGTCGATGGCCTTGTCGGGCAGGAAGCGCTCCGAGATGTACCGGTCGGACAGCACCGAGGCGGCCTCGAGGGCCTCGTCGGTGATGTTGACCTTGTGGTGCTCCTCGTAGCGCTCGCGCAGGCCGCGCAGGATCTGCTCGGTCTCCTCGATGGACGGCTGGTCCACCTTCACCTGCTGGAAGCGACGCTCCAGGGCGGAATCGCGCTCGAGGTACTTGCGGTACTCGTCGAGCGTGGTGGCGCCCACGGTCTGCAGCTCGCCACGGGCGAGCGCCGGCTTCAGGATCGAGGCCGCGTCGATCGCCCCCTCGGCGGCGCCCGCACCGACGAGCGCGTCGAGCTCGTCGATGAACAGGATGATGTCGCCGCGCTGGGCGATCTCCTTCATCACCTTCTTCAGGCGCTCCTCGAACTCACCGCGGTACTTCGAGCCGGCCACGAGGGCAGCCAGGTCGAGCGTGTAGATCTGCTTGCCGCGCAGGAGCTCCGGCACCTGCCCCGACGAGATGCGCTGGGCCAGGCCCTCCACCACGGCGGTCTTGCCCACGCCGGGCTCGCCGATGAGCACCGGGTTGTTCTTGGTGCGGCGCGCGAGGATCTGCATGACGCGCTCGATCTCGCGCTGGCGCCCCACCACGGGGTCGAGCTTGCCGTCGGCGGCCAGCTTGGTGAGGTTGCGACCGAACTGGTCGAGCAGCTTGCTGTTCTTCTTGTCGCCCGGCTGCGCGCCGGAGCCCCCGCCACTGCCCTGCCCCTGCCTGCGGCCCGGACCCGACAGCATGCGGATGATCTCGTTGCGGATCTTCTCGGAGTCGGCGTCGAAGTCGGCCAGGATGCGCGCCGCCACGCCCTCGTTCTCGCGGACGAGCCCCAGGAGGATGTGCTCGGTGCCGATGTAGTTGTGGCCCAACGACAACGCCTCGCGCAGCGCGAGCTCGAGCACCTTCTTGGCACGGGGGGTGAATGGGATCTGGCCCGAGGTGACCTCCTCGCCCGACCCGACGATGCGGATGACCTGGGCGCGCACCTCCTCCACCGTGATCTCGAGGCCCTCCAGCACGCGGGCGGCCAGGCCCTCCTCCTCGCGCAGCAGGCCGAGCAGGATGTGCTCGGTGCCGATGTAGTTGTGCTTGAGGGTCCGCGCCTCTTCCTGGGCCAGGACGACCACTTGGCGGGCGCGCTCGGTGAAGCGTTCGAACATCGTGCCTCAATCCTCCAGGGGTCCCGGATGGGGACCGTTCGCGGCAGATGGAATGTCCGGCGACGGTAGCACCCGTTCACTCCCCGACCGCGGGGGTTCGGTCGGTGACCGACGGGGGATCGGCGCACGCCTGGGGCGCCCCCTCGCAGCAGGTCTCCACCTTGCGGTGGCACCGATCGCACCAGAGGCCGTTATGGCGCCACGTGAGCGACGCATCGCAGGCCGGGCATGCTCCCATCTCCATGGCGGGATGATGGCAGCGGGCCCCGACGCCCGCGTGCGAAGGGCGTGCTAGGCCTCGGACTCCGCGTCGTCGGCGGCGCCCACGGCGACCGGCTCCTCGACGGCCTCGGCCACCTCGGCCTGCACCACCTCGGCACCCTCGGCGTCGACCACCGCGATCTCCTCCGACACCGCGTCCTCCGTGGCCCCCTCGGGGGCGGGCGACGGCACCGGCGCACCGGCACGGTGCGCCTTGACCGAGCGATCCTGGTCGGGGTACGGCAGCAGGCCCATGGTGCGGGCGCGCTTCACCGCCTGCGCCAGCTGCGTCTGCTGGCGGCGCGAGAGCCCCGTGATGCGACGGGAGCGGAGCTTGCCCCTCTCGGAGAGGAAGCGCCGGAGCGACGGGAAGTTCTTCCAGTCGAGCTCCTCGGGGGTCAGCAGCGGGCGTCGCTTCCGCGGTGCGGGAGCTCCGCCCTTCTTCTTCTTGACCCGTCCGCGACCGCGCGGCTTCGCCATGTGACCTT
>CAZEUE010000009.1:5293-24186 GCA_964514615.1 uncultured Bifidobacterium sp. | reverse complement strand
CAGGTTCGCGCCGGAAAGGTTTGCGCTCTTCAGGGACGCGCCGTTCAGGGACGCGTAGAGGAGGTTCGCGCCGGTCAGGTTCGCGCCGGAAAGGTTCGCCTGGTAGAGGTACGAGCCGGCCAGGTTCGCGCCGGTCAGGTTCGCGCCGGCCAGGTTCGCCCCCTGACAGGTGGGCGCGCACGACGGCGTGTCGTTGCTTCGCTTCGCCTGCGCTCCATGCACCGGCCGCGCATACTGGAACTTCGCTCCCCTCAGGTTCGCCCCGCGCAGGTCCGCGTACCTCAGGTTCGCGCTCCGCAGATCAGCACCCGCGAGGTTGGCCCCGCGAAGGTCTGCGAAGCGAAGGTCGGCGCGGCGCAGGTTGGCCTTGCGCAGATCACCGTGGTGCTTCACCCGGCCGCGCAACCGGGCTCCGACGCACGTGGCCCCCCGGGTGAGGGTGCAGGTGCGCATCCTGCCGTTCACCCCGTAGGTGTAGCTGAAGGGATTGCCCCCCTGCAGAACTCCCCCGCTGGCGTACTTCCCACGCGGGTCCCACGTGACGACGTTGCCCGCGCTCGCGCCCCCCGCGGCCCCAAGGGCGACGGCGGCGGTGATGGTCAGGGCGAGAAGGCGGGACATCATGCGCCGCGGGGGCACGCGGACACGGCGATGATGGTGCTCGTGATCACTTCTGGCTCCCATTCCCGGATGCACCGGAACCTAAACGCGTCCCCGCGTGCATCGCAAGGAGAGCGGGTCCGAGCCCCGTGACCGGCACGGCGGGGGGTCGGCGAGGCACCGAGCCCCTGATCGGCATGTCTCCCGGGGGCGCGGTGGCGAGTGCGTGGCTACGGCACCTCGGTGCCCGGCCGGCACGCCTCGATGCGCGACGGGTTGAGCCTCGTGGAGTCGGAGAGGACAAGGGGTCCGGGCAGGTCGGCCAGATCCCGGACCGCCGCCGCGTCGGTCCATTCCGGAACCGCGGTGAGGAGCCACTGGTTGCCCGGCGCCTGCCGGGCGACGACCGCGACGCAGGCGTCGCCACGGATCACGTAGGCACCCGCCATGTGCGACGGATTGCGCTGGGTCCACGCCGTGATCGACGCGTCGACCGTCATGCGGCCCCCGGCCACCTGGGCATCGACAGCCAGCTGGTCGGCGGTCTCGGCCAGGCGCGCGGGCGCAAGGCGGGACTCCGACGAGATGATCGCGCCCTGCCACGGCAGGTCGGCGCCCACGAGGGGCTGGGCGGCGCCGGCCGGGACGTCCACGACGAAGGCGGGGATGTCGTCTGCCAGCGAGGCGGCAAGCGAACGGGCCTCGCGCGGCGTGCGCATGACGAACGGAATGGTCGAGCCGCCGGGCCGCAGGTGCACCATCACCACGAAGTTGCCCTGCGGGCCGGGCAGGATGTCCCGCGCATCCTCGGTGGAGAGCACTGCCGGGACCTGATTCGCGCCATCCCCGCCGGCCGAGCAGCCGGCGACGAGCACGGCCGACGCGGCGAGCCCGATGATCAGCAGTGTGCGCATCGCCCGCGGGACATCAGTCGTGGTCCGCGCCTTCGCGGCCGGGCCCGGCGGCGTCATCCCTCCACCACGAAGTCGTGCCGGGCCATCGCCTGGAGCACCCGGCGGACCGCCGCCTCGTCCACCACGGGGTGAGCGGGGAGCTCGAACGGGCCGTCGTAGGGCGTGCCCGCATCACGGAAGAAGTCCTCTCCGGTCCCGGCGGGGGTGAAGGCGGCGATGAGCCGGTTGATCGGCGCGCCGACGGGCCGGAACGTGTGGACCGCGCCCAGCGGAACGCACGTGGTGTGGCCCGCCTCCAGCCGCTCCACGCTCACCGACTCGGCACCCGGGTGCCGTACCAGCACCTCCACCACCCCCTCGAGCACGTGGAAAACCTCGGCCATGGGATGCGTGTGCAGCGGCGGTCCCCCGCCCGCGGGGAAGATCTGCTCCGTGAGGAGCAGCCGCCCGCCGGTCTCCGCGCCCACGGCGAGGAAGCGGATACGCCCGTCGAGCAGCGTGACGGCGGTGTGCGAGGCCATGTGGCGGGCTACCTCCGTGCGCGGCGGCGGGCCGGGGTGGCAGGGGGGCTCGCCGGCGACTGGAAGCACCCCTCCACACCGCCGGCCGCGAAGGTGGCCGTGGTGCACTGCGTGGCGCTGGGGTAGTACGGGCCCATCGTCGCCGCGGCCGATGAGGGGCTGTTGTACGCGCCGACGTCCATGGCGCCCTGGCTGAAGCCCGGCACCGCGAGCATGTTCCGCACGGCGACCAGCTCACGCGCGGCCGTGGCAGTGGGCGAGGTCGGGAGCCACGCGACTCCGGATGCGGGATCGCGCGTGATCACCGGCCGATCCGCGACCGACGAGATGGCCACCGTCGCCGTGTTGCCGGAGCCGAGTGCCGGGAACTGCTGATCGGCAAGGCACCCCATCTGGGTGCCGGACTTCACCACGGGGAAGGGCACCTGGTAGACGTAGTTGCACACCGACCAATACCGCAGCTGATCCCCGGGAGCCGGCCAGGGCGCGGGGGCGCTGCCTGCCGCGACGGCGCTCTGCGGCATCGTCGCGCGCACGACCGTGATGTAGCCCGGGGCCGGCGTGTAGAGGGCAGCGGCATACCCGCTTATCGCGTTCGGGAACGGCGTGGCGGTGCCCCCGGCACGGAAGAACTGGAGCGGTGGCGGACACGTGGTCGTGCCGGTGCGGCGCTTCCTCAGGCTGTCGCATGTCTTGGCGGCGAAGACATCGCGTCCGCCGAGGAACCGTGCCATCAGCACGCGCATCTTCGGGGAGCGGATCCTGCTCGATCCCCGGGCGGTCGCCTGCGCCCGCGCGCACGGCATGAGGGTGCGGGGAGCACTCCCGCGCCGGCGGAACGTGAGCGAGGGCAGCGGCACCACGGACGCATCGTCGGCGTTCCCGCCCTGCGGCAGGTACACGCGCAGCATCACGAATCCGGTCGTCCTGGGAAGCCCCGGGACCAGCGGTGCGGTCGGCACCCGGGGCGCGATGGGAAGCGTATTGACCGAGCCCGCGCGCGCCGCACGGGAGAGACGCACCGTGTAGGTGCCGCTCAGCGCACCGGCGGTGACCCATGGATTCTGCGATCCGGCGTCCGGGACGATCTGGAAGTCCGACAGCGACGACGGGGCGTTGCGATAGGCGATCGACTGCGCATTGCTCGAATAGACGTCGATACCGAAGAAGCGAGCGGACGGGAACGTGCCGGAGAGCGTGATGGACAGGCCCGGCTCGGCGACGTACGGCGTCGTCCAGTAGGTGGCGTTGGAATCCGGATACGCCACGTTCGCCTTGAGCGGCGTGCTCTCCACGGGCCACGCGCATGGCACATCCGCGTTGGAGAACGACGGCACCGGCGAGCCGGATGCGTGCGCGCCAACGCCGAGCATCACGAGCGCGCCCAGCAGGCCGACCCGTGCGCCACCCGAGCGCGCTATCCGGCGACTGGCGGGGGAGTGCGGCATTGAGCCCATGCGCCGAGTATCGCAAACCCAGGCTCACGGGGGTGGCCCGAACGCGTTGGCAGGGCGAGGAGAACCCGGGTTACCGCCCGGCTCATCGCACGCCGGTCAATTCCGGAAGCTCCGCGACCGCGGGCGTCCCACGGTGGTTCACCGTCGCTCATCCGTCATCCACTGCACCGGCAGCCGTGCGGCGCAGGTACCGGTGGCCGACGGGCTACGGGATTCCGCACGACGCCGGCGATGGTGCCTGCACCCCGCTGGGGCAGACCGTTCCACCCCATGCGGCACCCGACAGGATCACGCCCGCGGTCGCGGCGCCGGAGAGGTTTGCCTTGATCAGCACGGCGTCGCGGAACGTGGTACTGGTGAGGTCCGCGTTCACGAGGAACGCGCCGTAGAGGTCCGCAGCGTTGAACCGTGCGCCGGCGAGATCGGCGTTGAAGAACATCGCGGAGCGGGCATTCACGAGCGTGAAGGTGGCTCGGGGTGCGGATGCCCGATCCAGGATGGCTTCCTGCATCCGCGCCATCCACAGATACGAACCACCCAGGCTCGCACCAGTCATGTTCGCCCCGGCGAGATTCGCGACCTCGAGATTCGAATCCACGACCAGGGCTCCCGACAGGTTCGCCCCCGATAGGTTGGCGTGGCCGAGGTTGACCAGCGACAGGTTGGTCCGGGCGAGATTCGATGCCGCCCAGTCGGCGCCGGTGCAGTCCGGCGCGCACGGCAGGAAGGGCCGCGCGGCGTCCGCTCGCCGCGCCCGAGGCACGCGTGCGCGAGCAGGCTCCAGCCTGGGCACGTACTGCAACTGCGCGCCGCGCAGGTTCGCCGCGCGCAGGTCGGCGCCGCGCAGGTTCGCTCCACGGAGATCCGCGCCCCGAAGATTCGCTCCGCGCAGGTCGGCGAACCGGAGGTCCGCGTGGCGAAGGTTCGCCTTCCGGAGATCCCCGTGGTGCTTCACCCTGCCGCGCAGCCGGGCTCCCACGCACTTCGCTCCACGGGTGAGCGTGCAGGTGCGCGTAGTGCCATTCACCACGTAGGTGTACGAGACGTAGGAGTGGCTGCCGCCATCGGATTGCAGCATCCCCCCACCGCCGTACGCCCCGCGCGGATCCCACGTGATGACAGGGCCGGCGCTCGCGCTGCCCGCCGCTCCGAGGGTGATCACCGCGACGGCGGCAGCAGTGAGGAGCCGACGGATCATTCCACGAGCCTAGACGCCCTCACGCCATCGGTCGCGTCACGGAGTCACGTAGGTCGGGGTGGTGCTGATGCCCATGCCGCCGGGACACGCCAACGGTCATCCCCATTTCGGTCATCTCCGGCACGGCGCATGAAACCCGCGACCCGGCCCCACGTCGGGCTTCCGAGTCCACCGTTAACGTGTCGAGAGGTTCAGGAGTTCATCACCCGACGGGAGGCAGGACGTGGCAGGGCACGACCAGGACAACGACGGGGCCCTCCGCCGGAGGGCGGAGGAGCGCGTCAAGCGCAAGCGCTCGATCCAGACGCAGGTGGGCATCTTCGTGATCGTCAACATCATCCTGTGGGTTATCTGGGCGCTCAACGACAGCGGCCAGCCCGGCGTGCCATGGCCCGTGTACGTGACGGTGGCCTGGGGCGTGATCCTGGCGTTCATCGCATGGCGCACGCTCTCGGGCGAGGACTCCGCCGTGGAGCGCGAGATCGAGCGCATGGAGAACAACGACCGCTGAGCGCCCGTTGCCCGGGCATTCCGCTAGTCGCCCAGCACCTCGTCGAGCCAGTCGAGCATCCGCTGGGCGCGGACGCGCGGGGCCATGGGCTCGCAGTGCCAGTTTGCACCCTCCACGGCGGTGAACGGCACCAGCACCTTGCGATCGACGCCGGTGAGGAGGTCGAACAGCTGCTGGGACTGCCCCGGCCAGAACTGCTCGTCCTCGGGCGCGGCGATCCAGGTGGGGGCCGTCACCTGCCCGGCCACATCGGTCAGGTCCCAGGCGCGCAGTTCGATGAGCACCTGCGCCAGGGAGTCGGTGCGGTAGGGCTCCAGGCGCTTGGCCGCCTCGAGCGCAATGGCGGGCATCTGCTTCATGCCCTCGGCCATGTAGGCGTCGAACTCCTCGGTCTGGCCGGCATCGAGCATCTGCATCATCGGGGGCGGCATGTGGCGCGTCCATGAATCAGCCACCCGCACCACGCCGGGGTCGACCATGATGGCGGCGAGCCGGTGCTCGAACGCCGCCGCGCGCGGCACCCAGTAGCCGGCCTGGCTCCATCCGCAGAGCGCGATTCGGCCCTCATCCACGTCGGCCCGCGGGGCGGCCCAGTCGACGATGGGCGTGACCACGGCCTCCCAGTCGTGCCGGAACGGGAGGCCCTGCTCGTAGAGCGCCTGCCCCTGCCCCGGGCCGTCGTACACCAGCACGTGGTACCCGCGCTCGACGGCGTCCAGCACGCCCGCGCCCAGCATGTCGGTCACCGTGCCGTCGCTGCCGTTGGTGGCGATCAGCAGCGGGCGCCGGCCCTCGCCGCCCGAGAGGAAGTAGCCCTGCAGGGCCGTGTCCGCGTAGGGGATCTCCACCTGCTCCACGGGGGTGGGCCAGAGTGCCATTGCGCGATTGAAGGCCTCGCGGTGCCGGTGCCACGTGCCCAGCTCGCGCGACGGATCGCGGGTGGCCAGCACGTAGAAGAACGCGGCCCCCATGTAGAAGGACCCGCGGAGGTACAGCCAACGGGCGCTCACCAGGTGGCCGGCCGCCTCGCACTCCCCGGCCTGTGCCACGCAGCGCTCGGCCGTGGCCATCCACTCGTCAAACCACGAGTCGGCGTCGGCGTCGGTGATCCGCGACGCGGTCGAGATGACCTCGCCGGCCTCGGCAAGTCCGTATGGAGCCGCACCGAGGGCCATCAGCGTGGCGAACTCGAAGCCCATGGTCTCGAAGAAGCGCTGCTCGGCCATGGGACAACCCTACCTGCCCTCGCCGCGAGGTGCGCGACTCAGGCGGCCCCTGACCCGGGGCCGCCTGAGTCACCCCGATCCTCACCGGGTGCGTCGCGCGGGTTGCGGCCGAGCCACACGGCCTCGAAGCCGTGCACCAGCCACGCCCACACCACCACCAGCGTGGTGCCCAGCGCGATCGGCACGAAGATGTGCTCCCACGCGGTGGGATCGGGCATGCCCACCATGATCACCGCGGTGGCCACCCCGGGCGGATGGAGGCACCGGAGCAGCGACATGAGGACGAGCGCCAGGCCCACGGCGCTGCCCATCACCAGCCACTGGTGTGCCTCGCCCGCCGCCACCACGGCGAGCCAGCCCGCGAACGCCGATATCGTCTGGCCGCCGATGGCGTTCCACGAGCGGGCGATGGTGAGGCTGGGCTGGATGAAGAGCAGCGCCGCCGTGGCGGCCATGCTCGGCACCGCAAGCGGAATGCCCTCGGGGACCGCCCATTCGTTGAGGGCCGTGAGCCCACCGATGGCGATGACGCACGCCAGCACCTCGAACAGGGTGATGCTGGGCCCGAAGAGCCGTCGGCGCACCAGCAGGTTGACCAGCCAGTCGTTCGCCCTGTGCCCCACGTCGCGCGCAGCCATGGACGATCAGCGCGCCGGAACCGGCGAGGTGGGAGGCCGACGGGACACGACCACACCATAGGCGGGCGGGGCTGCGAGCGCATCACCGGCGACGCGGCGACATGGCTAGGATCGCCACATGTCCACCGCGGAGTACGGGGCCATCGTCGAACTGCATCGCGGGCTCGCCCGGCTGGGGCCCGGGGACGACGGGACGTCGGACGAGATCCTCGCGACCCTCCCCCAGGTGCCGTCCGGTGCCCGCATCGCCGACCTCGGATGCGGCACCGGCGCGGGCGCCCTCCTCCTCGCGCGGCGGTTTCCCACTGCCCGCATCATCGCCATCGACGCCGAGCAGGGCTTCCTCGACGACCTCCACGCCGAGGCCACGCGGCAGGGCGTGCAGGATCGCATCGAGCTCCGGTGCGCGGACATCGCGGCGCCCGGGCTGCCGCCCTCGACCATCGACGTGATCTGGTCGGAGGGTGCGGCGTACAACATCGGATTCGACGCGGCGCTCGCTGCATGGCGCCCGATGCTGCGTGCCGGAGGGGTGGCCGTCATCTCGGAACTCTCGTGGTTCACCGAGGAACCCCCTGCGGCGCTCCGGCGGTACTGGGAAGGCGAGTACCCGGGGATGGCCGATGAGGGCACCAACGTGATGCGTGCCCGGAATGCCGGCTACGAGGTGCTGGGGGTCCGCCGGCTTCCCCCACGTGCGTGGGACGAGAACTACTACGGCCCGATGTCGGAGCGCCTGGCGGCCCGGACCGATGATCCCGCCCTCGCATCGGTGGTTCGCGCGACCCGGGAGGAGATGGAACTGCACGCCCGTCACCACCGGGCCTTCGGCTATGCGTTCTACGTGCTCCGGGCGGGCCCCGAGGCCGGGAGCCAGGACGGCTAGGCGCCGACGCGCTCGGCGATCGCGAACACCACGTACGCGATACCCGCGGCGCCCAGCACCCTGCGGAACAGGTTGACCCCGGCGGTCAGCTCCAGGTACGCCCACACGCCCACGAACACATAGCCGATGGCGCCGAGCACGTCGGCCCAGGTGCCGGCGGCCGGATACCGGAGCGCCAGCGCCACCAGCCCGATGATGAGCGGCGGGTTGGGGAACTGGGCAATCGGATAGGCGGGGGGCCAGGACCACCCACGGGCCCGGCGGTAGGCGTCGATCACCGTGCGCATGCCGGGCGAGTGTAGGTCGTACAGTGCGCGCGTGGTCGACGTGATCATCATCGGCGGCGGCCTGGGGGGGCTGCACGCCGCGCACCTTCTCGAGGAGCGCGGCGTGGACTACCTGCTGCTCGAGGCATCCGGGCGCCTGGGCGGACGCATCCTGTCGCGGGGGATCGATGCCGCCGGGGAACACCGCGATGGGGCGTACGACCTGGGGCCCGCGTGGTACTGGCCGGCGTTCCAGCAGCGCATGCCGGCACTCGTCCGCGAGTTGGGGCTGCGCCCGTTCGCCCAGGACGTGCAGGGGGCGCTGATGTGGGAGGAGGCAGCCGGGCACTGCACGCGGTTCGACCAGGGGGCGCCCTCGGACGGGTCGATGCGCGTGGAGGGCGGGCTGGGAGCGCTGGTGCGGGCGATGGCGGCACGGCTGGACAGCGCCCGGGTGCAGCGGGGCACCACCGTGACGGAACTGCACGCCACCGACGCAGGGGTGAGGGTGACCGCCGTGGGTGCCGGCGGCGCGTCGCGCGCCTTTACCGCCGGCACCGTGATCACCGCCCTCCCCCTGCGCCTGCTGGCGCGGTCGATCAGGATGCGGCCGCAGCCGCCCCCCGCGGTGCGCGACGCATGGATCGGCGTGCCCACGTGGATGGCGGGCCAGGCCAAGGTGATCGCCGTGTACGCAGAGCCCTTCTGGCGCCAGCACGGCCTGTCGGGCGAGGCCCGCAGTCGCGTGGGCCCGCTGGTGGAGATCCACGACGCCTCGGGCCCCGGGTGCCTGCCGGCGCTCACGGGGTTCGTGGGCGTTCCGCCCGACGCGCGGCGGGACGCGGGCGACCGGGTGGTCGGGGCGGCGGTGCAGCAGTTGGCGCGCCTGTTCGGGCCGCCGGCAGGATCTCCCGTGGGCACCCTCTACGTGGACTGGGCGCGCGACCCGCTGGTGGCCACCGAGGACGACATCGCGCCCCTCATGGTGCACCCGTCATACGGCGGGCACCCAACCCCCGGCGGGGCGTGGGCGGGCCGGCTGCTGCTGGCGGGCACCGAAGCCGCGCCCGCGAACGGCGGCTACATGGAGGGCGCCCTCGAGGCATCGGAGATCGCGGTGGCGGCCATCACCTGACCGGCGCGGGCGTGGTCAGCTCGGCGGCACGAGGAAGAACTGGCGGAACAGCACGCCCCACGTGGTGGCCTGGTCGCCCTCCAGGCGATAGGCCGCGGGTCCGTTCATCAGAATGCGCACGTTGGCCGCGCTGGCCTGCGCGCGATCCCACTGGCACGCCATGGGTGACGGCTGGGGCTGGCGGATCACCTGCGGCGTGCCCGGGTCCACGGCGGTGAGCAGCGCCGCGGCGCGGCGCTGGATGAATGAGTCCTCGCGCGCTCGGGCCGCGACGAGGGGACGGCCGTATGCCGGAAAGCGGGTGCGATGCACCCATGGCAGCACGGTGCACGACGGCGTGGCGGGCGCGCACTCGGGCACGCCGGGTGCCGTGGGCCCCCCGGGCACGCCCGGCGTGGAGCAGGCCCCGGCCGGGGGCGCGCCCTCGCCGGGCGTGGTGGTGAGCACCACGTGCAGGTAGGTCAATGGATTGCGGGCGCTGCGCACGGACCGGAGGAAGCTGGCGACGCCGGTCGGCACATCGCGCCATTCGGCGGCGGTGAACGACGTGATGCCGGCGGACCGCGAGTAGTGGTACATCTGGATCCACACACCGCCGCCCAGCGCCATGGCGGCGAAGGCATCCCGGTAGTTGCGCCGGATGGGCAGCCCGTTCCGGCCAAGCGACCGGTTCGCGCCGTAGCCCGCGGCCACCGACGTGGCCGGGCCAGGGGCCAGGACGAAGTGCACGCGACTCGCGTACGACCCGCCCCACCGCGCCTGCTGGCGCGACAGCGACACCATGGCCTCGCGAAGCCGCATGCCCGCGGCGCTGCGACGACCGCCCGGGCCGCCGAACCGCGAGTCGATCTCGTCCACCGCCACGCGGTGCGCCGTGCAGGTGCTGACCCCTGCCGGGGTGGTGCACGTGCGGTTGATGGCATCGCGCAGCATGCTCGCCATGGCCGCGGCGGTGGGCCTGGATGCCAGCGCCACGCCGCTCACCTTGACCATCCGCTGGTCGTTCCCCGCGCCGAGGCGCGCGCCAGGACCGGAGGTGGAGGGCTCCACCCGGAAGAGCCACGGCAACTGCTGCATTGCCGCGGATCCGCCCAGGATGCGCCGCACCCCGTCGTCGGTCTCGTAGAGCAGGGACGCGCGGCCGAACATGCGGGCCTCGACGCGACGCGGCTCCTCGCCGGGCGGCGCCACCAGCGCCTGCGCAGTGCCCCACGACAGCGTGGCATTCGCGCCCGCGGCGGATGCCGCCGCGGCGCCGCCCGCCGCGGCGGCCGCGATGCATGCCGAGGCCACCACGGCCAGCGCGTGCCTGCGGGGAGCGATCAGGTGGGGTCGCGGAAGGTAAGGGCCAGCCAGGCACCCTTGCGCAGGGAGCCCACGGCGTTGAGTGAGAAGGAGTACATCGAGCCGCCTCGCGAGTACGTGCCGCGACCGATGGAGTAGGCACCCCGACTGGACGCCGGCGTGACGGCCCGGGCGCCCGAGGCGAGCTTGAGGTCGGTTCCGGGCAGGAGCACGCGCACCCGCTTGTTGCTGGCGCCCCCGCGTAGGCTCACGTGCGCCGTGCAGATGTCCTCGTCGCCGAGGCAGCGCACCGCCGACTGCGGGCGCGGCTGGGGGCGGCGCGGGTTGGTGAAGGTCATCGAGGCGTACCCGTCGATCGCCGACGACCGCGGCATGAGGGTGAACCGGTACACCGAGCCGCCGAGCGCGTACCTGCCGCCCGAGATCCGGTATGCGCCCGCGAACGACCGCGGCACCGGGGTGACCGCGCGCAGCCGGAGCACCGTGCCCGGCAGGTCCACCGTGACGCGCTCGCGACCGTCATCGACGTCCGGGTCGACATTGGCGGTGCACACGGCCTCGGTGCCCAGGCACCTCACGTCCTCATCGGCGTGGAGCAGCGCCGGCGTGATGGCCAGCCCGGCGACGGCCAGCGGGACCGCGCGGCGAAGGGCCGAGCGGGACGTCAGGGTCATGGAACCTCCTCGGGCGGGCGGGTGAGCACCGCGGCATCGTACGACGCCCCGCCGCCGCGCCGCGCGCGGGCGGTCAGCCGGCGACCACCGGCGGGCGAGGGGTGAAGCGTGGCGTCGACCGGCGATCGCGGGCGCAGGGGGTCGCGACATGCTCCCCGCACGGGGCCGCGGCGCCGCATGCCCTATCCGGCGTCGGGCTCCAGAAGGCCCTCCACGCCCTCCGCGGCGCGGACGGGCGCGTACTCGAGCACCTCGTACTCGGCCATGCCCGAGCTCTTGAAGGGGTCCTCCTCGAGCATGGCCCACATCTCGTCGGCGCTCTCCCCGCGGGCGAGGATGAGCCCGCCTACCAGCGGCACTTGGCGCGCGGTGAGCAGGATCCGCCCCGCCTCGAAGTTCTTCATGATCCAGGCCTTGTGCTCCTCGAGGAGCTGGTCGACCTCCTCGATGGGGCGGTTGTAGGTGGCGCGCAGCAGGAACATCAGGCCTCCCGGTCGTCGATGGGCTCCCAGATGAGCTGGGAGAAGTCGATGACGAAGTCGATGCGACCGCCCACCACGTTGCGGGCCGCACCGGAGTCGTCGAGGGGTCGGATCTCACCGCACCCCACGCACACCACGTTGTTCAGCCACGAGTAGCGCTCGTCACCCGTGGTGTGGGTGCCGTGCACCACGATCTGGCGCGGCGAGGGCGGCGACGGGCGGGCGAACCCACGCCAGTCGAAGATGATCGTGGCGTCGTCGTCGGTGGTGATGGCGCCCTGGATGTTGGGCAGCGCGTTCTTGTCGATGCGCGACCGCGGGTGGTTGGCCGCCTGCATGCGGCCGGATAGCCGGCCGCTCACCTCGCCGTCGGCAACGAAGAAGTAGTGGCCCTCGCTGCCCGCCTCCCCCTCGAGGACCGTGCCGTGGCCGCCGTCGGGATACCTGAACACCGCCCGGTAGATGGGCTCGAGGCGCATGCGTTACCTCCGTCGTCGTGCGACGACGCTACAAGCCGCGCACCGCGATGTGGGGAGAACGGTCGGGGTCTAGTTGGTCTCGCAGGCGTCCCGGTAGATGGACGCCGGGACCTGGTCGCCCGGGCCCGCGCACACCGTGGCGCGGTCCTTCTCGACCCAGAACTGCCCCTCCGCCTCGAACACCTTGGTGACGGTGACCTGATCGTCACCGGAGCCCACGTTCACGAAGGCGTATGCCCAGCCGTCGGCGCACGTGAACGAATCGGGCTGCGCCAACTCGACGCCCTGGGCCGTGCCGCCACCGGCGGCCTCGTTTATGGAGGCCGCGTCGCACGTGGCCATTTCGCCCACCAACTCGCCCGTGGACACGGGAGCGGTGGTGTCGCCGGAGGCGGCGGTGTCGTAGGAGGAGCCGCAGCCCGCGAGGCGCGCGGCGGAGACCAGGGCGGCCGCGGCACGGCCGCCGATGCGGGAAGGGTTCGTGGCCTCACCGTACCCGGCGGCTCGGCCGCTCCCGTAGGCTCCCTTCGTGGACGACCTCGAGCTGCTTCGCCGATTCGAGCCCATCCTGCGGTTCAACCGCGTTGAGCTGTTCCTGCCGTCCGACACCGAGGCCTACGTGCGCGCGTGCTCGCTGTGGATGCGCGGGGACGACGGGCAGGACGTCAAGCTGATGGAGGCGGGAACACTCGACCTCGAGCGGCTCGCGCAGGTGGCCCGCGAGCGCGAGGGCGACACCATGCACCTGCTGTTCGTGGAGAACCCCCTGTCGCGGCGCCAGTACCGGGCGTGGCGGCACGCCGGCCACGGCGAGCCCATGCCCGGCAGCAGCAGGTTCTCCCAGGTGGGCATCACGAGCCGCGTCTTCGACGCCATCTTCCGCCTGACGCTCCTGTTCCGCGGCCGCGTGCCGCGCGGGGCGGTGGCGGCCGGCGAGATCGCCTACCGCGAGCGCATCGCCGAGGCGGGCACCCCGTACTACGGGCGGGTCATGCGCGAGGCCGGCTGGACCATCCTGCAGTACTGGTTCTTCTACCCGATCAACGACTGGCGGTCGTCGTTCCACGGGATCAACGACCACGAGGCCGACTGGGAGAACATCATCATCTACCTGTCGCCCGCTGCCGAGGACGACCTCGTGCCCCGGTGGGTGGCGTTCTCGTCGCATGACGCCGAGGGCGATGGACTGCGCCGGCGCGCCGACGATCCCGATCTGGAATGGGTGGACGGGCACGTGGTGGCCTACCCCGGCGCGGGGTCGCACTCGCACAGCCCGCGGGCCGTGGACGAGACCGTGCGTGTCGACCCACCCGTGATGCGGGGGTTCATCAACGGCCTGCGCAAGGTCTTCCGCGCGCTCACGCCGTGGCAGGAGCAGTCCTCCCTCGATGCCGGCCTCGGCGTGCCGTTCGTCGACTACCACCGCGGAGACGGGGTGGCCATCGGCCCCGGGGGCGATCGCCAATGGCGCCCGGTGCTGATCGATGACGACACCCCGTGGGTACGCGACTTCGGCGGGCGGTGGGGACGCGATACCAAGGACAGGTTCGGCGGCGAGTCAGCGCCCACCGGCCCCAAGCACGAGCGCGACGGCATCGACCGCGTGCGGTGGGAGGACCCCCTGGGCTGGGCCGGCATGCAGAAGGTGGATCCCGACCCCGGGGCAGCCGGGGTGGCCGTGGCCGCCCGCCTGGTGGAGGTGCGCGAGCGCATCGCGCAGATCGACTCCGAGGTGGACGACGAGCGACGACGGGCGCGTCGCGAGGATGCCGAGGTGCGCGCCCTCGAGGCGGACGCCATCACGCGCCCGCTGGCCGATGCCCGGCGCGAGGACCTTGCGGCGCGCGACGCCGCCATGCTCGCGCTGCGCGACGAGCGACGCCGGCTCGACGCAGAGCGCATGGCGCTCGAGCGAGCCGAGCAGTCGGGGGTTCCCATGCCCGGCCCGCGGGCGCACCTGGGGAGCGCCGCCGCTGCGCTGGAGCACGACGACGCCAACCCGCGGGTGCGCAGCCGGTTGCTGCGCATCTGGGCGGCAATCAGCACGCCCCTCATCATCGCCATCGTGGTGTGGCTGCTCATCGGCAACTACACCAACTACTACTGGGTGGGGGTGATGGCCGGCGTGCTGGTGATCCTGGGCGTCGAGTCGCTCGCGCGCGGCCGCCTGCTGGCCTTCATGGGCTGGGCGGTGGTGGTGCTGGTGGGTGCATCCATCGCCATCGGACTGGCACGCGAGTGGCGTTTCACCCTTGCGATCATCCTGATGGTGGGGGCCGTGGTGCTTCTCGCGCAGAACCTGCGTGAGCTGCGCTCCACCGGGTAGGCAGGGCTCCCGGCGCCCACCACGCATGTGCATGGGATGTTGCACATGCGCGCGACATGTTCCACGGGGACAGTCCCCGGGGCAGATGCGGTCTAGCCTCGGCCGCCTCATGACCGCACCACGCCACATCCGGCGGCGCCGCGCGGTGGTCACCGCCATCATCGCGGTGCCGACGATGGGCGTCGGGCTGATCACCACGGCGGCCCTGGCCCAGACGCCCGCCGACGGAGCACCGGGGGCGGCAGCCGCCTTCCGCTTCGGCGAGAAGGCCGCGCGCGAGCTCGCGCGGGCGCGCGCATGGAGCGGGCCGCGGGACGCCGCCGCGCTGTCGGCGGACGCCACGCGCCGGGACCTCGTGGCGCTGATGCGTCCGGTGCTGGGCCTTCCCGCCGGCGCCCTGGGGGCCCCGTGGCGCGACATCGCCGCCGACGATCCGCTGGGGCGGGCGGCGCGGCGGGCCGTGGAGCGGGGCTGGCTCGCCGCACCCGGCGGCAATGTGTCGCTGGATGCGCCCGCCACGGGGTGGGATGCGAACCGTGCATGGACCCTGGGCCTCGGGATGAACCGCGCGGTGGCGCGCCTGGGTCGCTTCGCCGACGGCAGCGGGCGGCGGTACCAGCTGCCCCGGGGCTTCGCGGCCGCCATCGTGGCCCGGGAGGCGAGGCTGCGCCGCAACTACCCGGCGGGTGACGACGCCCTCGAGCGCCACGACTCGCAGCCCCTGCGGCTGGCCGACCTGGTGTTGATGGCCGCGCGCAGCCGCGCGATCCGCCGCAAGGGCATGCCCCGGTCGGTCCGGGCGCTCCAGGCGTTCCGCATCCCCGCGGTGGACGAGGCCTTCGTGCCCACGGTGCAGCGCGCGCTCCTGCAGGTGGGCAGCCCCTATGTGTGGGGCGGCGAGTGGACGGACCCGGGCTCGCCCCTCGACCCCCAAGCCGCAGGCGGGTTCGATTGCTCGGGCCTGGTGTGGTTCGTGTGGCATACCGGCGACCGCGCGGCGGAGACAGCGGTCACCGTGCCGAGCGGCCGCACCACCTACACCATGAATGTCGACCGCCGCGGCGCGCGCATCGCGTGGCAGCGCGCCCGGGCCGGCGACCTGGTGTTCTTCGGCGGCGCCGGGCGCAAGACGCCGCTCAACCGCGCGTCGCACATGGGCATCAGCCTCGGCAACAAGTGGATGATCCACTCGTCGGGTGGACGCGGGGGCGTGACCATCAGCTACCTCCCCACCTACTGGCCTGCGGGACTCATGAACGCGCGGAGCTTCCGCGCCACCACCACCGCTCCCGCCGATCCGGGCGCGCCGGTCCCCGCCGCGCCCGCCACCACCGCACCGGCCCCCGTGGCGCCGCCGCAGCCCGCTCCCGGGGCACCGCAAGCCCCCGCGCCGCCCCCACCGGTGCAGGGCGCCCCGCAGGCCCCCGCTCCGGCCTAGGCGGGCGCCGGGGCGAAGAGGTAGTGCGACACCATGAACTCGTCGCCGCCCCGGTAGCCCCACAGGCCCGCGCAGGCCAGGAAGAACAGTCGCCACCTGCGGAACCAGACCTCGCCCTGGCCCGGGTGCGCGCGCTCCATCACGGCAACGGCCTCGTCACGGTGCGCCACCAGGTTGTCATCCCAGTGCAGGGCGGTCTTCGCGTAATGACGCCCCGACACCAGCCAGTGGTCGCGCACCGCGAACTGCCCCGCCGCGGCGTGGATGAGGAGGTCATCCGACGGCATGGTGCCGCCCGTGAAGAAGTGGCGCCCGATCCAGTCACTGCGGTCATCCTCGCTGAACTCGAACGCCAGGTCGCGATGCGAGAACACGTGCACGAAGAACAGGCCATCCGGGCGCAGCCAGCTCCGGATGCGGGCGAACAGCGCCTGGTGGTTCTTCACGTGCTCCAGCATCTCCACGCTGACCACCCGGTCGAATGCGGCGTCGGGCATCTCGAGCACCGTCACGTCGGCCGTGACCACCGTGACGTTGTCCAGCCCCCGTGCGCGCGCCTGATCCTCGATGTGGCGGCGCTGCCCGGCCGAGTTGCTGACGGCCGTGATCCGGCTGGCCGGGTAGTTCTCGGCCATCCACAGCGTGAGCGACCCCCAGCCGCAGCCGAGCTCCAGCACGTCCTGGCCGTCGCGCAGCTGCGCGCGCTCGCAGGTGAGCGCCAACATGGCGTCCTCGGCCAGCGAGAGGTCGTCCACGCCGGGCGGGTAGAGGCACGACGAGTACTTGAGCCGTGGGCCCAGGCACAGTTGGAAGAAGTCGGCCGGCACCTCGTAGTGCTGGTCGTTGGCGGCATCGGCCCGTACCGCCACCGGGGCCTCGGCCAGGCGGTGGCGCAGGGCGCGCTGGCGCTCGCCCACGGCGTCCGCGCCCCCGCGCCTCTCGCGGCGCAGGCGCGTGGCCACGCGCGCGCGGATGGCGGCCAGCAGGAGCGGGCGCGGGATATCGCGCTGCTCGGCAAGCCGGATGTACCAGGGCTCCACACTCCGAGCGTATCCATCCGCGACGTGCGAATCTGCCCCCATCGGATACGGCGCCATCATGCTCACGTCGGCCATCGTCATCCTGGCGGTGGTCGTGGTCACGTGGCTCGCCAGCCTCGCGCTGCGCGATGCCAGCGTGATCGACCCCGTATGGCCCCTGGGGTTCGTGGCGGTGGCCATCACGGCGTTCATCGCAGGCGACGGCGACGAGGGGCGCCGCCTGCTCATCCTGGTGCTGGTCGCCGCGTGGGGGCTGCGCCTCTCGGCGTACCTCACTTGGCGCAACGCCGGCAAGGGCGAGGACTTCCGCTACGCCGCCATGCGGGCCCGCCGGGGGCGCAACTTCTGGATCATCAGCCTGGTCACCATCTTCATCCTGCAGGGGGTGCTGATGTGGATCGTGTCGCTCCCGGTGCAGCTGGCCGCGGTGCCCGACCGCGCGCTGGGGTGGCTGGCCGTCGTGGGCGGGGTTGCGTGGGTCATCGGCTTCGCCTTCGAGTCGATCGGCGATTGGCAGCTGGCCAGGTTCAAGGCCGACCCCTCGAACAGGGGCAAGGTGCTCGACACCGGCCTCTGGCGCTATACGCGCCACCCCAACTACTTCGGCGACTTCATGGTGTGGTGGGGCATCTTCCTGATCGCCGCCGAGAGCGGCGCGGGGGCCTGGGGGTTCGTGGGGCCCGTCCTCATGACCATCCTGCTGGTGAAGGTCTCCGGTGCCGGGCTGCTGGAGAAGGACATCGCCGAGCGGCGACCGGGGTACGCCGATTACGTGCGGCGCACCAGCGGGTTCTTCCCCCGGCCGCCGCGCGGCTAGGGAGTCGACGGCGGGTCAGTCCCCCGCGGTGCCGGGCGGCAGCAACAGCACCGGGCAGGGCGCATGGCGCGCCAGGTACCCGCTGAACGAGCCCACCATCTTGACGGCGCGGGCGAGCGGGTCGCCGTGCGACGCGGCCACGATGCACTGGACATCGTTGTCCTGCGCCCACCGCACCACGGCATCGGGCGGCGAGTCGGCGTCGTGGGGGTCCAGCACCACCGGCCGGGCACCCGGCACGCCATCGCACACGGCCTCGAGCAGGCCCTGGGCGATCTCGCGGTGGGCGCCGGAGTTGTCCACCATCGGCGAGCCGCCGAACGCCGTGCCGATTGCGGCGAGGAACGACTCGCTGAACGGCGGGCCACCCAGCACATGCACCACCGAGATGCGCGCGCCGCTTCCCGCCACCTGCTGGGCGAGGCGCACGACGTCCTCGGTCGCGGGCGAATCATCGACGCACGCGACCACGTGCGTGAAGGGACCGGAACTCACGGGTCCAGAGTAACGGGACGCACATGGCATGGCCCGGGGCGCCCCGACCCGGCGGGTAGCATTGACCGCCATGGGCCTGAGAAAGCGCTTCCTCGTGGTGGTCGTCGGCGTGCCGGGCAGCCCGGCCGAGGCGCAGCGCAGCGAGGTGGGGCGGTTCCGATCGCGGTCATCGGCCGAGGAGGCCGGTCGCGACGAATGGCGGCGCATCCTGTTCGTGCACGCCCCCCATGTGGACCGCTACCGCATCGTCATCGAGGACGACGGCGTGGAGGCGGGCGAGGTGCCCATGCCGGAACTGCCCGCCGATGCGGGGCCCGGCATCCTCGACGAGACCGTCACGCCGCTGGGCGCGAGCGTGGGTGCCCTGGGCGAGCCGATCGAGCCCGAGCCCGAGATGGAGGTGGATCCCGAAGTGGAGCCGGATCCCGAGGTGGAGCCGGATCCCGAGGTGGAGCCGGATCCCGAGGTGGAGCCGGATCCCGAGG
>CAZEUE010000009.1:0-5193 GCA_964514615.1 uncultured Bifidobacterium sp. | reverse complement strand
TGATCGAGGCAACCGGCGAGCTGCAGGTGGTGGAAGTGGAGGATGACCTTGCTGCCACGGGCGAGCACGCCGGGATGGCGGATGAGGTGGCCAACCAGGACGTAGCCGCCACCGGCGAGGTGCCCGTGGTCACGGAGGCCGGGGAGCAGGCCGATGACGCCCCGCCGCCCGCGACCCCTGCGCGCCCCTACATCGAGATCGAGGAGCCACCCGACGGGCCCGTGCCCGACGACGTCATCCAGCGCTTCGCCGACATGGTGAAGGCCGAGGAGGAGCGAGCCGCGAAGCGCGCGGAGCGCCAGCGTGACGACGCCGGCTGAGCCGGCGTCGCACGACCGCGGCCTGGCGCGCGTGTGGGCCCTGGTGGCGCGCGGTGCACCCCCGGGCGAGGTGGAGGACGCCGCATGCGGCGAGGCCCTGGTGCTGACGGGGGCGGCATCGGCCCGCATGGTCTGCGCAGCGGACGACGGACCCGATGGCCTCCTGGCACGGGCATCCATGGGCGGCGCGCGACCCGCCGAGGAGCGCGGCCCTTCGGGCCTCGCCGCCATGGCCGCTGCCACGGGGCCCGGCGAGCCGCGGGGGACCGCGCTGGTGGTGCGCGCCGCCGACGGCCGGGCGCTCGACCCCTCGGCGTCCGAGCCGCTGGCGCGCCTGGCCCTGGTGGCGGGTGTCGGCATGGCCGGGGCGCGGGCGGTGGAACGCACCTCCCGCCTGGTGGAGAGCGGCATCGCCATCGGAGGCGAGCTCGACCTCGACACCGTGCTGCGCCGGCTGCTGGAGTCGGCACGACGCGTGGTGGGCGCCCGCTACGCGGCCCTGGGCGTGCTGTCGCCGACGGGCGACGGCCTGTCCCGATTCGTCTGGTCCGGGGTGGACGACGTCACCGCCATGAACATCGGCAGGCTGCCGCAGGGCCGCGGCCTGCTGGGACGGCTCATCACCGATCCGCGCCCCCTGCGCGTGGAGGACATCGCCGCCCATCCGGATGCCGCCGGCCTGCCGCCGGGGCACCCGCCAATGCATGACCTGCTCGGAGTGCCCGTGCGACTGGGGGACGAGGTCTTCGGCAACCTCTACCTGGCCGACCGGGCCGACGGGCCATTCACCGAGGAGGACGAGGCAGTGGCCGTGGTGCTGGCGGCGCAGGCCGCGACCGCCATCGGCAACGCCCGGGCGGTGGACGACGAGCGCCGGCACCTTGCGGAATCCGCTGCCCTCGCCGCGGCGCGCGAACGGCAGGCAGCCGCGGCCGAAGGGCACCGGCGCGCCATCCGCGCACAGGAGGCCGAGCGCGTGCGGGTTGCCCGCGAGTTGCACGACGAGACCGGCCAGGTGCTGGCAGCGGTGTCGCTGGAGCTGCGGGCCCTCGAGCAGCACGTGGACGCCGCCGGTCGCGCCCAGCTGGACAACGCCCGCAGGTCGCTTGCCGATGCCACCACGTCGCTACGCGACCTGGCGCTGCGGCTGCGGCCGTCGGGGCTCGCCGACCACGGCCTGGCAAGCGCCATCGAGCGGCAGGCCGATCGCCTGCGGGCGGACCCGGGCATCACGGTGGACCTGGCCATCGACGCGCCGCCCGACCTCGGCGAGGAGATCGAGATCACCGTCTTCCGCGTGGTGCAGGAGGCGCTCACCAACATCCAGCGTCATGCGCGGGCGCGGCACGCCAGCGTGCTGGTGGCCCGGCGCGACGGGCGACTGCGGGTGGTGGTGGAGGACGACGGCGTCGGCTTCGACCCATCCTCGCCCACGCACCGCCTGGGCCTCGCCGGAATCCTCGAGCGCGTCACGCTCGTGGAGGGCACGGCCACGATCGAGTCGGCCCCCGGTGCAGGAGCCAGCCTCATCGTCGACCTGCCGGGCTAGCCCCGGCTGCTAGAGGTCCGCGGTGGCGTCCGCGCGATCACGCAGGGTCATCATGCGCTCCCACGCCTTCTCCTCGGCAGCTGCATGGGCGTCGGAGGTGGCGTACAGGTGCGACCCGCGTGAGATGGCCAGGTAATCGGCCATCGCGCGCTCGAGTTCCTCCTGCGCGTTGCGGAACTGGTAGGCGACATCTGCGGTCATCTCGGCAGTCCTTCCGCGTCGGGGTCGACGAGTCAGCACCCTAACGACCCGCCCGGACATCACGCAGCATCACGCGGCGCACGTGCATGCCACCCGGGCCCACCTCGATGATCCCCACGGCCGATGCCCGCTCGTCGGGCGTCATGCCCTCGCGGAACCGCAGGTAGGCGCGCCCCTTGATGCCCGTGCGCTCGCCGGCGTCCCGCTCCTCGGGGATGTACACGGCACCGGGCGAGAACACCCGGGTCCCCGCCACCACGGTATCCACCGGCATGTGCAGGTGGCCGTGCACGATCATGTCCACGGGCCCCAGGCGCCGCCGCATGTGCCGGTGCAGGCCCAGCAGCACGGCACGCCTGCGGGCGAGGCTCATGGCCGCCGCCGGCATCTCGATGGCACGCGTGCGGCGGCCGTGCACCAGGCCGATGCGCCGCCCCCGCACCACCACCACGCGCTCACGTGGCAGTGCGATTCCCGCCTGCCGGTCGTGGTCGCCCTGCACGGCCACCACCGGAGCGATTGCGCCGAGCTCGGCGAGCACGCTGGTGCAGGTGATGTCGCCCGCATGCAGGATGAGATGGCAGCGATCGAACGCGGCCGTCACCTCCGGGGGAAGCGCGGGCAGGACCTCCCCTACGTGGGTGTCCGCCACCACCCCGATGCGCACGGGGGCGCTCAGATGGCCATCGCGTGGTAGCCGGCGTCCACGTGCAGGGTCTCCCCCGTCACGGCGCGGGCCATGTCCGAGCACAGGAACAGCGCGGCGTCCGCCACTTCGTCGGCGTCGATGGCGCGTCGCAGCGGCGACCGCTCCACGGCGTTGTCCACCATGTCTGCGAACCCGGGGATGCCGCGCGCCGCCAGCGTGCGCACGGGGCCCGCGGACAGCGCGTTCACCCGCACGTTGTCCGGCCCCATGTCCCAGGCCAGGTAGCGCACGATCGATTCCAGGGTGGACTTGGCGATGCCCATGACGTTGTAGCCGGGCACCGCGCGCTCGGCGGCCACGTAGCTGAGGGTCACGATGGCGCCGCCCCCCGCCTGGCGCATGTGCGGCTCCACGCGTGCGGCGAGCCGCTTGAGCGACCACGATGAGATCTCGAGTGCGAGGTGGAAGCCGTCGTCCGAGACCTCCATGAAGCGCCCGCCCAGGTCCTCGACCTTCCCGAAGGCCACCGCGTGCACGAGGATGTCCACCCCGCCAAGGGCCTCGGCCACCCCGTCCACGGCGGCGTCCAGCTGGGCGTCGTCGGTGACGTCGAGCGGCAGCACGGGCACCGGGCCATTGGTGAGCTCCCCCGCGAGCTTGCGGACGTCCTTCTCCACGCGCTCGCCCTGGAAGGTCAGCGCCACGCGCGCTCCCTGCTGGTCGAGCCTCCGCGCGATGGCCCACGCGATGCTGCGCTTGTTCGCCACGCCCACCACGAGCGCCCGCTTGCCCTCGACGATCCCGCTCACCGCATCTCCCGAATCCGCCGGCTGGTCGCCGCAGGCTAGCCTGCGGGGCCGTGCGATTCCCCGGCCGTGCATCCGCGCTCGTGCTCGTGATCCTGGCGATGGCGCTGGGTGGCGCCCTTGCACTCGCGCCCCCCGCACTGGGCCATGCCGTGGTGCGGGAGATCATCCCGGCGGATGCCGGGCGGGTGGATGCCACCCCGGCGCAGGTGGTGGTGCGCTTCTCGGAGCCCGTGCAGCTGCTGCAGCCCACGGACCTGCAGGTGGTGGACGCCACCGGCAACCCGGTGTCGAGCGGCCCCGGCCGCGTGCAGCCCTCCGACGCCTCGGTGATCGAGGTGCCGGTGCGCGACGGCCTGCCCCCCGGCACGTACACCACGCGGTGGCGGGTGGTGTCCGCCGATGGCCACATCATCCCCGGCGCCGCCGTGTTCGCGCTGGGCGACGTGCCCATGGCGCCCCCGTACCTGGGCGGCCCCGGCGGCGCATCGGGCCCCACCGAGACCTCCGCCTGGGCCGTGACGGCACGCTGGATCGAGCTGGTGGGCATCGGGGGCCTGGTGGCGCTGCTGGTGTTCCGGCTCCTGGTGTGGCGGGCGGCGTGGCGCCCGCCGCCGCCCATGCCGCAGTCCCAGCGCGACGCCGCCCTGGGGTGGTCGCGTGATGCGTGGTGGATCGGCTTCGGCGCGCTGGCGCTGGTGGCGCTGCTGGGCGAGGCCGCGGTGCTGGTGGTGAAGACCGCGGGGTCGCTGGGCACCTCGGTGTGGGGTGCGCTGGGGGACCCGGCGGGAATCGTGCGGGTGCTGGCCGACACCCGCTTCGGGGACCTGCTGCAGATCCGCACGCTCGCGCTGTTCGTGGTGTTCGCGCTGGGGGTGTGGCGGTTCCTGGCCGAGTACCGCAGCGACGCCGCGCCCGCGCCCGACCGGGCCGACGGCGGCACCTGGCCCATGGTGGCCATGCTGGTGCCGGCGCTGGTGGCACTGGGATCCATATCGGCGCAGGGGCACGCGTCGACCACCTCCCTGCCCGAGCTGCAGGTGCCCATGGATGCCCTGCACGCGGCGATGGCCAGCGCGTGGGTGGGCGGCCTGGCGATCGTGGGCGTGCACCTGCTGCGGCTGCCGAAGGTGGCCGGCGAGGGAGGCCGTACCGCGGGCGGCCTGGCCCTGGCCCGGTTCTCGGCGCTTGCCCTCGTGGCGGTGGGAATTCTCGTGGCCTCGGGGGTGGTGCGCGCGTTCGGCCAGATGACCTCGCCGGCCGACCTGTGGGAGACCCCCTACGGCTGGACGATCCTGGTGAAGATCGGCCTGCTCGTGCTCGCCGCCGTGCTGGCCTTCCGGTCGCGCCGCATCGTCACGTCCCTGCGGCGCCGGGGCGGAGCGCCCAACACGGCCACCCTGGCGATCGTGCGGCGCAGCGCATGGATCGAGACCGGCATCACGCTGGTGATCGTGGCGTTCTCGGCCCTGCTGGTGGGGCAGGTACCCCCGATCTCGTGATGACCCTCGTGCTGATGCGCCATGGCGTGGCCGAGGACGACCACCCCGTCGGGGACGTCGCGCGCGCGCTGACCCCGCGCGGACACGAGCGCGCGGGCCTGGCGGCCCGCGGGCTGGTGGCACTGGGGCTGCGGCCCGACGTGGTGCTGAGCAGCCCGCTCGTGCG
>CAZEUE010000008.1:0-26316 GCA_964514615.1 uncultured Bifidobacterium sp. | reverse complement strand
TAGCGGATGTCCACGCCGGCCTGCACCAGGTGGGTGCCGCACGAGTGGCGGAGCGCATGGGGGAACACCCGCACGCCCTCCGACACCAGGCCCGCGGCATCTGCCACGCGGCGGACCTCGCGCCACACGTCCGAGCGCCCCATGCGCCGTCCGCGCGCGCCCAGGAACACCGCGTCGGCGTCGCGGTGGCGCGCCTGATCGGGGCGTGGGCGCACGTCGAGCGCCCGCAGCTCCGGCCGTCCCGTGGCCAGGTACCGCGCCAGGGCCGTGCGTGCCACGGCCGGCACGGCCACGGCGCGGTGCTTGCCGCCCTTGCCCCGCACGACCGCGTAGGGGTCATCCGAATCGTCCAGGTGCAGCGCCGACATGTCGAGGCCCGCGGCCTCGGTGGCGCGGATGCCGCACCCGTACAGCACCTCGATGAGGGCATGGGTTCGAAGGCCCGCGGGGCCGGGCATGGCCGCCGCGGCGTCGCACATGCGGCGCACCTGCGACGGCGAGAGCGCAGCGACCTCGCGCGAAAGCCTCTCCTGGCCGCCTGCGGACGACGCCGGAGGTCGGAGGTCCTCGACCGGGTTGGGCAGGTCGAGCGCGCGCGACCACCATCGGCAGAAGGCGCGCACCGCGGCGACGCGCCGCGACCTGCTGCTCTGCCTGCCCTCGAGGGCGTCACGCCAGTCCTGCCACCAGGCGGGCGGGATCGCGGACATCTGCCCGGCCGCGCGGCGGGCGGCCGGGTGCGACTCCACGCCGAAGGGCGGGGCCTCCGCACGCGCCGGGGGCACGCCAAGGGCCTCTCCCAGCAACCGCAGGTCGCGCCCGTACGCCGCACGCGTGTTGGCGCTGCCCCGGGTGGCCACGAACGCCCCGGCCAGCGCGTGGAATCCCCCGGCATCCACCACAGGCGCGTCCATGCTCACGCTCCCCGGGGGTGCGCGCGCCGCAGGGTGTCCTGCATGGCCTTGGTGGTGACTCCCGTGTAGCGCTCGGTGGTGGCGAGGCTCGCGTGCCCCAGGAACTCCTGGACCACGCGCAGGTGGGCTCCGCCCGTGCCCCCGGGCCCCTCCAGCAGGTGGGTGGCAGCGGCGTGGCGCAGCAGGTGCGGGCCGCCCGAGCGCCCGAGGCCCGAGAGGAGCCGGTGCACCACCCGGTACACGGTCGCACCATCCATCGCGCCGCCGGAGCGCGTGAGGAACACGCGGTCACGAGCGGCGCGCGCACGCGGCGCATCCGACGCCAGGAGCGGCCTGCCCTCGCGCACCCAGTCGCGCAGGGCGTCGACGCACGGCTCGGTCATGGGCACCGTGCGCGCATGACCCCCCTTGCCCACCACCGAGAGCACCTCGTGCTCGAAGTCCACGGCCGGCAGCACGAGGTCGCAGGCCTCCTGCCGGCGCAGGCCGCTGCCGTAGAGCACCTCCACGAGGGCCACGTCGCGCAGCGCCAGGGCGCGTGCCACCGTGCCCGTCTCGGTGGCGTCCACGCGGGCCGCCGCCAGGTGCGCGAGCGCGGCGGCGTCATCCTGGGACAGCCGTGGCACGGGAGCGCGGTCCACCCGCGGGGCGTCCACCAGCATGGCCGGGCACCGCCCCCGCGGGAAGTACGGTCGCAACCACTCGCGAAGCGCGGTGAGGGCGCGCCGCTGCGTGGCGGGCGCCCAGCCGATGTCGCGGAGCGCCGCGTCGATCATGGACGGCGTCACCTCCGCGGGCGCGGAGACCCCCCGCTGCCACAGCCAGCCGGCCACCCGCCGGCAGTCGCGCACATACCCGGCCCGCGACCGCGCGGCCAGCGCACGGGCGCGCCCGCCCTGCCGCGACAGGCGCTCGTCCAGGTCGCGCAGGGAGTCCTCCCATGCCGGCGGCAAGTCCATGCGGTGATGTTCGGCGTCGCCTAGGCCGTGCCCTCCAGTCCCACCTCGGACACATACGCCCGGTAGCCCTCGCCCTTGGCATTGGGCGGGAGCTCGGTGATCCACAGCGTGTACTCACCCGACGCCGGGCCGTCGGCCAGGTCCACCTGCTGTTCGCCGTCGGTGAACGTGCCGCTCCCCACCACCCGGGCATCCTCCCCCGGCGGGCCCGCGAGCACCTGGAAGGCGCCGCCGGTGCCGAGCGTGCTGAGCGACATGCGACGCGCCACGCCGGGCTCCGCCAGCGCCAGGGTGAGCCCCACGCCGTCCTTGAGCCCGCCGAAGTCCGCGGTGGCGTAGCGCTCGGTCCTCCACGAGGTGGCCTCGGTGCCGTCGTATGCCAGGGGCACCTCGCCGGGCATCTCGCGGCCCTCACCGCCGGGATCGGCATCGGTGACCGAGGACAGCTGCAGCGGCACCAGACCGGTGAAGCCGCCCGGCGCAGGGGCTTGCGCCGACCCGCCGCCCGACACCGGGGCATCGGCGCCCCCGGTGCTGATGACCACCGCCACCGATGCGCCGGCCGCCAGCACGAGGGTGGCGGCCACCGCCACCGGCCAGCGCCTGCCCCGGGGGGCACGGGCCACCACCCGCGGGGCCCCCGCCGCGGGTTCCCCGGCGACCGGGACGATGGCCCCCGTGGCGTCGTCGGGCAGCACGGCCGGGGGCATGGGGCCGGTGTCGGCATCGGCCGCCGCCACCTCGGGCGGGATGACCGGCATGGCCTCCGTGCCCCCGGCGGGAACGTCCACCAGGGCGTCCGCCATGTCGAGTGCCGATGCGAAGCGGGCGTCTGGGTCCTTCTCGCACGCGCGCAGCACGATGGCCGCCAGGTAGGCGGGAACCTCCGGGCGCACCGACCGGGGGTCGGGCATGGGGTCGCGCACCTGGCGCAGCGCCACCGCCATGGGGGTGTCGGCGGGGAACGGCAGCTCGCCCGTGAGCGACTCATACAGGACGATGCCCAGCGCGTAGACGTCGGTGCGGCCATCCACCGGCAGGCCGCGGGCCTGCTCGGGGGCCAGGTAGTCACTGGTGCCGAGCACCGTGCCCGTGCGCGTGAGGCCGTCCTGCATGCCGTCCAGGAGCCGCGCGATGCCGAAGTCGGTGAGCATGGCCACGCCCGCGTCGGTGACCAGGACGTTGTGCGACTTGATGTCGCGGTGCACGATGCCCGACCGGTGGGCCAGCTCCAGGCCGCGCGCCACCTGGCTGGCGACGGATGCCGCCTCGGCCGGCGGCAGCGGACCACGCTGGCGGATGAGCGCCTTGAGCGTGACGCCGTCCACGAGCTCGAACACGATGTATGGCCCGTCGTCGGCCCCGGCATCCTGGTCGAGCAGGCGCACGATGCACGGGTGGTCGAGGCGCGTGACCACCTCGGCCTCGCGCCGGAACCGCGCCAGCAGGTCGGGGTCGTCCTGGACCCTGGGGTGCATCAGCTTGACGGCCACCGCCTGGCCGGTGCCCTCATCCGTGGCGCGCCACACGGTGGCCATGCCCCCGCTGCCGATGGGGCGCTCGAGCCGGTAGCGACCCCCCAGCAGGTCGCCGGCCGCGGTCAGGGCTGCGGACGGGTTGCTCGCACACGGGAAACGTAGAGGCCACGCGTGACGCTGCCGCTGCCGGGGGTTGGCAGGCCACCTGTGACACCGCCGCAACGGGCCGCCACCCCGGTGGTAGCGTCGGCCCATGGCCACTCACACGATCCTGATCGTGGAGGACGACGCGGCGATATCGGACACGGTGGCGTACCACCTTGGCCGGGCGGGCTATCGCACGCTCACCGCCGCGGATGGCGCCACGGGCCTGAGGCTGTTCGCCCGTGAGCGCCCCGACCTGGTGGTGCTGGACCTGATGCTGCCGCAGGTGGACGGATGGCGGTTCACCGAGGAGGTGCGCGCCCAGGACCCCGACGTGCCGGTGATCATGTGCAGCGCCCGCACCAGCGAGCACGACCGGGTGCACGGCCTGGAGATCGGCGCGGACGATTACATGACGAAGCCCTTCTCGATGAAGGAGCTGGTGGCGCGCGTGTCGGCGCACCTGCGCCGGCGCGACCAGGATCGCGGGCGCGCCGACCAGGGCGCCATCGACGTCGCCGGGCTGGTGATCGACCCCGAGCAGGTGCAGGCCTTCGCCGGCGGGACCAGCGCCGACCTGACCCCGCGCGAGTTCGCGGTGCTGCTGGCACTGGCACGCGCGGCGGGCAAGCCGCTGGCGCGCAACAAGATCTATCGCGAGGCCTGGGGCTACGAGATGATGGCCGGCGACCGTTCGGTGGACGTGTTCGTGCGCAAGATCCGGCAGAAGCTGCGCGCGGCCATCCCCGGAACGGATTTCATCATCACCCACCACGGCGTGGGCTACCGGTTCGACCCTGCGGAAACCCGCGGAACCGAAGTGGATTGACCTCGGCCCCCGCACGCGCTTCGCTTGCAGGCACACGCGAACCGCGCGACAGACCGAGGGGGACGAACTGATGGCATCGGATGAGGGCTGCCCGGTCACCGGGACCGGCACGAAGGCGCTCACCAACCGCGACTGGTGGCCGGAGCAGCTGGACCTGGCGCCACTGCGCCAGAACCCGCCCACGGCGGACCCCATGGGCGACGACTTCGATTACGTGGCCGAGTTCGAGTCCCTCGACCTCGGCGCCGTGAAGAAGGACATCGAGGACGTCCTCACCACCTCGCAGCCCTGGTGGCCCGCGGACTACGGCCACTACGGGCCGCTGATGATCCGCATGGCGTGGCACAGCGCCGGCACGTACCGCATCGCCGACGGCCGGGGTGGCGCCGGGACCGGCGCCCAGCGGTTCGCCCCGCTCGACAGCTGGCCCGACAACGCCAACCTCGACAAGGCGCGCCGCCTGCTGTGGCCCGTCAAGCAGAAGTACGGGCGCAAGCTGTCGTGGGCCGACCTGATGATCCTCGCCGGCAACGTGGCGCTCGAGTCGATGGGCTTCCGGACCTTCGGCTTCAGCGGCGGCCGCGAGGACGTCTGGGAGCCCCCGGTGGACATCTACTGGGGCCCCGAGGGTGAGTGGCTCGGTGACCAGCGCTACTCGGGCGACCGCGAACTGGACAACCCCCTGGCGGCCGTGCAGATGGGCCTGATCTACGTCAACCCGGAGGGGCCGAACGGCGAGCCGGACCCGCTGGCCGAGGCGCATGACATCCGCGAGACGTTCCGCCGCATGGCCATGAACGACGAGGAGACCTTCGCGCTGACCGCCGGCGGCCACACCTTCGGGAAGTCACACGGGGCCGCCGATGCCGACGAGTACGTGGGGCCCGAGCCCGAGGGCGCGCCCATCCAGCAGATGGGCCTGGGCTGGAAGAACTCCTTCGGCTCCGGTGACGGCGACGCCACCATCACCAGCGGCATCGAGGGCGCATGGACGCGCACGCCCACCACGTGGGACATGGACTACCTCGAGCTGCTCTACGCCAACGAGTGGGAAGTGCAGAAGGGACCGGGCGGCGCCTGGCAGTGGCACCCCAAGGACGGCGCGCTCGCCGACGCGGTGCCCGACGCCCAGGACCCGTCACGGCGCCACGCGCCCATGATGACCACCGCGGACATCGCGCTGCGCGAGGACCCCGTGTACGCCGAGATCGGCCAGCGGTTCCTGAAGGACCCGGCGGCATTCGCCGACGCCTTCGCGCGCGCGTGGTTCAAGCTGACCCACCGCGACATGGGCCCCATCACGCGCTACGTGGGCCCCGAGGTGCCGGACGAGGTGCTGATCTGGCAGGACCCGGTGCCGCCGGTGGACCATGCCCTGGTGTGCGACGCCGACGTCTCGATGCTGAAGGAGAAGCTGCGGGCATCCGGGCTGTCGGTGGCCGACATGGTGCGCACGGCGTGGGCGTCGGCGTCCACCTACCGCCGCAGCGACCACCGTGGCGGCGCCAACGGCGCGCGCATCCGCCTGCAGCCGCAGCGCGCGTGGCAGGCCAACGACCCGTCCGAGCTCGACCGCGTGCTGGGCGTGCTCGAGGGCATCCGCGACGAGTTCAACGGCGCCCAGAACGGCAGCGGCGTGCGCATCTCGTTGGCCGACCTGATCGTGCTGGCCGGTGGCGTGGGCGTGGAGCAGGCCGCCGCGGCCGCGGGCCACGACGTGACCGTGCCCTTCCACCCCGGCCGCACCGACGCCACGCAGGAGATGACCGACGTCGAGTCGTTCGCCGTGCTCGAGCCCTACGCCGATGGCTTCCGCAACTACCTGCGGCCCGGCCACCCCTGGCAGGCCGAGCGCCTGCTGGTGGACAAGGCGAGCCTGATGAGCCTTACCGGCCCCGAGATGACGGTGCTGGTGGGCGGCATGCGCGCCATCGGCGCCACGGCGGGGGGCACCCCGCTGGGGGTGCTCACGCACCGCCCGGGTCAGCTCACCACCGACTTCTTCGTGAACCTCCTCGACATGGGCACCGAGTGGCAGCCCACCTCGAAGGCCGAGGAGGAGTTCGAGGGGCGCGACCGCGCCACCGGCGAGGTGCGGTGGACCGCCAGCCGGGTGGACCTGGTGTTCGGGTCCAACTCCGAGCTGCGCGCGCTGGCCGAGGTGTACGCCAGCGATGACGCCGACCGGAAGTTCGTGGACGACTTCGTGGCCGCGTGGACCAAGGTCATGGAGCTCGACCGCTTCGACCTGCCGGGCCACCGCTAGTCGGCCCGTCCCGCTCCCCGGGCCGGCCACGCGGCCGGCCCGGGGCCATGCGGGCTACTGCGTGCTGGCCATCTCCTCGAGCTCCCCGGTCTCGCCCGGGTCGGTCTCGCGCATGAACCAGTAGATGACGCCGCCGATGGCGCCGCCGGCGAGCGGCCCGACGATGTAGATCCACAGGTCGTTCCAGTCGGTGGCGTACACCGCAGGCGCCAGCGCGCGCGCCGGGTTGAAGCCACCGCCGGTGAAGGGCCACACGGCGATGCCCGCCACGAAGATGAAGCCACCGATGGCCAGCGGGGCCATCACGCCGCTCCATGGTGCCGTGTCGGTGGCCACGGCGCTGATGACGATCACGAACAGCGCCACGAACACCATCTCGGCCACCACGGCGGCGCCCTGCGACACCGTGGGCTGGTTCACCAGGGCGGCCTTCACCTGCTCGCCCCACAGGGCGGTGGCCAGGCCCACCGCGGCGAATGCGCCCACGATCTGGGCGACCCAGTAGGCCACGATGTCCTTCACGGGGAACTGCCCACCCGCGGCCAGTCCCAGGGTGACCGCCGGGTTGAAGTGACCGCCCGACACATGACCGAAGGCGAAGATCATCATGGCCAGGCCGATGCCGAAGGCCGCGGCGATGCCCACCGCACCCATGATGTCGGGGTTCAGCACCGCCACGGCGATGCCCGAGAATGCGAACAGCAGGAAGCCGAAGGTGCCGAGCAACTCGGCGGTGACGCGCTTCCACAAGGGGTAGATCACGTTCCTGTACCTCTGCGTCGGGTGCATTTCCGGTCCCCGGCATTCGACGCAGCCCGGGCATCCCCTCGCCGCAGGGCATTGAGGCACCTGCCCGGGCTCGCTAAGGTGCCGCGGCCATCTGGCGGGATGCCCGAGTGGTCAAAGGGAGCGGTCTGTAAAACCGTCGGCTCTGCCTACGAAGGTTCAAATCCTTCTCCCGCCATGTGCACGCGAAGCCCGGCCACGCGCCGGGCTTCGCCGTTCATGCGGGCGGAATGCGCGTGATGACCAGCTTGGGGTAGGTCATCTCCATCGCCGCGGAGGCAGGGCCCTCGCGGGCGTCACCCGACCCGCGCACGCCGCCGTAGGGCATGTGGTCGGCCCGGAACGTGGGGGTCTCGTTGATGACCACTCCGCCGAAGTCGAGTGCACGGGCCCAGGCCATGGCGCGGTCCACCCGCTCGGTGAAGATGCCCGCCTGCAGGCCCAGGGGGCTGTCATTGGCGATGGAGATGGCGTCCTCCACGCGGTCGTACACGCACACCGCCACCACCGGGCCGAACACCTCGTCGCGCATCACGCGGGCGAATGGCGCCACGCCGTCGAGGACGGTGGGGGCCACCATGGCGGGCCCGTCGGGCAGGCGCTCGCCCCCGCGCAGCACGCGCGCACCCAGCTGGGTGGCCTCGGCGATCCATTCGAGGATGCGATCGGCGGACTGGGCATCGATCACCGGACCCACGTCGGTGGACTCGTCCAGCGGATCGCCTGCCACGAGGTCGTCCACCATGGGGAGCAGGTGCTCCAGCAGGGCGTCATGCACCTGCCGCTGCACCAGGATGCGCTGCACCGAGATGCACGACTGCCCCGCATGCGTGAACGCGCTCCCCGCGATGGCGCGGGCCGCCTGAGGCAGGTCGGCATCGTGGTGCACGATCACCGGCGTGGCGTTGCCCAGCTCCAGCGCCACCCGGATGTCCGGGCGCGCGCGGCGGATGGCCCAGCCCACCGTGCTGCTGCCGGTGAATGACACCATGGCCACGTCGGGGTGGGCCACCAGCGGCTCGCCGGCCACGGAGTCACCGAGCACCCATCCGAGCATCGCCGGGGGAAGCCCGGCCTCGCGCATGATCGCCGCCAGCGCCAGCCCCGACAGCGGGGCCTTCCCCGCGGGCTTCAGCACCACCGGCGCGCCCACGGCGGCGGCAGGACCCAGCTTGTGGGCCACCAGGTTCAGCGGGAAGTTGAACGGGGTGATGGCCGCGATCAGCCCCACGGGCTCGCGCACGGTGGTGCCCACCAGCCCGGCACCGGAGTCGGCGGCATCCATGGGGATGACCTCGCCCGACATCGTGCGCGCAACGGCCGCCGAGAACGCCAGGGTGTCCACGCACCGCGCCACCTCGGCGCGCGCCTGCCGCAGCGGCTTGCCGGCCTCGGCCGCCAGCACGTGCGCCAGGGCATCGGCGCGCTGCCCCACCAGCGCGGCGGCCCGGTCGAGGATGCGCGCGCGCTCGGCCGCGGGCGGTGCCGAGCCCAGGGCCGCGCGGCCCGCGGCCACCGCCATGTCCACGGCCTCCTCGCCCGAGATCCCCACGCGCGCCACCTCGCGGCGGTCGTAGGGGGCCACCACGGGCTGCTCGCCCAGCGACGGCAGCGTCTCATCCCCCGCCATGCCCTGCAGGGGGATCCATCCGGGTACGTCGATCGGCGCCATGGCGGCAGGCTACCGTGGTGGCCATGGCCCCCTTGCTGCCCGAGCACCTGCTGCCCGACCCCGCGCGTGCCATGTGCGCATGGATCGACGAGGCCCGGGCCACCCGGCAGCCGCAGGCGCTCGCGATGACGCTCGCCACGTCCGGGCCGGACGGACGTCCCTCGGCCCGCATGGTGTTCGTGCGCGCATGGGATGCCGACGGGCTCGAGTGGATCACCGACGCGGCATCGCAGAAGGCCCGCGAGCTGGCCGGGCGCGCCGAGGCCGCGGGGGTGTTCCTGTGGGCCGGCCTGGGGCGGCAGCTGCGCGTGGAGGGCCCGGTGCACCTGCTGGACCCCGAGCGCGTGGCGGAGCACATGGCGCGGCGCCGTCCCGAGGTGCGCGCGGCGGCCCGCGCATGGCGGCAGGGCGAGCCATTGGGGTCGCGCGCCGACCTGCACCGGCGCCTGGCGACGGCGCGGGCTGCGGGCGACGACCCCGCCGTGCCGGACGGGTGGACCGGCCACCGGCTGCAACCGCGCATGCTGGAGTTCTGGCAGGAGGACCCCGACGGCCTGCACGATCGCCTGCGCGCCACGCGCCGCGGCACCGACTGGCACCTGGAGCGCCTGGCCCCCTAAGCCCGCGGCGCGTGCGGGAAACCCGCAGCACGGACCCGTAGGGACCCCGAATTGAAGGGGGGTGGGCGGCCTCATAGGTTGCCCGCATGATGACCTCGCTGGGCAGCGGCATCGCCATCGGGTACCTCATCTTCGTGGCGCTGGGACTCATCATCTCGGTGGCCATCCTGTGGTCCACCCGGGCGGGGCGCCGCGATCGGGGCCAGGGAGTGGACCTCGAGAAGGCCGAGCGCGCCGAGCCCTGGTGGGGCGTATTCGTGGTGGGCCTTCTGGCCGTGCTGCTGGGGCTCACCATCTGGCAGGCCCCGTGGTTCACCGAGAACGACGACCCCAAGGACGTCCAGGTGGCGGTGACCGGCATCCAGTTCGGGTTCCTGGTGCAGCCGACCAGCGTGAAGGTGGGCCAGGACGTCGAGTTCGCCGTCACCTCGAAGGACGTCAATCACGCCATGGCGCTCTACAACCCGAAGGGCCAGATGATCATGAACGTGCAGGCGATCCCCGACTACACGATCTCCCGCTCGTACAGGTTCACCGAGCCCGGCACGTACGAGATCCGCTGCCTCGAGTTCTGCGGATACCAGCACCACAAGATGATCTACCCGGCGTTCCAGGTGACCGCGTGAGCACGACCATCCCGCCCATCGCCTCGCGGGCTCCGGGGGCCCTGCCCTACGACGACGCCCAGATGCCCCTGCCGCTGGTGCAGGCGCGCACCCGGCGGTTCGTGCTGCGCGTCATCTGGAGCTCCACGGCATTCCTGGTGGTGTCGGGCGTGCTGGGGTTGCTGCTGCGGCTTCGCCAGGGGCAGGTGATCGAGCTCGGCGACAACTTCTGGTACGCGGTCATGACCGCCCACGGCCTGGGGGCGTTCATCGCATGGGCCGGGTTCTTCCTGATGGGCATCACCTTCTGGGTGCTGATGAAGGTGGGCTTCCCCATCCGCAGCTTCGTGCTGCCCGAGCTCATGTACTGGAGCATGATGGCGGGGGTGGTGGGCATCGTGCTCACCACGCTGCTGTCGGGGTTCGGCGGGTCATGGGTGTTCCTGTACCCGCTGCCGTTCTTCTCGGCGGGCCAGTGGAGCGACACGGTCACGGGCATCTTCGCGGGTTCGGTGCTGCTGGCCGGGGTATCGATCCTGGCCTACTGCGCGGCCGTGCTCCAGACCTGCATCTCGCCGGCCCTCAAGGCCCGGCCCGACACCCCGGGCCAGCGCGTGGGCCTCACCTTCGGATTCGGGCTGCTGTTCCCCTCGCGCTTCAGGACCGACCGCGGGCGCATCCCCTACCCGGTCCTGCCGTTCGCAGTGAACGCCGTGGACATGTTCCTGGCCACGCTGCCGTTCGCCGCCCTGCTGGTGCTGAACATCGTGCAGTCGGTCAACAACGGCTTCTCCATCAACGTGCTGCTGGCCGGCAACATGCTGTGGGCGTTCGGGCACCCCGTGGTGTACCTGCTGCTGTTCCCCGCGGCCGCCACCTACTACTACCTCATCCCCCGGTACGCCGGGCGCGACCTCGTGGCGGGCAAGGCCGTGGCCGTGGCGTGGCTCATCGCCCTCACGATGAACCTGTTCGTGTGGGCGCACCACCTCTACATGAACTACCCCGACGGCGAGAACGTTCAGCAGACGCTGGGCACCATCATGCAACCCACCACCTATGCGCTGGTGCTGCCGTCGGCGCTGTCGCTGTTCTCGATCGCGGCCACCATCTACAAGTCCGACTTCCAGTGGAATGTGGCGTCCAAGTTCCTGATCGCGGGAATCATCTCGTGGCTGGTGGCAGGCCTGCAGGGCATCATCAACGCCACCGCGGCGTTCCAGGAGACCCTGCACAACACGCTGTGGATCGTCGGCCACTTCCACAACATGGCCTTCCTCAACATGGGCCTGCTCATCTTCGGCGCCATGTACGCGTTCCTGCCCGAGCTGATGGGACGCGGCTGGTGGAACGAGCGGCTGGGCAGCATCCACCTGTGGGGCACCATCGTGGGCGCCTACGGCTGGGTGACGTGCCAGATGATCCAGGGCCTCGAGGGCGCTCCGCGTCGCTGGGCCGTGCTGCCCGAGCAGTACCTCACGCTCACCCACATCTCGCTGGGCTTCCTGGCGCTGCTGGTGGCCGCGCAGCTGGTGTTCGCCTACAACCTCTGGACCACCCTGCGCCGCTCGCCCTTCGACGACCCCACGGCCACCCCCGCCGGGGGCACCCAGAGATAGGCGACCCGTCGTGGACCTGCTGCTCGCGCACATCCCGCACCTGGCGCTGCTGCTCGGCGTGGGCCTGCTGTTCATCCAGATGATGATGGGCGAGAGGCGCATGCAGATGGCCCTGGCCAGCGGCGGCGAGCAGGCGGCCGGGCAGGTGCGGGTGCTCACCATGCGCGGCGCGGTGCGCATGCTGCTGATGCTGCTGTTCATGGCCGCCGTGGTGGTGCTGGGCGTCGAGGTGCTGCGCGACGAGCCGCCATCCGCCTTCGTGGTGGTGGACTACCTGCTGGCGGGCGGAGTGCTGGCCATCTGGATGGCCTGGACGGCGCCCTCGGCGCTCGCACCCGGCATGCAGGCCCGCCTGGGCGCGGCCGGCCGCGCGGTGGTGCGCGGGGCGGTGGGCATCGTCACCGTGGGCGTGCTGGTGATCGCGGGAATGGCGCTGGCCCACGGAGTGGTGCTGCCACCGCTGTAGCCCCCGGTGCCAGGCACTTAACCGAGGCTGCGCCTCGGTTAAGTGCCTGGCACCGGGTAGGCTCCTTCTCCAACGCCATGGGCGGTGGTCGGGGAAGCCGGTGCGAATCCGGCGCGGTCCCGCCACTGTGACCGGGAGCATCGCCGCGGGGCTTCGGGCCCGGCCACTGGGGAGCGTCCCCGGGAAGGCGCGGCGAGGTGATGCCCGGGAGCCAGGAGACCTGCCTCCGCCTTGGCACCACGACCTTCGAGGACTGAGGTGACGGTGCACGGGCATCCCCACGGGAACCCGCAGAGCCCCTCCCCCGCGCCGGGCGCGGTGGTGGCGCGCGTGCGCGACCTGCGGTTCTCGTACGGCGAGTCCGGTCGGGCGGCGCTGGACGGCGTGGACCTCGATGTGCGCGCGGGGGAGGTGCTGGTGCTGGAGGGGCCGTCCGGCGGCGGCAAGAGCACCCTGCTGCGCGCCCTGGCCGGACTGGTGCCGGATTTCCACGGGGGCGCGGTGGGTGGCGCCGTCGACGTGTGCGGGCACGACGCCCTGGCCGTGCCGCCCTCCGTCCTGGGCGCGTCCGCGGGCATGGTGTTCCAGGACCCCGAGGCGCAGGCGGTGCTGGGCACCGTGGACCGCGACGTGGCCTTCGGCCCCGCGAACGCCGGCCTCCCCGCCGGGGAGATCCTGCGCCGGGTGGACCAGGCGCTGCACGATGCCGGCGCGGCGCACCTGCGCGGGCGGCGCATCGATGCCCTGTCGTCGGGCGAGCGCCAGCGCGTGGCCATCGCGGGAGTGCTGGCCCGCAGGCCGCGGGTGCTCCTGCTGGACGAGCCGACGTCGCAGCTCGACTCCGCCGCGGCGGCGGCGCTGGTGGGGACGCTGCGGCGGCTGGCGGACCAGGGCACCGCCGTGGTGGTGGCCGAGCACCGCGCCGAGCGGGTGCGGCCCATCGCCGACCGCATCCTGGCGGTCTGCTGCGGCCAAGTGGGCCCACCCGGGCCCGACGAGCCCGCGCCGGGCCTGCTGCCGCCGGTGCGCGCCACCGCCCCCCCGGCCGCGCGGGCCGAGGGGATCGAGGCGGGTCACGATGGCCACCCCGTGCTGCGCGGGGCGTCGCTGGTGCTGGTGCCCGGGCGCGTCACGGCGCTGGTGGGGGCCAACGGGAGCGGCAAGACCACCCTGCTGCGTACCCTTGCCGGGCTGCACTGCCCGGATGCCGGACGCGTGATGCTGGGGCACGACGACGTCTCGGCCCTTCCGCCCGAGGCCCGGTTCCCGCGCCTGGGCATGGTGCCCCAGGACCCGGGCCGGCACCTGCTCACTGAGCGTGTGCGCGACGAGATCGCCGTGGCACTGCGCGCCATGGGCGTCACGGGGGCCCTTGCGGACGCGCGAGCGGTCGACACGGCGCGGGCGCTCGACCTGCACGACATGCTCGACCGGCATCCGCTCGACCTGAGCGTGGGCGAGCGCGAGCGCGTGGCGTTGGCGTCGATCCTGGTCGCCCGGCCCGGCGTGCTGGTGCTCGACGAGCCCACGCGCGGGATGGACCCCGAGCGCAAGCGGTCGCTCGCGCAGCTGGTGCGCCGGCACGCGGCGCAGGGCGCCGCCGTGCTGGTGGCCACGCACGACGGCACCTTCGCCGCCGCCGCGGCCGACGAGGTGCTCGAGATGTCGGGCGGCGACTGCGTGCCCACCGGCCTTCCGCCCTCGGCGCTCGTCACCGCATGAGCGCCGCCGCGGTGGTGATCCTGGCCAGCATCTCGGTGCTTCTGCTGGGGTGGGCGGCCTGGGAACGCGGCGCCGGTGGTCCCAAGATGCTGGCGCTCACCGCCACCCTCGGCGCCGCCACCGCCGCAGGACGCGTGTTGTTCGCGGCCATCCCGTCGGTGAAGCCGGTCACCACGATGTGCCTGGTGACCGGGGCCGCCCTGGGTGCGCGGGCCGGCATGGCCGTGGGCGCCCTGGCCGCGCTCATCTCCAATGCCTTCCTGGGACAGGGTCCGTGGACCCCCGCGCAGATGCTGCTCTGGGGAACCGTGGGCGCGTCGGGCGCCCTGCTCCGGCCGGCCACGCGCACCCGGCTGGGCCTTGCCTGCGTGGCCGGCGCCTGGGGCTTCCTGTTCGGGTGGTCAATGAACCTGTGGTTCCTCGCCACCTTCGGCCCCGAGGTGTCGTGGGCGGCGTTCGTCACCTACTCCATCGCCAGCCTGTGGTTCGACGTCGCCCATGCGGTGGGCAACGTGGTGTTCGCGCTCATCATCGGCCCCGCGCTGTACCGCCTGCTCAGCCGCTACGCCGTGCGCGTGCGCGTGACCCGCGCGCCCACGGGGCCGGCGCCGGTCCCCTAGATCACGGGGCCGCAAGCGCACGGGCGCGATCGCGCAGGGCGCCGTGCGCGGCGGCGGCCCGCGCGGATGCCCCCGCCGACCACTCGCGGGCCGATGCCGCCTGCTCGGCGCAGGCGGCCGCCATGGCCTCGGTCTGGCCGGGCGCGGACGATCCGGCCTGCAGGCGGGTGTCCGCGGCCGCGTCGGGGTCGAGGGCCCCGCGGATGAGGTCGTCGTCCACCTGCAGGTCGATGCCGTCGCTCGCCATCGCGGCGTCGGCCAGCACTCGCGACGTGAGCGCCGACTCGTCCTGGCCCGCATCCACCAGCATCTTCACGGCGCGCCCCACCACATGGTGCGCCGTGCGATAGTCGAGACCGGCCTCCTGCGCCAGCACGTCCGAGAGGTCAGCGGCGGTGATGAACCCACGGCGTGCCGCCTCGCCCGCGCGCGTGGCATCGAGCTCGAGTCCGTCCACCACGGCGGCCATCAGCCGCGTGGAGGCGATCACCTCGTCGAGCGCCCTCGGCACCACGGTGTTGAGCACGTGGAAGTGATCCGTGCGCGCGGAGCCGGTGTGCAGTGCCGCCAGCATGCCGGCCAGGTCACCCGCCACCGTGCCGGCGGTGGCCCGCACCACGGCGAGCGCATAGGGGTTCTTCTTCTGGGGCATCAGCGCGCTGGCGCGGCTGTGGGCATCCGCCAGCGTGGCGATGCCGAACTCCTGGCTGGCCAGGATCTCCAGGTCCTGCGCCAGCTGGCCCTGGTGGGTGGCCGTGGTCGCGGCCGCAGCCACCAGCTGCACGTAGGGGTCCCACTGCCACATGGCGTCCTTCACGTGCGGAACCACGCCCGATGCGCCCAGCAGCTCCGCCAGCCGGGCCCGGTCGAGCGGCCACCGCGACCCCGCGCTGCCCCCCGCGCCCGCCACCGACATGTCCAGCTGGGCGTGCAGGTCGCGAAGACGCGCGGCGTCGCGCAGCAGCGGGTACGCATGCGCCAGCAGCAGGTGGCCAAGGCGCGTGGGCTGGGCGGGCTGCAGGTAGGTGTAGTCGGCGGCAAGGTCACGCGCGTGCCGCTGCGCCAGCCGCACCAGCGCCGCGGCCAGGTCGATGCAGGCGTCGTGCAGCTCGCGGGCGCCGTCACGGGCCACCAGCCGCAGCGCCACGCGGAACGCCTCGCGCCGGGGCCGACCCGCGCTCAGCCACCCCGCCGCCACCGCGCCCGCGCGCTGCTTCAGCTGGTGCTCCCTGCTGTTGAAGGCATCGCCCAGCGCGGGATCCCATGGGAAGTCATGGCCCGGGATGGCGTCGATCTCCAGGAGCGCCGCCAGCAGCGCACGCGCCTGGTCCATGGGGATCGCCCCGGCCTCGGCCAGCATGACCACGTGGGCGATGTCGGAGGTGCTCAGGCCATCCGCCAGGCGCGGGCCCGCCGCCGACTCGTAGCGGTACCCCGCGGCCACCAGCGCATCGGCGGGCCCGCCCTCCAGCCGCCCGCCGCTTCCCAGGTAGTCGTCCGGCACGCACCGCAGCCTAGCGGGCGGGCCTGAACCCCCTCAGGCGCAGGGAATTCGTGACCACGAAGATGCTCGACAGCCCCATGGCGGCCGCCGCGATGAGCGGGTTGAGGAGTCCCGCCACGGCCAGCGGGATCGCCAGCACGTTGTAGCCGAAGGCCCACACCAGGTTGCCCTGGATGGTGCGCAGGGTGCGGCGCGAAAGCCGGATGGCATCGGCGATGGCCCGCGGGTCGGACGTGACCAGCGTGATGTCGGCGGCCTCGGCGGCCACGTCGGTGCCCGTGCCCACCGCGATGCCCAGGTCGGCCCGCACCAGCGCGGGGGCATCGTTCACGCCGTCGCCCGCCATGGCCACCACCTCGCCCGCCCGCTGCAGGTCGGCCACCACCCCCTGCTTGTCCTCCGGCATGACGCCGCTGACCACCTCGTCGATGCCCGCGGCATCCGCCACCGCCCGTGCCGGGGCGGCGGCGTCGCCCGTGAGCATGATGGGCCGGAGCCCGAGGTCGCGCATCAGGGCGATCGCGCGGGGGGTGTCGGCGCGCATCACGTCGCTCACCGCGATGATGCCCGCGGGGGTGCCGTCCACCTGGACCGACACCACGGTCTGCCCGGCGTCGCGGGCGGCGTCCCGCGCGGGCAGCAGCGGGCCGGGCACGTCGTCGCCGCGACCCACCCGCACCGCGTGACCGTCCACGGTGGCCGTCACGCCCACCCCCGCGGTGGCGGCGAACGCCGTGGCGGGCACCAGTGGGCGGGCCCGGCCAGCGGCCTGCGCGATGGCGCGCCCGATGGGATGCTCGCTCCCGGCCTCGGCCGACCCCGCCAGCGCCAGCACGTGGCCGGCATCCCACCCCGGCGCCGGCACCACCGACGCCACGCTCATCACGCCCTCGGTGAGGGTGCCCGTCTTGTCGAGCACGGCCACGGTCGCGCGGCGCGTGCTCTCGAGCACCTCCGGCCCGCGGATGAGGATTCCCAGCTGCGCTCCGCGTCCGGTGCCCACCATCAGCGCGGCCGGCGTGGCCAGCCCCAGGGCGCACGGGCACGAGATCACCAGCACGGCCACCGCCGCGGTCATGGCCTCCCCGGCGGGGAACCCCAGGAGCAGCCAACCCGCCAGCGTGGCGACCGCGATCAGGATGACCACCGGCACGAATACCCCGGACACGCGGTCGGCCAGCCGCTGCACGGGTGCCTTGCCGGCCTGCGCCGCCTCCACCATGCGGGCCACCCGGTGCACGGCGGTGTCCGACCCCACGCGAGTGGCGCGCACCACGATGCGCCCGCCGGCGTTGAGGGCGCCGCCCTCCACGGCGTCGCCGGGACCCACCTCCACGGGCACGCTCTCGCCCGTGAGCAGCGCGCGGTCCACGGCCGACGCCCCCTGCTCCACCTCGCCGTCCACCGCGATCCGGTCGCCCGGCCGCACCACCACCAGGTCGCCCACCGACACCTGGGCCACCGGCACCACGTGCTCGCGGTCATCCCGGAGCACCACGGCCATGTCGGGCGCCAGCGCCATGACGGCGCGGATGGCATCGCCGGCGCTGCGCCGGGCGCGGGCCTCGAGGAATCGTCCCAGCAGCACCAGCGCCACGATGCCGGCGGCAACCTCGAAGTAGATCTCCGCGCCCATGGAATCGGACGGGAACAGCGACATGTGCATGGTCATGCCGATCTCCCCCGCCCCCAGGAACAGCACGGCCACCACCGACCAGCCCCACGACACGCCGGACCCGAGCGAGATCAGGGTGTCCATCGACGCGGACCGGTGCACCAGCGCACGCCATGCGCCCACGTGGAATGTCCATCCGCACCACCACACCACGGGAGTGGCGAATGCCAGCGCGGCCCACTGCCACCCCGGGAACTGCAGCGGGGGCACCATCGACACCAGCACCACGGGCACGGTGAGCCACGCGGCCACCCGCAGGCGCACGCGCAGGGCGTCCGCGGCGCGTGCCGCGGCATCGGCCCCGGCGGTGCCATCGCCCGGCTCCGCGGGCACCGCGTCGTAGCCCGCCCGTCGCACCACCGACACCAGGTCGGCGTCATCCATGCCGTCAGGGACGCGAACGCGGGCGCGCTCGGTGGCCAGGCTCACCGTGGCGGTGACGCCATCGACGGCGTTGAGGGCCTTCTCCACGCGCGCCACGCAGGCCGCGCAGGTCATGCCCTCGATCTTCAGGTCGTGCTCAGGCAACCGCGTAGCCGGCCTCGACGATGGCGTCCCTCACCAGCCGGTCCTCGGCATCGCCCTCCACCAGCACGGTGCCGGTGGCCAGGTCCACGGCAACCGCCGTGACCCCCGGAACGGCCCCCACGTGATCCTCCACGGCGGCGCGGCAGTGGTCGCAGGTCATCCCCGTGACCTCGTAGGTGCGACTCATCCCTGACCTCCTTTTCGGCCGACGGTAACACCGGCGCCGAGGGATCAGGCGGCGGGCAACTCCTCGGCCTCGACCAGCACGGCCGTGACGCCCGAGATGTTCAGCAGACGCCGCACGGCGTCGGATGGCGCGAAGAGCCGGATTCCGGCGGCGCCCTCGCGCGCGCGCTCGTTGGCCGCGATCAGGGCGCCCAGCCCGCGGCTGTCCATGAAGGTCACCCCCGCGAGGTCCACGAACACCGTCCGGCCGTCGCGCTGGGCGTCGGTGAGCACCGACGACACCTCGGACAGCGTGTTGGCGTCCACCACGCCCGCAACCGTGACGACGATCCCCGAAGGGCGTTCGTCAGTGGTTACCGTGACCTGTTCGTTGCGGGGTTCCGACATCGCGCGCGGGGAGACTACATTCCCGGCACGTCAATGTGGGGGCGGGGCCGGTGTGCCCGCCTCCAGGCAGGAGATGCCCTCGTGAAGAAGTTGCCCATCTGGATCGTCACCGTCATGCTGCTGCTGGGCATCATCACCACGTACGTGGGCTGGATCGATCGCCACATGGTCGGGTACATCCCGTTCGCCCTCGGCGTGATGTTCATCCTGTTCGCCCTGGCGTCGGCTCCCCGGGTGTTCGCCGACGACTGAGCTCCCGCCGGGCGGGGGGCGCTTTGCGCTGTCGCGCCCGGCCGGGTCACCGGACATCGTCCTGAAGCAGGGCGATGTCGCTGCGCTGCGCCGCGAGGCGCGCGGAGCACGGCTGGCCGGCCCGCCCCTGGCACCCGTGGTGGTGCGCACGGCACCGGGCGTGCTGATGACCACGCAGGTGCCCGGTGCCCCGCGCAGCCTGCGCCGGCTGGGGGCCGGTCGCGCCATCGCCCTGGGGCGGGTGCTGGCCGCGGTGCACGCGCGACGCACCACGGCCACGGGCGGCCTGCCCGGCTGGCCGTCGCGGGCGACCGACCCGGCGGGATACGCCCGCAGGCGGGGTGCCGACGCCCTGGCCCGCGCCCGGGGAGCGGCGGAGCGACGCCTGGTGGAGCGCGCCACCCGGGCGGCGGTCGATTCCGCGCTTGCGACGCCCGGCGACCCCGCGCCGTTCTCCCTGCTGCACGGTGACCTGGTGGGCGAAAACGTGGTGTGGCCAGCCGCGGGCGGGGACCCCGTACTGGTGGACTGGGAGTTCTGGCGCATGGGCGACGCCGCGGAGGACCTGGCGTACCTGATCGCGATGAATGACCTCCCGGCCGGCGTGGCAGGGCAGGTGCTCGGCGGGTACGGAGCCGACGCGGGCATGCGGGTCCGCATCGCGCGGTGGCAGCCGCTGGTGCTCGTCGACGCCGGGCTGTGGCACCGCGCGCACGGCGATCCCCCCGAGGCGGCCGGCCTGCTGCGCCGCGCGCGGGCACTGCTCGACTAGCGCCCCGCAGCACGTAGGCTCGCGGCGTGCCCGCGCCGCCCGCCCCCATCACCGGCCTCACCTCGGCCGAGGCCGCGCGCATCCTCGAGCAGCACCCATACCGCGGGGGGCCGCGGGGCAGCAGGTCGTTCGCCGACATCGTGTGGTCGAACACCTTCACGCTGTTCAACCTCATCCTCATCATCCTGCTCGTGCCACTGGCCATCGTCGGGCAATGGGGCGACATGCTGTTCGGCGGCGTGCTGCTGGCCAACATGGCCATCGGGATCGTCCAGGAGACCCGGGCCAAGCGGGCGCTCGACCGGCTTGCGCTGCTGGTGGCGCCCCAGGGACGGGTGATGCGCGACGGCGCGCCCGTGGACCTGCCGATACCGCAGATCGTCGCGGGCGACGTGGTGCTGCTGCAGCCGGGCGACCAGGTGGTCGCCGACGGCCAGTTGGTGCAGGCATCGGTGCTGAGCCTGGACGAGTCGGTGCTCACGGGCGAGTCCGACGCCGTGGCGCGCGCGGAGGGGGAGCCGGTGCTGTCGGGCGCCTTCTGCGTGGCGGGCAGCGGGGCCTACCGGGTGACCGCCGTGGGTGCGGACTCGTTCGCGGAGAAGCTGGCCGCCGAGGCCAAGGGCACGCGGGCCGTGCTGTCACCCCTGCAGGTGGACATCAACCGCATCCTGCGCGTGATCGTGGCGGTGATGCTGCCGCTGGCGGTGCTGATGATCGTGTCCACGGTGTGGCTCGACGTCGGCGGCGCGGTGGCGTCGGTGCAGCGCGTGGTGGCGGCGCTGGTGCCGCTGGTGCCCGAGGGGCTCGTTCTGCTGGCGAGCCTCACGTTCGCGGTGGCGGCGGTGCGGCTGTCGCGCATCGGCACGCTGGCGCAGCAGCTCAACGCCATCGAGAGCCTGGCGAGCGTGGACACCGTGTGCGTGGACAAGACCGGCACGCTCACCGAGAACCGCCTCGAGGTGGGCGGCGTGGTGGCGGCGCCCGGCCACGGCGACGACGACGTCCGCCGCGCCGCCGGCCTGCTGGCCGCCAGCGCCGCGGCGCGCAACTCCACGGCCGAGGCCATCCTGGCCGCCATGCCGGCCGACGCCGTGGCCCCGGTGGCCGAGGTGCCGTTCGCATCGGCGCGCAAGTGGAGCGGGGTCACCCTGCCGGGCACCGGCACCATCGTGATGGGCGCCCCCGAGATCCTGGAGCGCATCGGCGTGCAGGTGCCGCCGCCGCTGGCCACGGCCATCGCCACGGCCCAGGCCGACCGCCGGCGCGTGCTGCTGGTGGCCACGGGGGACCAGCCGCTCGACGAGCAGCAGGAGGGCATGGGCCACCTGCCGCCGGTCGCGGCCACCGGCGCCGTGGTGCTGGAGGAGGCCCTGCGTCCCGACGCGGCCGACACCGTGAGGTTCCTCGAGGGCGAGGGCGTGCAGGTGAAGGTGATCTCCGGCGACGGCGTGGGCACGGTGCAGGCGGTGGCGGCCGCCTGCGGGGTGACCGGCGCGGAGAACGCCATCCAGGGACCCGACCTGCCCGACGACCCCGAGGCCCTGCGCGCGGTGGTACGCGACACCGCGGTGTTCGGCCGCATCACCCCCGAGCAGAAGCGCGCCCTCGTGCAGGCGATGACGGCCAACGGCCGCTACGTGGCGATGATCGGCGACGGCGTGAACGACGTGCTGGCGCTCAAGGACGCCCGCCTGGCCGTGGCCATGGGGAACGGCAGCCAGATGGCCAAGGGCGTGGCCGACCTCGTGCTGCTCACCAACGCGTTCGCCACCCTCCCCAGGGCCATCGAGGCGGGGCGGCAGATCATCCGCAATACCCACCGGGTGGCCAAGCTGTTCATCACCAAGTCCGTGTACTCGGCGGTCATCCTGCTGGCCTTCGCCCTGCTGCCCGTGGCGTTCCCGTTCCTGCCGCGGCAGCTGTCCATCACGTCATCGCTGACGATCGGCATACCGGCGTTCTTCATGGCGCTCGCCCGCAGCGACGGCCCCGTGCGGCGCGAGGGGTTCATGCGCAGCCTGTGGGCATTCGCCGTGCCCGCGGGCCTGGTGATCTCGGCGGCCATCACCACGGCGTACCTGGTGGCGCGCGAGGCCCTCGGCGCCGACGTGCCGGCGGCGCGCACCGCCGCGGTGCTCACGGCGACCCTGCTGGGCCTGGCGGTGGTGGTGGAGCTCGAGCGCGGCATCGAGCGGCGCCGGGTGCGCCCCTGGGTGTGGCTCATGGTGGCGGGATTCGTGGTGATGCTGACCATCGGCCTGCAGGTGGGCTTCCTGCGCGACTTCTTCCAGGTGCAGGTGCCCACGGCCGACGAGTGGGCCCTCATCGGCGCCGTCGTGGCCGTGGGAATCGCCGCGCTCCTCGCCGTGCGGCGCATCCCCTGGCTGGTGCGCCTGGAGGATCCCGCGCCCCGGGGCGGCGCCGACCGCTAGCCCAGCGGCAGGTCGATGCGCTCGATCGAGGTGGCGCGGCCGGTGGCCTCGGCGCGGATGAGCGCGCCCTGCAGTCGCACGTCGCCGGTGGCGGGCTCGAACCGCGCGGGCAGCCCGGTGAGGAACCTCCGCAGCACCGGCTCGTCCCTCACGCCGATCACCGAGTCGTGCGGGCCGGTCATTCCCACGTCGGTGATGTAGGCGGTTCCGCCGGCCAGCACGCGCTCGTCGGCCGTGGGCACGTGGGTGTGCGTGCCGACCACGGCCATCACGCGGCCGTCCAGGTGGCGCGCCAGGGCCAGCTTCTCGCTGGTGGCCTCGGCGTGGATGTCCACGATGATCAGCGGGGTCTCGCGGCGCATGCGATCGATGATGTCGTCGGCCACGGCGAAGGGGCTCTGCGCCGCCTCGATGAACACCGAGCCGATCAGGTTGACCACGCCCACGCGAAAGCCCCCGCGGGCGTCCACCACCACGCTGCCGCCGCCCGGGGCCCGGCTGCTCAGGTTGGCCGGGCGCAGCACGCGCGGGTCGTCCTGCAGGGTGGCCAGGAACTCCTGCCGCCGGAACGTGTGGTTGCCGCCCGTCAGCACGTCGGCCCCGGCCTCCAGGATCTGCGCCGCCTGCTTGGGCGTGGTTCCCGAGCCATGGGCCGCGTTCTCGGCGTTCACCACCACGATGTCGGGGGCGTGCTCGCGCACGAGGCGCGGCAGGGCGTCCTGCACGGCACGCACGCCCGCGCCCGCGAAGACGTCCCCGATCACCAGCGCGGTGACGCCCGCCACTAGACCCCCGGCCCCGTGGTCTGCCGCAGCAGGTCCACCTGGACGTTGTTGCCCGCGTCCGTGGTGTAGCGCGCGATGTCGAAGGTGGCCACCCGCGACAGGTCGCGCACGCGCCCCAGCACGGTGCGCCCCGCGCCCACGGCCGTGCCCACCTGCGGCACCATCCCATCGGGCCCCGGCTCGATGTGGCTCACCCGCACGGCCGCGTCGGGCACCCCCGCCGGGGTGATGACCACCGAGAGGCCCTCGGAGCGACCGCCGATGCGGTTGGGAACCACGGCGGTCACCACGCCGTCCACCGGGCTGTAGACGGTGGTGCCCGCCGGGGCGCCCACGTCCACGCCCGACGTGCCCGGGGCGCCGCCGTCGTCCGACAGCACGTTGTGCGGCACGCCCTGGACGGGGGTCATGTTGATGGCGCCGGGCTCCCCCACGGGGTGGAAGAGCACGGCCGTCACCTGCTTCTGCGGCACCGGCAGCACCACCTCCACCTCGCCCGCGCGGGCCAACGGCACGCGCTTGGGCGCAGTGGCCTCCCCGATGCCCGACGGGGGAACCGGCGACGCCAGCTGGCCGGGGGGCGCCTGCGCGGCCCCGCCGGTGCCGCGGTCGTAGAACGCCAGCACCACCGCCGCGATGACCGCGGCCACCACGAGCGCGGGCGCAACCACGGTGAGCAGCACGCGGTTGCTCTGGTGGCGATCGGCTTGGCGTCGCACGGCGCGGCGCGACCGGAGCTCGTCTCGGGTCAGGGGCGACATGGGCATCGCAAGGCTAGACCAGCCACCGCGCGGCACCGGCCCCGGGGGGGCGCGATACCATGTCGCCCATGGCAGGTCGCCAGGCCACAGCGCCGCCGTGGGCCTGGCTCGGGGCGGCGGCTGCCATCGTCGTGATCATCTGGATCGCGGGACAGACGCTCGGGCGCGTCGTCTTCGTGTTCCTGGTGTCGATGGTCATCGCCCTGCTGCTCAACCCGCTGGTGCGCATGCTGCGCCGTGCCCACGTGCCGCGTGGCCTCGCCGTGGGAGCGGTGTTCATGACGTTCCTGGGCGTGGTGGCCGCGGCCATCGTCCTGCTCATCCCGCCCATCCAGCAGCAGATCAACACCATCCGGGCCAACCTGCCGCTCTATACCGACCAGGCGCAGCGCCAGGTGCAGAACGTGCAGGGCTTCTTCGACCGCAACAGCATCGATGTCGACGTGGCCGAGCGCGCCAATGCCGTCCTCGGCGCCATCCGCGGATGGGCCAACGACCTCAGCGGCAACGCGCTCTCGTACTCGCTCAGCGCCCTCGGCGCGCTGGTGGTGCTGATCATCATCATCGTGGCGGCCGTGTACATGCTGCTGGACGCCCCGCAGATCATCCGCGGGGCCCGGCGCCTGGGCGGACCGTCGGCCGCGCAGTTCATGCGCCGCACCGAGCACACGCTGGTGCAATACATCAAGGCCCAGACCCTCGTGTGCCTGATCATCGGCGTCAGCGCCGGGGTGGTCCTGTGGGTGTTCGGTGTCACGGGCATCTTCCCCCAGGGCGCCACCTACGCCGTGCTGTTCGCCGCGTGGATCTTCCTGATGGAGTTCATCCCCTATATCGGGCCCATCCTGGGTGCCATCCCCCCGCTGGTGCTCGCACTGTTCATCTCGCCGTGGACCGCGCTGTGGGTGCTCATCGCCTTCATCGCCATCCACCAGTTCGAGGGCCACGTGGTGGTGCCGCAGGTCATGGGGGACGCCGTGGGCGTGCACCCCCTGGTGGTCATCTTCGGGGTGCTCATCGGCGAGGAGCTCTACGGGCTCATCGGCATCATCCTTGCCGTGCCGGTGGTGGTGATCCTCAAGGAGACCGCCGTGTACGTGAGCGAGCGGATGGGCTGGTTCGACATGACGCCGGCCATGGCGGGCGTTCCCGCCGGGGCGACGGCCCCCGATACCGAGCAGGACACCCTCACGGGCTTCACCCCACCGCCCCGACGCGTGCCCGCCGCGGCGGCCGACTCCGGCGACGGCGACACGCTCGATGTGACCGGCGTCACCCAGCCCGGCACCGCCCGGCCCTCCGGCGCGGACTGACCGGCGGCATGGCGGGTCCGCTGCTGCACGCGCGCGGCATCACGTGCCGCTATGGCGGCGTCGAGGCGCTGGCGCCCACCGACCTGCGCATCGCCGCGGGCGAGCGCATCGCGCTGACCGGGCCAAACGGTGCCGGCAAGACCACGCTGCTCAGCGTGCTGGCGGGGGTGCGCCGGCCGGATGCCGGCACCGTGGAGTGGGAGCCCGGGGCGCGGGACCACGTGGGGTGGGTGCCCCAGCGCCCGGCCCTCTACCCGCGCCTCACGGTGCGCGAGAACCTGCGCCTGTTCGCCGGGCTCGAGGGGGCCGGCGACCCCGGCGGCGCCGCGGAGGCCCTCATCGCCCGCGCCGACCTCGGGCGGTTCGCCGACCGCCGTGCGTCGGCGCTGTCCACCGGCACGCTCCAGCGCCTCAACCTGGCCATCGCCCTCGCCGGCGCGCCCTCCCTGCTGCTCCTGGACGAGCCCACCGGCACGCTCAGCCCCGACCAGCGGGTGCGGCTGTGGGCGTGGATGGCCGACCTGGTGCGCCAGGACGACATGGCGCTGGTGTTCTCGACGCAGTCCATGGACGAGGCGGCACGCAACGCCGACCGCGTGCTGGTGCTCTCCGGGGGGCGACTGCTGCACGACGGCCCGGCGGGCCAGTTGGACGAGGCCGGCTTCATGGCCATGGTGGGTGACCATCCATGAGGGCCCTTCGGGCCGGCCGGCTGCTGTTCGCCAAGGACCTGCGCGTGCTGGGACGCAGCCGCGGCCTGGTGGCCGTGCTCGTGGGGTACCCCATCATCATCGCGATCCTGCTGGCCATCGCCCTGTCGGGTGGCGACCGCCGGCCATCGGTGGCGTTCGTCAACCTCGACGCCGCATCCGGGCGCACCGTGCAGGTGGGCGACGAGCGGCTGTCCATCGACGACTACTCCACCCGCCTCGAGGACGACGTCGACCTGGTGCGCCTGGGCCCCGAGCAGGCCGAGGAGGCCCTGGCCGATGGCCGCGTGAGCGCCGTGCTCACCGTGCCC